>NZ_JBEZOK010000019.1:0-170373 GCF_040706515.1 Streptomyces sp. NPDC047880 | reverse complement strand
CCTCATCCAACTCCCCAGGTGTCACAAACCGCTCAACGACACAGCCCCCCAATCGGACACGCCACCGACAAACGAACCTGACCAAGCACTACTAGCGCCCCGTGGCCACCGGCGGCAGCGTCGCGCACACCGCGTCCAGGACCGTCGCGTACGGGGTGCCGAAGTCGGTGAGCTTCGACCGGAGCCGGTCCAGGCCGTCCCGGTGCTCCGCCAGCAGCTCGGTGTCGCCGGTGCGGGCCGCGCACTCCAGGACCGCCGGCAGGAAGTCCGGCGGCTCCTCGCCGGTCGTCTCCAGACCGTGCGCCCTGTACAGCTCCTCGGACGGTGCCGGGGCGGCCTCGCGCCAGGCGCTCAGATACAGGCTGTGGTCCTGCCCGGCCTCGAACACCTCCACGTAGTGCGCGGCCAGCTCCCGCGGCGGGGTGACGGCCGCGTGGTCGGCGAACTCCCGCAGTTGGGGGGCCGCTTCGCGCAACAGCGGCAGCCTGGCGCGGAAGTCGTCGTCGGGGTACATCAGGCACAGCGCGGCCGCCTGGTACAGCAGCTCGAATCCGGGCATCGGACCTCCTTCACGTGCGCTCGCCTGGCCGTCCCGTCATCCCGACGCTAGGGGTGGGCCGGGGAGCACACCTGCCGACGGCGCCCGTACGGGTCAGAACCCGTCCCATGACGTCGAGGGTGGAGCCGTGGGGCTCAGTAGCGCTCGCGGTACTCCCGCAGCAGCTCCTCCGTGCGCTGCGCGGAGCCCGCCCGGGCCGTCATGTGGTCCAGCACCTCCAGGTGCGCGGAGACCTCCTTGCGGGCGTCCAGGTACAGCGCGCCGGTCAGGTACTCCGTGAAGACCATGTCGGGCAGCTCCGGCTCGGCGAAGCGGAACAGCGAGAACGGCGCGTACGTCCCCGGGTGGGGGCCGGCCGCGAATTCCGCGACCTGCAGGGTGACCCGGTCGCGCTCGGCGTACTCCAGCAGCTTGTCCAGCTGGTCGCGCATCACCCGGCCGTCCACGCTCACCGGGCGGCACAGCACCGTCTCGTCCATGATGACCCACAGGTGCGGCGGGTTCGGCCGGTCCAGGAGCCGCTGCCGCTCCATGCGCAGCGACACGTGCCGGTCCACGGCCTCGGGCCCGGCGTTCGCGATGGTGCCTGCCTGCAGCACGGCCCGGGCGTACCCCTCGGTCTGCAGCAGCCCCGGCACGAAGTGCGGCTCGTACGACCGGATGATCCGGGCCGCGCCCTCCAGGCTCACGTACAGGCTGAACCATTCCGGCAGCACGTCGTGGAACCGCTGCCACCAGCCCGGCCGGTTCGCCTCCTCGGCGAGCTCGACGAAGGCGGTGACCTCGTCCGCCGCCACCCCGTACGCCGTCAGCAGGATCTGCACGTACGGGATCTTCAGCGCGACGTCGGCGGTCTCCATGCGCCGGACCGTCGCCGGGGCGACCCGCAGCACCTTCGCGGCCTCGTCCCGGCTGAGGCCCGCGGCCTCCCGCAGCTCCTGCAACCGCTTGCCCAGGACCACCTGGCCCACGGTGGGTGCGGCCCGCCGTTCACTCACGCCACGCCTCCCCAACGTGCCCAAGCCTGCGATCAGTCTGTCACGGCCGGCCGGCGGCGTGACAGGGCCCGGAGCGAGAAGATCGCCGGAAGCCTCAGGCGCGGGGCGGGCATGACCCCGCGGGTAATCGACCGGACGCCACCCGAAAGGGATCGTGGACGCACCGGGTCCCGGGCCGGCGCACTCCGCCCCGGGACCCGGCCCCAGCCGCCGCACCACGACCCGACGGAGGGTGATTCCCATGTCCGCGTTCCAGCTCGCCGCACTCGCCCGCACCTCCGAGCCGCAGTCGATGCTGCGCCGCTTCCTCGCCCTGGACGCCGTCGTGACCGGCGTCAACGCGCTCGCCTACCTCGCGTTCTCCGGCCCGCTCGGGCGGTTCCTCGGCGCTGACGCCACGCTGCTCCTCGCCCTGGGCGCGTTTCTCGCCCTCTACGCGGCGGGCGTGGGCCTGCTGGCCGCCCGCAGGCAGCCGCCGGCACTCGGCGTGCGGGCCGTCGTCGAGGGCAACCTCGCCTGGGCTGCGGTGAGCCTGGTGGCCCTGGTGCTGTGGCTCTCGCCCAGCACGCCGGGAACGGTGTGGACGGTGCTGCAGGCCCTGACCGTGGCCGGCTTCGGGGTCCTGCAGCACACGGCCCTGAAGGCCCGTCAGGACACGAGCGTCTGAAGATACTTGGCCGTCGCCGGGTCCGCCGGGAGCAGCGTCTCGATGGCCAGCTCGGCGACCGTCACGTCCATCGGCGTGTTGAACGTGGAGATGGAGGAGATGAACGACAGCGTCCGTCCCTCGTGCTCGATCCGCAGCGGCAGCGCGAAGTACGGAACCGGCTCCGAGGGCTCGTCCGCCGCATCCGCGGCGGGCACGGGGTACGCCGCCACCTCCTCGTACAGCGCCCGCAGCGGCTGCGAGCGGTGCAGGGCGATCTGCCGCTCCATCTGCTCCAGCAGATGGCCCCGCCAGGCGCGCAGATTGCGGATGCGGGGAGCGAGGCCCCGCGGGTGCAGGGCCAGCCGCATCGCGTTCAGCGGCGGTGCGAGCAGCGCCTCGCCGACGCCCTCGACCAGCGTCATCACCCCCCGGTTGGCGGCCACGACGTTGTACAGCGCGTCCACCACCAGGGCCGGATACGGCTCGTAGCCGCCGATCAGCCGCTCGATGCCCTCCCGCAGCGCGCCCAGCGCCGGGTCGTCCAGCGGGGTCTCCGGGTAGCGGGGGGCGTAACCGGCCGCCAGCAGCAGCGCGTTGCGCTCCCGCACGGGCACGTCCAGATGCTCGGCCAGCCGCAGCACCATCTCCTCGCTGGGCCGGGAGCGGCCGGTTTCGACGAAGCTGATGTGCCGGGCCGAGGAGTCCGCGCGCAGGGCCAGCTCCAGCTGGCTGACCCGCCGCTGCTCCCGCCAGGCCCGCAGCAGCGGGCCCACGCCCTGCTCGGCGGTGGACGGGTGAGTGGTCATGCCGGGACCGTAGTCGAGAACCGGTCGTCTCGGACAGATACACCCTTCTGACCAGGGCTTCGGCCGCCCCGTTGTGGCAGGCTGGGAGGACACCGGGGACACCGCAGTCCGGGAAGGAGCGCAGCCCATGCCCGTCGAACCGCTGTCGCAGAAGGAGGTCGAGGACCGGCTGGCCGAGCTGCCGGGCTGGTCGCTCGACCAGGACCGTCTCGTCCGTTCCTACCGGCTCGGCTCGCACTTCTCGGCGACGGCGATGGTCGTGCACATCGCCCAGGTCCAGGAGGAACTGAACCACCACTCCGACCTCACGCTCGGCTACAACACCGTCTCCCTGGCCGTGCACACGCACAGCGCGGGCGGCGCCGTCACCGAGAAGGACTTCGAGCTCGCCCGCAGAGTGGAGGACCTCGCCCCCGGGCACGGGGCACACTGACCGGGTGCTCGACTACGACAAGGAAGCGGAGCGGTACGACGCCTCGCGCGGCGGCGAGCCCCGGGCGGCCGCCGCCGCACAGGGCGTGCTGAGCCTCGTGCCGCCGGACACGCGCAGTCTGCTCGACGTCGCCTGCGGCACCGGCATCGTGACCCGCCGGCTGGCCGCCGCCCGCGACCACATGAGGGTGACCGGCGTCGACCTCGCCGCGGCGATGGCCCGGCAGGCCTCCACCCGGCTCCCCGGTGCCGTCGTACGCGCCGACAGCCGCCGGCTGCCCTTCCGGGACGGGCAGTTCGACGCCGTGTGCAGCGTGTGGCTGCTGCATCTGGCCGCCGGGCCCGCCGAGGTGCGGGCCATCGTCGGCGAGTGCGCCCGGGTGCTGCGCCCCGGCGGCGTCTACGTCACCACGGTCGACAAGGCCGCCTCCCACAACGTGGGCAGTGACATCGATGTCGTGCTGTCCTCCCGGCCGCCGGGCCCGGTCCGGGACGCGGCGGCGGACGTCGAGTCCTGTGCCGCCGCCCACGGCCTGGCCCCGGCCGGGCAGGCCCGTTTCACCGGTCACGGCCAGGGCCGCAGCCCCCGCCGTACGATCGCCGACCTGCGCAGGGGCTGGTTCGTCACGCTGCCGCCGGGCCACCCGCTCGCCGACGGGTTCGCCCGCCGCCTCGCCCGGCTCCCCGACCAGGACCGGCCACGCCCCGACCCGGTGTTCAGCCTGCGGGCGTTCCGCAAGACCGGGTGAACTCGACCTGCGACTAGCTGAAGCCGCCGCTGAAGTCGCTGTTGAGCTGGGCGGAGCAGATGTTGTAGGCGCCCTGCGCCCGGCCCGACTTCGTCCTGCCGTCGATGGTGATCGAGCACCGGATGTCACCGCCGCCCATGAGCTGCGCGGTCACCTGGTAGTAGAGGGCGTCGTCCTTGACGGTCAGGGTCTTCTTCAGGGGCAGGCCCTTGCCCTGGAGGTTGGTGCCGTCGTTGCCGTACGTGATGTCGACCCCGGAGGGGGCGGAGCCCCACACCTTGAACACCGCCGTGCCCCCGTCGGTGTCGTCGGCGGCGGCCTCGGGGGAGTCGTCCGCGGTGTCAGCCTTGGGCTTCGGCTTCGGCTTGTCCTTGGCGGTGGCGGTCTTGGTGACAGTCACCGTAGGGGCCGGTTCCGCCGCGTCGTCCGCCTGGGCCTTCTCGGTGACGGTGACGGTCGGGCGGGGCTCGGCGGCCGTCTTCTCGCCGTCGCCGCCGTTCCCGGCCGAGCCGATGCCCGCGCCCACGAGGAGGGCGACGGCGGCGGCGGGTATCAGGACGCGTTTGCGGGCCCAGGACGGACGGGGAGCCGGCGGGGAGGGATGCGGCCCGAAGCCGGGCGGCGGCGGAGGCTGGGTGTACGACATGGACCCCCCTGAGAGTTTTCGTGGGAGGTGAGCGTAACGGTCGGTGTGAAGAAAGTGTGAGTGATGTGCGGGGGAGGTGACGGATTCGTGATCGACTCATGGGGGCGTCCGTGGTGCGGGGAGGGCGCACACCGTGTCCGGTGCACGCCCTCGGGCCGCCCGGTCAGTCGACCGTGCAGTTCTGCCGGCCCAAGGTGAAGGCGGTCGGTCTGGCGTTCGTGCCCGAGCGGTTCGCCGTGAAGCCGAAGCCCACCGACGACCCTGCCGCCACGTTCGCGTTCCAGCCGACGTTCCTCGCCGTCACCGCCGAACCCGCCTGTGCCGCCTCGGTGTTCCACGCCTGTGTCAGCTTCTGGCCGTCGGCGAAGCTCCAGCCGAGCGACCAGCCGTTCCAGGCGCTCGTACCGGTGTTGGTGAGCTGCACGTGCGCCTGGAAGCCGTCCTGCCACTGGCTGGTGACCTTGTACGTCACCGCGCAGGCGCCGGTCGGCGTCGGGTCCGGGCCCCGATCCGACGGGCCGCCGCCTGCGCTGTCGCCGTAGATGACGCCCCGGCCGTTCGTGGAGACGTAGACGCGGCCGTACACCCGTGGGTCGCCGGTGATCGCCGCGCCCGTCCAGCCCCACTGGTGGGCGTCGTCGTTGATGCGCGTCCAGCTCGCGCCCTTGTCCGTGGAGCGGAAGAGGCCCCGCACTCCGCCGATCTTCGCACTGGTGTAGAGGGTCTGGTAGGAGGCGCCGGGTGCCGCCTTGCCGAAGCCGATGGTGTCCGCCTGGGCGACGTTCGCGAGCCTGGTGAAGGTCGTTCCGCCGTCCGTGGAGTGCCACAGGCCGTAGGCGCCGTCCGTGGTGCCGCCCGCCAGCCACACGTCGCCCTTCCCGCCGGGCAGCGCCTTGAAGCGGACGCTGTCGCCGCTCGGCAGCCCCGTGGCGGGGGAGGCCTTGAAGGTCGCGCCGCCGTCCGTACTCACGTAGAACTTCCCGGACTTGAAGCCGTAGAAGGTCTTCGTGTCGACGCGGTCCGACTCGACGATCGCCCCTGCCGGGATCCCGGCGGAGGCCTGCCACGACGTGCCGAAGCCCGTCGCGTGGTGGACACCGGCGCCCTCGGGGCTCCACACGAACCGGCTGCCGTCGGCCGCCGACGCGACGGTGCCGCCGCCGCTCACACCCGAAGGGTCGGTCCCGGCGGACCAGTTGGCCCCGTTGTCCGTCGAGAACGCGATGTGCGGGCCCGAGTCCAGATTCCCCGTCCGCACCACCGTGTTCGGGTTCGACTCGGCGAAGTCCAGGCTCGTGGTCGTCGTGAAGTTCGGCCGGGTGAACATCATCGACGGCACCTTCGTCAGATCCGTGTGCCGGAAGCCGCCGATGTCACCGAGTGCGCTGAGCAGCGGGGCGCCGGACGGGGGAGAGGCGAGGTCGTTGACCGCCGTCTCCTCCAGGCCCCGCACCATCGGCTTGACGGCGAACCTGCCTCCGCTGTCCCAGTTCGTGAGGTTCTCGGTGCCGTAGACCGTCGCGCCCGTCCCGTACATCATCCGGTTCGAGTCGAACGGGTCGATCTCCAGCGCCTCCGTCATCCAGCCCAGCTTCGGCGTCTGCTCGGGTGGTTGCGGGTCGGCGCCCCACGTCAGCCACGGCGAGGACGAGACGTCCATCGTGTAGCGGTTCTCGCGGTTCGGGTACGACGTGTAGTCCCACGCCCTGGTCCAGGTCCCGCCGCTGTCCGTGGAGCGGAAGATCTGGGTGTCCGGCCACCAGGCGCTGTACGCGGTCGCCATGACCGTGCCCGGCTTCTGCCGGTCCACGGTCAGTCCGCTGAAACCGTAGAAGGTGTCCTCCTCCGCCACCGGGCTGATGTCCCTCCAGGTCCCCGCGCCCGTCGCGTACCGCCACAGCCGGCCCTTGCCGCCGTCGTACGGCCCGCCCTTGTCGCTGTAGGCGAGGTAGAGGTAGCCGTTCTTCGCGTCCAGGACGCCCTTGTGGGCGAGGTGGCCGGTGGGCTGCCCGGGCAGCCGCTGCCAGGTCGCGCCCGCGTCCGTCGAGCGGTACACCGCGTTGTCCTTGTCGGCCACCCCGACGTAGACCGTCTTCGTGGCGCTCCCGGCGGTGCCCGTGGACTCGTCGAAGGTGACCCACACGATGCCCTGGTTGTCGGACGCGTAGCCGCTCGTGTCGCTCGGGTCCTGGGCGTAGTTGCCGGCGTTCGGGAAGTTCGTGACCTGCGACCAACTGGCGCCCGAGTCCGTCGACCGCCACAGCCCCTTGCCGCTGGGCGCGCCCAGGTACAGCACGCTGTTGCGGTTCGGGTCGATCGCCAGCCGCTCGCCCATGCCCCGCCCCGGCATGTTGCCGCCGAGCTTGAACGGCAGGTCGGCCTTCCACCAGCTCGCGCCCCGGTCGGAGGAGCGCATGACCGCGCCGTTCTTCGGGTCCCAGCTGTTCGTGTACGTCCCGACCGCCGCGTACACCCGGTCCGGGTCGACGGAGTCGGACGCGATGCTGACCACGCCCGTGTGCCCCCAGTCGTCCCACCCGACCGAGTCCAGCAGCGGCGTCCAGGTCTTGGAGGACTCCTGCCAGCGGTAGGCACCGCCGATGTCCGTGCGGGCGTAGGCCAGGTTCTTCTC
This sequence comes from Streptomyces sp. NPDC047880, assembly GCF_040706515.1. Classification (NCBI taxonomy): domain Bacteria; kingdom Bacillati; phylum Actinomycetota; class Actinomycetes; order Kitasatosporales; family Streptomycetaceae; genus Streptomyces; species Streptomyces sp. NPDC047880. Next base: position 162,902 of record NZ_JBEZOK010000019.1, on the reverse strand, counting down.
GGAGCGGTTGAAGACGATGCCGGGGACGAACCCGCCGCCGTCGATCCGGGCGTTCTTCCAGGCGTAGGTGTCGGCGGCGAGCTCCGGCGCCGGGGGATCGGCGGCCAGGGCGGTGGGGGCGCCCGACAGCAGCCCGGCCGCCAGCGCCAGGACAGCCGTGAGGATGCGGGTTCTTCGCACGGTGGGGGTCCTTCCGTGAGGGGGGACGTGCGAGGGCCGGGCGGCTCCCCGTGCGGAGGGGAGCCGCCCGGCCGGGCCGGCCTCGCCGTCAGGTGGCGAGACCACGAACGCGGAGCTTCGGACGCACCTGCCTTCAGGGGGCGCGGGGCTGCATCGATATGCGGTTCCGCCGCGTGGGCGAGACCAGCCGCACACGGCCCGCAGACACAACCCGCGCCCCGGCCGAGCGCCCGGCGGGGGCTATTCGAGAAGCTCCGCGTACGCGCCCATGGCCAGGGCGATGTCCGCCTGGGCCCAGAACCGGTGGTACGTGAACGACGGCACCGCACCGCCCGCGAGATAACTCTCGACCTTCGACCAGGCCGGGTCGTCCTCGTAGAAGGAGCGGATCGACTCGAACGTCGACGACGAGTTGATCGCGTCGCCGTTCGGCATCGTGCCGGTCCAGCCACTCGGGATGAACACCCGGTCGTCGAAGCGGTTGTAGTCGGCCCGGTTCTCCGGGACCGCGACGCCGAGGGCGTCCTGGTGGTTGGCCCACATGCCGTCCAGCAGCTTCTTCGCCGCCGCCGCGGCCTCCGTGTCACCGGAGCGGTCCGCGTAGTACGTCAGGGTCTTGGCGTACGCGGCCGCCACACCCACGTCATTGGTGTAGTCGGCGACCGTGACGTGCAGACCGCTGTTGGAGCCTGGGCTCGATGCGTTCCAGGTGTCGGGCTGGCCCGACCACTGCAGCGTCGACGGGATGCGGAACGTACCGTCCGGGTTGAACGTGGTCTTGGACAGCGCCCAGTCGACCCACTTGTCGAGGACCGTCTTGGCCTGCGCGTTCCCCGTCTGCTGGTACAGCTCGGCGACGCGCTCCATGGACCACGCCTGGAAGCCGAACCACTGGTTGGACGGCGGGTCGTGGTACACGGGCTTCTCGTCGTAGAACATGCCGTAGAACGTCGACTTGCCCGAAGGCGGGGTCGCGTACCGGCCCGCCCAGCTGTTGGTCGCGCCGCCCGCGATGGCGCCCTCGTCCGACTGCAGCCAGCGGTAGAACTCCAGCTGCCGGTCCATGGACTTGGCCCAGTCCGCCGCGCCCGTCGCCGACTTCGGCTTCAGCGGCGCGTAGTTGGCGAGCGCGTAGGCGGCCAGGGGGTTCTGGTAGCCGCCGTGGGCGTGGCTGGAGCCGATGCGCCAGGCCCACCCGGCACTCGTGTCGGTGGCGCCGCCCCAGGCGTAGTACCAGGACATCAGGTAGAACGAGGCGTCCTTGCCGGTGCCCGCAGGGCAGGCGGCGGGACCGACGCAGTTGCCGGCCTTCTTGAAGTACTTGTCGTACATGGAGTAGCGCAGGTAGTCGCCCATCTTGGCGGCTTTGCCGACCGTCGCGGAGACGGCGGAGCCCTTGCCCTGCTCCTTCGCCCACAGGTCGGCCCAGTAGGCGGCCTGCACGGCACGCGCGTCGGCGTCCGGCGCGTTGGTGAACTTCCACTGCTTGGCGTAGGAGGCGTCACCGGTGAACAGGTCCAGATAGCCGTTCTTGCCGCCGTACTTGAAGGCGTCGCAGGTCGGCTGCGGCACCGTCTCCCACACCGACTCCTGCGCGCCGCGCTGGAAGGTGTTGATGTACGACGGGCCGGTGTCCGACGGACCCGCCTCGCACTTGCCGGGTGCGTTGCCGTAGCCGTAGACGTTGTCGACGTCCTGCAGCCAGTGCATGCCGTAGACGTCGTCCGTGCCGTACGCGCTCTTCAGCTCGGCGGCGATCGGGTCGCGGCCGACCGGGACACCGGTGTCGAGCTTGGCCGGGTACTCGTCCGGCGTGTCCAGCTCGGGCGCGTAGGTGGCCGGCTTGGCGGCGTTGTAGAAGGAGTTGGTCGGCTGGTCGGCGTGGGTGGGGATCATGTACTTCTCCATGAGGTCCCACGCGCCGTTGAACTTCGACCAGTCACCCGTCACCTTGCCGTACATGGCCTGGAGCCACAGGAGGTAGCTGTACGCCTCCGAGGTGGTCTCGTGGCCGTGGTCCGGCGCCTCGACGATCAGCGTCTCGACCGAGTGGTAGGGGATGCCCTCGGGGGAGAAGTAGCCGTTCGCCGGGTTGGTGATCTTCCCGTAGAGCTCAAGGAAGCGGGCGTCGTAGACCTTCGCCGCGGCCAGCTGGGTGACGGTGACCGAGGCCTTGGCGTGGCCTGCGGCCGTCGACTCGAACACGGCCGATCCCGTGCCCGAGTTCGCGGCCGTGACGGTCACCTGCTGCGCGGTGTTCCAGTTCTGCGGCGTGAAGGTGAGCGAGGCGCCGGCCGAGACCGACAGGCCCGAGTTGCCGCTCGCGCGGGCCGACGTCACCGTCACGCTGGAGGCGGGCTGCTTGGACAGCTTCACCTCGTAGGTGCCCGACTTGCCGGACTGGACGCCCAGTTGGAGCGGCGAGGCGACGATGGCCGGGCCGGAGGAGACGGTGATGCCGACCGGGGTGGAGTCTGCGGAGGCGCCCATGCTGTCGTACGCCTTCGCCACCAGCGAGTGACCGCCCACGGCCAGGTCGGAGACGGACAGCGCGTAGGGCGCGCTCGTGTCCGTGCCCAGCAGCTTGGTGTCGTCGTAGAACTCCACCTTGCTGATCGTGGCGTTGTCCGCGGCGGCGGCGGTGGCCGCCAGCGGCACCGCCTGGCCCTGGGTGTAGACGGCGCCCGCGCTCGGGCTGGTCAGCACGGTGATCGGCGGCTGGTGCGCGCCGGTGCAGGGCGTGCCGTTGACCGAGAAGGACGTGGGCGCGGTGTTGGAGCCGCTGTAGGAGAACTGGGCACCGGTGGAGACGGCGGCGCCCGCCGCGACCCGCGCGTTGTGGGAGGCGTTCTTCACGGTGATGTTCTGGCCGGACTGCGACCAGGTGCCGTTCCAGCCGTTGCCCAGCTTCTGGTTGCCGGAGTAGGCGTAGGTCAGCGTCCAGCCGTCGATGACGTCCGTGCCGCGGTTGGTGAGGGTCAGGTCCACCGTGAAACCTGAGCCCCAGTCGTTCGCCTTGTAGTCGACACTGCACTGAAGTGCCGCCGCCTGCGCGGGAGTCGATGCTGAGGAGAGCATCGTCAACGGAAGAGCGAGAGCGGCGAGCGCGGCGGTCCACAGCCGCCGCGCGGCTCTCCGCCTCCGGGGTGGGGGATGCATGGTGCTGGTTCCTCCTTGCGGCTCGGAGAAGTCAAGGCTTGAACCAGTGGGAGCGCTCCCATAGTGCGGATACGTCAGGTACTGGTCAAGGTCTTCGAAGAGTCGAAAAGATTCGACGCGGCGCCTTGAGCAAAAGTCAGCAACTCCCCTGTTCTTTGCCGTCACTTGCCGCTACCTTCCTTGACACCAGTGGGAGCGGTTCCATCAGTCGACGCGTCCGTCACGGCACGCCCGACCTGCAAGGAGTCGCTCATGCGACACCCCCCGCGTTCAGTACTTTGACCCGCCGCCGGCGTGTGAGTCAGCCGCGCGCGGCGGACAGTCGCCGCCCTCAGCAGGCCGCATACGGCGCCGCATCGGCCCCGGCATGCCCGCGCAGACCTCACCGCACCTCTGAACCCCCCACGGAACCGCGGAAAACGCAAGGAACCCAACGGAAGAGGGACCCCCACTCATGAGCCGTACGAGAACCGCGTTACTGGCCGCCATGGCTCTGGTCGCAGGCGCGACCGGCACCGCCTTCGCCGTCGACCCGGGCGGCGCCGGCATCGCCGCCGTCCCCTGCACCGTCGACTACAAGATCCAGAACCAGTGGAGCACCGGCTTCACCGCCGCCGTGACCCTCACCAACAACAGCGCGGCCAAGTCGTCGTGGTCGCTGAAGTGGTCGTACGCCGGGAACCAGAAGGTGACCAGCGGCTGGAACGCCAAGATCAGCCAGAGCGGTGCCGCCGTCACCGCCGCCAACGAGACGTACAACGGACAGCTGGCGACCGGCGGTTCGGTCAGCTTCGGTTTCCAGGGCAGCTACAGCGGCAGCAACGCGATCCCGGCGACCTTCACCCTCGACGGCGTGACCTGCAACGTCGACGGCGGCGGCGGCCCCACGGACCCGCCGGACCCGGGCGGACCGTCCACTCGCGTGAACAACCCCTACGAGGGCGCGAAGGTGTACGTGAACCCGGAGTGGTCCGCGAACGCCGCGGCCGAGCCGGGCGGCAGCCGGGTCGCCGGCCAGCCGACCGGTGTCTGGCTGGACCGCATCGCCGCGATCAACGGCTCCGGCGGAAAGATGGGCCTGCGCGACCACCTCGACGAGGCGCTGCGCCAGAAGGGATCCGGCGAGCTCGTCGTCCAGTTCGTCATCTACAACCTGCCCGGCCGGGACTGCTCCGCCCTCGCCTCCAACGGCGAGCTGAAGGCCGATGAGATCGGCCGCTACAAGACGGAGTACATCGACCCGATCAAGGCGATCCTCGCCGACCCGAAGTACGCCTCGTTGCGGATCGTCACCACGGTCGAGATCGACTCGCTGCCGAACCTCGTCACCAACACCGGCAGCCGCCCGACAGCCGTCCCGCAGTGCGACGTGATGAAGGCCAACGGCAACTACGTCAAGGGCGTCGGCTACGCACTCAACAAGCTCGGCGACGTGCCCAACGTATACAACTACGTCGACGCCGGGCACCACGGCTGGATCGGCTGGGACGACAACTTCGGCCCCACCGCCACCATCATGAAGGAGGCGGCGACCGCCGAGGGCGCCACGGTGAACGACGTCCACGGCTTCATCACCAACACGGCGAACTACAGCGCCCTGAAGGAGAACAACTTCACCATCAACGACACCGTGGGCGGCAAGTCCGTCCGCGAGTCGAAGTGGGTCGACTGGAACCGCTACCTCGACGAGCTGTCCTACGCCCAGGCCTTCCGCAACCAACTGGTCTCGGCGGGCTTCGACTCGAACATCGGCATGCTGATCGACACCTCCCGCAACGGCTGGGGCGGCGCCGCACGGCCCACCGGACCGGGCGCGACGACCAGCGTCGACACCTACGTCGACGGCGGGCGGTACGACCGTCGCTTCAACGCCGGCAACTGGTGCAACCAGTCCGGAGCGGGTCTCGGCGAGCGCCCGAAGGCCGCTCCGGCCGCGGGGATCGACGCGTACGTGTGGATGAAGCCGCCGGGTGAGTCCGACGGGTCGAGCAAGGCCATCCCGAACGACGAGGGCAAGGGTTTCGACCGCATGTGCGACCCGACCTACACGGGCAACCCGCGGAACAACAACAACATGTCCGGCGCCCTGGCGGACGCGCCGGTGTCCGGGCACTGGTTCTCCGCGCAGTTCCGGCAACTGATGCAGAACGCCTACCCGCCGCTGTCCTGACCGGTCCGCGGTGAACCGCTGATCCGCCGGGGCCACGGCCCCGGCGGATTTTGCGGGACCGGCAACAGCACTGGCCTCCGTCCGGTGCGTCGGCGCACGCTGACCGCATCCGAGCGAGAGGCTGACCACCATGGCGCACCACCACCACGACGACCACGAGCCTGTCCACGAGCCTGTCCACGAGCACGGCCACGGCGCTCACCACGGCCACACGGACCTCGACTGGGCCGAGATGGGCCCGATGCTGGAGTCCTCGGCGGAGCTGTTCGCGTCACTGTACGAGCGGGCGCTCGGCTGGCTGGCACAGGAGGTGACCGAGCCGGGTCTGATCGTCGACGCGGGCAGCGGTCCGGGTGTCGTGTCGTGCCTGTTCGCGGAGACGTTCCCGGGTGCCCGGATCATGGCGGTGGACGGCTCCGAAGCGCTGCTGGAGCGGGCCCGGGCGCGCGCCGGGCGGCAGGGCGTCGCCGACCGCTTCGGCACGCTCGCCGGCGAGCTGCCCGATGTGCTCGGCGAGCTGGACTACCCCGCCGACCTGCTGTGGGCGAGCCGCAGCCTGCACCACCTGGGCGACCAGCGGGCCGCGCTGGCCGCCTTCGCCCGGCATCTGGCGCCGGGTGGCACGCTGGCCCTCATGGAGGGCGGTCTGCCCCTTCGGTTCCTGCCGCGTGACATCGGCATGGGCCGTCCCGGTCTCCAGGCGCGGATCGACGCGGTGGAGGCGGAGTGGTTCACCCGGATGCGTACCGATCTGCCCGGGCACGTGGCCGAGACCGAGGACTGGCCGGCGCTGCTGGCCGCCGCAGGGCTCAAGCACACGAGGACGCACAGCTTCCTGCTCGACCTGCCGGCCCCCGCATCGGACCGGGCACGCGCGTATGTCGTGGCCTCCTTGTCTCACATGCGCGACAAGCTCGCCGAGGGACTCGACGCCGGGGACCTCGCGACCGTCGACCGCCTGCTCGACCCCGACGACGAGGAGAGCCTGCACCGCCGCCCGGACGTGTTCGTCCTGGAGGCCCACACGGTGCACACGGCGGTCCGGCCGGGCTAGCACGGCCGCCCTTGACTTCGAGAGCACTTCAACTGATGGACTCCCCGGCATCGCACTTTGGCCCACACTCCAGGGGGAAGTCCATGTCTCAGGTCGCGCTCATCACCGGCGGTGGAAGCGGCATCGGTGCCGCCGTCGCACGCAGGTTGCTGGACGACGGGCACCGGGTGGCGGTCACCGGCCGAGGGGAGGAGCGGTTGCGTGACTTCGCCGAGGGACTGGGACGTCCCGAGGGGCTGCTGACGATCGCCGGTGACACCGCCGTGTACGACGACGTCCGGGCGGCGGTCGACACCACGGTCAAGGCGTTCGGACGGCTGGACACGGTGGTGGCCAACGCCGGTTCCGCCACCCACGACACGGTCGCCGAGGGGGACCCCGACGGCTGGCGGGACATGGTGCTGACCAACGTCCTCGGGCCCGCCCTGCTGATCCGGGCCTCCATCGACGCCCTGAAGGAGACGCGCGGCCGGATCGTCCTGATCGGCAGCGTCGCCGGGTTCGTGCACGGACCGGGCAACCTCTACGGGGCGACGAAGTGGGCGGTGACCGGGCTCGCCGAGAACACCCGGCGGCAGGTCACCGAGTGGGGCGTGGGCGTCACCCTGGTCGCGCCGGGCCGGACGGAAACGCCCTTCTGGAACTCCTACGGCAGCCTCCCGCCCGGGCGTCTCCTCACCGCCGGCCAGATCGCCGACTCGGTCGTCTGGGCGATGAGCCAGCCGGAGGGCGTCGACGTCAACACGGTCGTCGTACGGCCCGTGGGACAGCCGGTCTGAGGCAGCGGCAACGACGGCGCCCCGGTCCCGGTACCCCGTGAGGGGCTCCGGGACCGGGGCGCTGCCGGTACGGCTCAGGCGCCGTTGAACTCCGCCGGGTCCGGGCCGATGCGCCGGTCCTCGTTCAGGGCGCTGATGGCCGCCAGGTCCTCGTCGTCGAGGCTGAAGTCGAAGACGTCGATGTTCTCCTTGATCCGCGACGGCGTCACGGACTTCGGGATCACCACGTTGCCCAGCTGGATGTGCCAGCGCAGCACGACCTGCGCGGGGGTGCGGTCGTGCTTGCGGGCGATGGCGACGATCGCCGGGACCTCCAGCAGGCCCTTGCCCTGGCCGAGCGGCGACCAGGCCTCCGTGGCGATGCCCTGCTCCGCGTGGTACTCGCGGGAGGTGCCCTGCTGCAGATGCGGGTGCAGCTCGATCTGGTTCACCGCCGGGACGACCGACGTCTCACCGATCAGCTTCTGCAGGTGCTCGGGAAGGAAGTTGGAGACACCGATGGCCCGGATGCGGCCGTCGGCGTGCAGCTTCTCGAACGCCTTGTACGTGTCGACGAACAGACCCCGCTCCGGCGTGGGCCAGTGGATCAGGTAAAGGTCGACGAAGTCCAGGCCGAGCTTCTCCAGCGACGTGTCGAAGGCGCGCAGCGTGGAGTCGTACCCCTGGTCGGCGTTCCAGAGCTTCGTGGTGACGAAGAGCTCCTCGCGGGGCAGACCGGAGGCGGCGATGGCCTTGCCGGTGCCCTCCTCGTTGCCGTAGATCGCCGCGGTGTCGATGCTGCGGTACCCGGCCTCCAGCGCCGTCGCGACGGCCGTCTCGGCCTCGTCGTCCGGCACCTGCCAGACGCCGAAGCCCAACTGGGGCATCTCGACGCCGTTGTTCAGGATGATCGGGGGGACCTTGCTCACGAGCTCTCGATCCTTCGGTAAGTGGTCAGTGTGCTCCCATCGTCAACGATCACGGGCGGTGATGCATTCCTGACGGGAGAAATCCGAAGCCACACCTGCCCCGCGGAGCGGAGGTCACGCCCGGTAGAGCGCCTCGACCTCGTTCTCGTACGCCTTCTCGATCGCCTTGCGCTTCAGCTTCAGCGACGGGGTCAGCAGCCCGTGCTCCTCGGTGAACGGCTGGGCGAGGATGCGGAAGGTGCGGATCGACTCGGCCTGCGAGACGAGGGTGTTGGCGGCGACCACCGCGCGGCGCACCTCCGTCTCCAGATCCGCGTCGCGCACCAGCTCCGCCGGGGACATCTGCGGCTTGGCCCGCATGGCCAGCCAGTGCTCCACGGCCTCCTGGTCGAGGGTGACCAGGGCGGCGATGTACGGGCGGTCGTTGCCGACGACGATGCACTGGTTGACCAGCGGATGGTCCCGGACGCGCTCCTCCAGCACACCGGGTGAAACGCTCTTGCCGCCGGACGTGACCAGGATCTCCTTCTTGCGGCCGGTGATGGTGAGGAAGCCGTCCTCGTCGAGTGTGCCGAGGTCGCCGGTGGCGAGCCAGCCGTCGTGCAGGGTCGCGTCGGTGGCCTTCTGGTTGTTGAGGTACCCCTGGAAGACGTTCTCCCCGTGCAGCCAGATCTCGCCGTCGTCCGCGATGTGCACGGTCATACCGGGGATGGGCTGCCCCACCGTGCCGAAGCGGGTGCGCCCGGGCGGGTTGGCGGTCGCGGCCGCCGTGGACTCCGTCAGGCCGTAGCCCTCGTAGATGTGCACGCCCGCCCCGGCGAAGAACAGCCCGAGCCGGCGGTCCATCGCCGACCCGCCGGACATGGCGTGCTTGATGCGGCCGCCCATCGCGGCACGGATCTTGGTGTAGACGAGCTTGTCGAACAGCTGGTGCTGCATGCGCAGGCCCGCCGACGGGCCGGGGCCGATGCCCCAGGCCTTGGCCTCCATCGCGTCGGCGTACTTGATCGCGATGTCGACGGCCTTCTCGAAGGGACCGGAGCGGCCCTCCTTCTCGGCTCTGCGGCGGGCCGCGTTGAACACCTTCTCGAAGATGTACGGCACGGCCAGGAAGAACGTCGGCTTGAACGCGGCCAGGTCCGGCAGCAGGGCCGCGGCGTTCAGCTGCGGCTGATGGCCGAACTTCACCTTGCCGCGGATCCCGGCGACCTGGACCATCCGCCCGAAGACGTGCGCGAGCGGCAGGAAGAGCAGGGTCGCCGCCTCGTCTCCGCGCTTGGAGTGGAACACCGGCTCCCAGCGCTCGATGACGGTGTCCGCCTCGTACATGAAGTTGCCGTGTGTGATGACGCAGCCCTTGGGGCGTCCGGTGGTGCCCGAGGTGTAGATGATCGTGGCGACCGAGTCGGGTGTGACGGCCTGCCGGTGGCGGTGCACCACCTCGTCGTCCAGGTGCGCGCCCGCGTCGTACAGCTCGTGCACGGCGCCGGAGTCCAGCTGCCAGAGCCGGCGCAGCTGGGGGAGCCGGTCGATGACGGTGGCGATGGTCATCGCGTGGTCCTCGTGCTCCACGACCGCGGCCGTCACCTCGGCGTCGTACAGCATCCAGAAGCACTGCTCGGCCGAGGACGTCGGGTAGACCGGCACCACCTGGGCGCCGATCGTCCACAGCGCGTAGTCGAAGAGGGTCCACTCATAGCGCGTACGGGACATGATCGCGACCCGGTCGCCGAACCGGATGCCGCTCGCGAGCAGGCCCTTGGCCAGCGCGAGCACCTCGTCACGGAACTCGGCGCTGGTGACGTCCCGCCACTGACCGGAGTCGTCCGTGCGGCCCAGGGCGATGTGCAGAGGGTCTTCCTGGGCATGCTCGAAGACCACGTCGGCCAGACCACCCACCGGAGGTGCCAACGCCAACGGAGGGTTGGTGAACTCGCGCAAACCCCGCTCCCCGCTCCTCAGCGCTTCAGTCGAGTGACGCCCCGCACAGCGCCGTGAAAGCTACCCCACCCGGGCAGGGGGCGGGAGGGGGTACGACGACGAGCAGCGCTCTTGTATGCGCTGGTCAGCCAGGGAAAAAGCGCTCACATGGGGAAGGGTCGGACACAAAACTGACGGTTGCGTAAGTTTCGGTGCCGTAATCTCCACCGAATCTGTACGACGCCGGTCGCGGTGCCACGCGCCTCCCGGCAGGGTCTCCTCTGTCAGCGGAGCAGCGGCGGATTCTGTCACTCCGCTTCCGGCGGAGGTGACGTACGGGCAGATCACAGCCCCTTGCGCTCGCTGCGGTGGAGCCGGTCCCCGCCCGTCAGGATCGCCGCCGCCAGGGCGTCCGCCGCGCCCTGCGCGGAGGGCCGCCGCCGGCCGTGGACCAGGACGAAGTCGACCTGCCCGAGTTCCGGCAGCCCTGCCCGGTCGGGGATCCGGACCAGGCCCGGCGGGATCAGGCCGCGGGAGTGCGCCATCACGCCGAGGCCGGCCCGGGCCGCCGCGACGAGACCGTTCAGGCTGCCGCTGGTGCACACGACCCGCCATTCCCGGCCCTGCCGTTCCAGGGCCTCCAGGGCGAGCGCGCGGGTGATGCCCGGCGGCGGGTAGACGATGAGCGGCACCGGGCGGTCCGGATCGAGCCGGAGGCGTTCCGCGCCGATCCACACCAGCCTGTCGTGCCGGACCAGCCGGCCGCGAGGGTCCTCGGGCCGCCGCTTGGCGAGGACGAGGTCCAGCTTCCCGGCGGCCAGCTGCTCGTGCAGCGTGCCCGAGAGCTCGACCGTCAGCTCCAGGTCGACCTCGGGGTGCTCGTGCCGGAAGCCCTCGAGGATCTCGGGCAGCCGCGTCAGCACGAAGTCCTCCGAGGCGCCGAACCGCAGCCGGCCGCGCAGCCGGGTACCGGTGAAGAACGCCGCCGCCTGCTCCTGCACCTCCAGGATCCGGCGCGCGAAGCCCAGCATGGCCTCGCCGTCCTCGGTCAGCTCCACCGAGTGCGTGTCCCGGGTGAACAGCGTCCGCCCTGTGGCGTCCTCCAGCCGCCTCACGTGCTGGCTGACCGTGGACTGCCGCAGCCCGAGCCGCCGCGCGGCCTGCGTGAAGCTCAGCGTCTGCGCCACCGACAGGAACGTGCGCAGATGGGACGGGTCGTACACAGCCCCCACGTTAACGCGGAACGCGATGACAGTGAGAGCGGTATGCGGGATTCCCGATCGCCGGTCGGGGGAGCAGGATGGGACGGGGCCGCTGCGGCCCCGGTCCGAGGGACGTACCAAGCAAGTGGAGCACCGTGAAACGCCTGCGCCGGCCGAACTGGATGCCGATCGACCCTTACATCCTGCTGCTGCTCGGGACGGTGGGCCTCGCCGCACTCCTTCCGGCTCGCGGGCCGGCCGCCGAGGTCGCCTCGGGTGCCTCCACGGCGGCGGTCGCCCTCCTCTTCTTCCTGTACGGCGCGCGGCTCTCCACCCGTGAGGCGCTCGACGGGCTGCGCCACTGGCGGCTCCACGTCACCGTCCTGGCCTGCACCTTCCTGGTCTTCCCGCTGCTCGGGCTCGCGGCCCGCGGGCTGGTCCCGGTGATCCTGACGCACCCGCTCCACCAGGGCCTGCTCTTCCTCACGCTCGTCCCGTCGACCGTGCAGTCGTCGATCGCCTTCACCTCGATGGCCCGCGGCAACGTGCCCGCCGCGATCTGCGCGGGCTCCTTCTCCTCGCTCGCCGGCATCGTCGCCACCCCGCTGCTCGCGGCCTCGCTGCTCGGCGGCAGCGGCGGCGGGTTCTCCGCCGACTCGCTGCTGAAGATCGTGCTGCAGCTGCTGGTGCCGTTCCTCGCCGGGCAGCTGCTGCGCCACTGGATCGGCGGCTTCGTCACCCGCCGGAAGAAGGTCCTCGCCCTGGTGGACCGCGGCTCGATCCTGCTCGTCGTCTACACCGCGTTCAGCGCGGGCATGGTCCAGGGCATCTGGCACCAGGTCAGCCCCGCCCGGCTCGGCGGCCTGGTCGTCGTCGAGGCCGTGATCCTCGCGGTGATGCTGCTGCTGACCTGGTACGGCGGCAAGGCGCTGCGCTTCGGCCGGGCGGACCGGATCGCGATCCAGTTCGCCGGCTCGAAGAAGTCCCTGGCCGCCGGACTGCCCATGGCGAGCGTCCTGTTCGGCGCACAGGCGGCGCTCGCCGTGCTGCCGCTGATGCTCTTCCACCAGATGCAGCTCATCGTGTGCGCGGTGATCGCCAAGCGGCGCGCGCGGGAGGCGGTGGCGGAGGTCACCGCACCGCGGCCAGCCGCAACGACACGAACCGTGGCCGGTACAGGGACACGTTCCGGCTGAGCTGGGCGGCGGCGCCCGTCGTCTCCAGCCAGTTGACGTCGTAGCTCAGCACGAGCCGTCCGCCGCCGCTCAGCACGGGATGCGCCTGCGGGTTGTAGGCGGCGACCTGTCCCGGGGGCAGCGTCGGGCTGAACTCCTTCGCCGGACCGTGCCACGGCCCGGCGGGCGAGCAGGCCCAGTAGGACGTGACGGTGGTCAGCCCCTTCGGGCCGGCGGCCATCGTGAACAGCACGTACGTACCGCCCTCCCGGACCACCGAGAACGCGCTGCCCACGCCCGTCTGCCGCCCGTCCCCGAGCACCGGCCGGGGACGGGCCCGGGGCACCCACGCCGAGCCGCTCCAGTACTGCCAGGCCGACGGATCCGCGAGCCGGCCCTCCGGCACCCGGGCCGCGTACGCGTGCGAGGCGGGACGGGAGGCGGCCCGGCCGTCGTCGCCGCCGAACACGTAGGTCCAGCCGTCCTCCTGGACCAGAGTGGTACCGAACAGCACCCGCCGGGACGGGTCGGGGACCGGACGCTGGTCCAGCACCTCGACGATCGACTCCAGGCGCAGCCCGGGCAGGGACAGCGTGGCGACCTCGGTCGCGGTGGGCACCCCGTAGATCCAGGGGGACTGGCCTGCCGTGCGCACCCACAGCAGCACCCGCACGACCTGTTCCGAGGAGCCGGGGGAGCGGGGTTCGACGCGGGCGGCGACCGGCCAGCGCCACCGGCCGGGTGCCGGGTCGGCGAACAGCGGGGCCGGCAGGGTGGTTTCGAGGCGGCCGTCGCGCATCAGCACGGCGGAGTTGCGCACCAGCGGCGTGCCGGCGTCCCGCCAGGCGTAGGACTCGCCGTGCGGGTTGGGCGGGCCGTACACCCGGCCCAGATAGGTGTCCGAGAACAGCCACAGCACCCGGCCGTCCGGCAATCGCACCGAGTGGGTGCCGTCGCCGCCGGTCCAGTCGTCCGTGCGGCTCGCGTCGTCGCCGTAGCGGGCGAACTCGGCGTCGAGGCCGTCGTCCGCCTTCCAGGAGCCGACCGTGAGCGCCCGGCAGGCGCCGTCCGCGCCGCCGCCGTCGTCGTCGGGCAGGGCGATGAGCAGCGCCGCGCCGAGAACCAGGGCCAGCAGCAGGCCGATCCCGGTTCCCGTGCGCTGTCGGGCTCGTAATGCTCCTGAGGCGTCGGGCACGCCCCGTGACGTTAGTTGCTGCCGCTCACCCGGTCCATGGGCAGCCTCAGCACGGTGCCCCGGAAGGCCGCGCCCGAGGCGCCGGAGGCCAGCTCCTCGTCGCTCAGGGCCCGGTTCCACACCCGGACGTCGTCGATCGCCCCGGTGAGGAACGCCCGGCTGTCCATGCGCTGCCCGATGTGCACGCCGAACGGGGAGTTGCGGCTGACCGACCCCGGCACGTCCGTGGTGCCGAGCGCCTCGCCGTCGAGGAAGAGCGTCAGCTGCCCGCCGCCGCGGCGCAGCGCGAGATGGTGCCAGCGGCCGTCGTTGTGGGCGCCGTCGGTGGACACCGAGGCGGACCTGACGGTCGTCGCACCCGACCGGGTGGTGATCAGTCCCCGGACCCGGTCGCTCGCCGGTTCCCCGCGCAGCCAGATCTGCGGCTGGGTGGTGCCGATGCCGCCCATCCACAGGAAGGGCTGCTCGCCGGCCGTGGCCGTGTAGCGGAAGTGCAGCGACGCCGTGAAGTCCCCGTCCCCGAGCGGCAGCCGGGACCGGTAGGGGAGCCGGACGGCGTCGTCGGCGCCGTCGAAGGACAGCGCGCCGCCGCGGACACCGGCCGTGCGCGCCGCGCCGCCGAGCACGGCCGCGGGCCTGGCTCCCGCCGCCGCGTCCCGCGTGGTCGGGTCGGCGCCCCGGCGCGGCTTCAGCCAGTCCTCGGTGAAGCGGGCGAAGCGGATCTCGTCGCGCGCGTCGACGGCGCCGCCCTCGTACAGCAGCCCGACCGTGGTGCCGTCGACGGACGCCATGTCGGAGTAGCCGGACCAGTCCGTGGTGACGACCGTCCCCCGGTCCACGCTCTCCCAGGTGCGCCCGCCGTCGTAGGAGGAGCGGACCATCATCGTGCGGCGGCGGTCGGGGTCGGCGGGAGCGGACAGCAGCATCCGGTCGCCGAGTCGCAGGGTCGCGCCCTGGACCTGCGGGGTGTACAGGTCCGGCAGGTCGCGGAAGGGCGTGGCGAAGCTGTCGCCGCCGTCCACGCTGAGGGTCTGGGAGCGGTGCCCGAGGTCGGTGCCGTCCTGCTCACGGCCGCTGACGAGCAGGGCGCCGTCGGCGCGTTCGGTGAGCGTCACCTCCGACGGCTTCTGCCGGAACGTGCCGTCCTGCGCTATGGGCCAGGTGTCCGTGGCGCCGATCTCCCAGGAGTCGCCGCCGTCGTCGCTGATCACGAGTGCGGCGTGGTTGGCGGACACCCGGCTGCCGTTCCACGTCTCGGTGTTGACGCCGAACACCAGCCGACCGGCGTGCTTGCCGCGGGTGAGCTGAATGCCGTGCACGGGACCCGTCGCGTACCAGGAGTTCCAGTCCTCGGGCAGGATCTCCTCGCTCAGGTCGCGCGGCTGCGACCAGGTCCGGCCGTCGTCGTCGCTGTACTGCAGGTGCGGGGTGCGGTCGCAGGGCACGGCGCAGTTGCCGGCGTCCGTACGGCCGGTGTTGTACGTCTCGGCCAGCAGGATCCGGCCCGTCCTGCGGTCCACGACGGGTGCCGGGTTGCCGTGCGTGTCGCCCGCGCCCTCGGTGACGACCTGGAGCGGCCCCCAGGTGCGGCCCCCGTCGATGGAGCGCTTGACGACGATGTCGATGTCGGCCGCGTCACCGCAGTTGAGGACCCGGCCCTCGGCGAAGGCGAGCAGGGTGCCCCGGGCGGTGCGCACCATCGCCGGGATCCGGAAGCAGGCGTAGCCGGGGTCCTGGGAGGCCTTGAAGAGCACCTGCTGCTCGAACTCCGGTAACGGCGTGGCGGGTCGGCCGTGGGCCGGGACGGTGGGCGCGAGCAGCGCCCCGGCGGTGACGGCGGCTGTCAGGGTGGATCTCAGACGTGCGCGAAGACTTGACGGCATGGTGCGACCTGCCCTTCATGCGTCTGTCGGCTGGACCACCTGGTCATGGGAAAAGACATCCGGTCATCCGGTCATCCGGTCATCCGGACATTCCACGTCCCATGTGTGGGTCACAGACGGTACTTGGCTCACAGACCCCCCACAAGGACCCGCGTCAGGGGATCAGGACGACCTTGCCCAGGTTGGACCGGCCCTCGATCTCCGCGTGCGCCTTCGCCGCGTCCTCCAGGGCGAACCGTCCGTGGACGGCGGGCCTGAGCTCTCCGGCGTCGAACAGCCGCCACAGCTCCTCGCGCCACTGCTCGTACAACTCCGGCTTCCCGCGGGCGATGCGGGCCATCTGGAAGCCGCTCACCGACTTGGCGGCCACGAGCAGGTCGTAGGCCTGGATGGCGCCGCCGCCCGAGCTGTACGCCACCAGCCGCCCCTCGGGGACCAGCGCGTGCAGGGCGCGGGTGAGCAACTCGCCGCCGACCGCGTCCAGCACGTAGTCGACCGGGGTGCCCCAGCTCCGGTCGCCGTACGCGATGACGTGGTCGGCGCCCAGATCGCGCACGAAGCCGGCCTTGCCCGGGTCGGAGACGGCACCCACGACACGCCCCGCGCCGCGTGTCCTGGCCAGCTGCACGGCCAGATGGCCGACGCCGCTCGCGGCCGCGGTGACCAGGGCCGCCTCGCCCGGCTCGGGGCGGGCCGCCTCGAGGGCGCCGAGGGCGACCAGGCCGCTGCGGACCAGGGCGACCGCGTCGACGGCGCTCGCGTCCCGGGGGACCGGGGAGGCCATGGCCTCGTGCAGCACGGCGAAGTCCGCGTAGCCGTGGCCGAAGCAGAGCCCGGTCACCCGGTCGCCGGTGCCGAAGCGGGTGACGCCCTCTCCGGCGGCCGTGACCTGACCGGCGATCTCGCCGCCGAGCGGGACCGGTTCGGCCGCTTCGGTGACCTTGCGTACGACCGGGAGCGTGACGCCGATCGCCTCCGTACGCACGAGCAGCTCGCCGGGGCCGGGCTCGGGGAGCGGTGCCTCTTCCAGGAAGAGGGGGCCGCCTCGGGTTTCGTAGCGGACGCGGCGCATCGCACCTCCGGGGTCGTCGGCAGCCCCGACGAGATCGTTGGGAGGCCCAACGGTATAGGAGGATCATAGGGAGAACCAACGATTTCTTGATTAGGCTGCGACCATGCCGGAAGCTCCCCTCCCCGCGATCCGTTCCCTGCCCAGCTGGCTGCTCGGCCGCGCCGCAGCCCGCGGCCGGGCCCTGGTGGCGGAGGCGCTGGCCGCGGAGGACATGAGGATGTGGCACCACGTGGTGCTGTCCGCCGTCCGCGACCTCGCCCCCGTCGCCCAGGCCGACCTCGGCCGCGGGGTCCGGCTGGACCCCAAGGACCTGGTCGGGATCCTGAACGACCTCCAGGCGGCCGGCCTGGTCGTGCGCGAGCCGGACCCCGGGGACCGCCGCAAGAACGCGGTGTCCCTCACCCCGCGCGGAGCCCGGCTGCTCGAGCGCTGCGAGAAGGCGGCCCGCGCGGCCAACGACGAACTGCTCGCACCGCTGTCGGCGGACGAGCGGGAGCAGTTCACGTCGATGCTGCTCCGGATATCCGGTACGGCCGGCTGACGACCCGGCCGGGCCCCGCGCGGGCAGGCCGAGGCGGGGCCCCTGCGGCGCAGGGGGCGCTCCCCGCCGGTCGGGGCCCCGCCGCCGTGTCGCGGGAGGGACCTGCTCAGCCCTGGGCGGCCGCGGCCCGCACAGCGATCCGGTCCTCACCCGCGTACACGTTCATGGAACTGCCCCGCAGGAAGCCCACCAGCGTCAGGCCCGTCTCGGCGGCCAGGTCCACCGCGAGTGACGACGGCGCCGACACGGCCGCCAGGACCGGAATGCCGGCCATCACGGCCTTCTGCGCCAGCTCGAAGGAGGCCCGGCCCGACACGAGGAGGATCGCCCGCGACAGCGGCAGCTCCCCGTTCTGCAGGGCCCGGCCGACCAGTTTGTCGACCGCGTTGTGCCGGCCCACGTCCTCCCGGACGTCCAGCAGCTCGCCGCGTTCCGAGAACAGCGCCGCCGCGTGCAGGCCCCCGGTCCGGTCGAAGACCCGCTGGGCCGCGCGCAGCCGGTCGGGGAGGCTCGTGAGCAGCTCGGGGGAGATCCGGACCGGGGGAGTGTCGGCCATGGGCCACCGGGTCGTGGTGCGCACCGCGTCCAGCGACGCCTTGCCGCACAGCCCGCAGGAGGACGTGGTGTAGACGTTGCGCTCCAGCGTGATGTCCGGGACCACCACGTCCTGGGCGGTCTTCACGTCGACCACGTTGTACGTGTTCGAGCCCTCGGCCGTGGCCCCGGCGCAGTACACGATGTTCTGCAGGTCCTGCCGCCCGGCCAGCACCCCCTCGCTCACCAGGAACCCCGCCGCCAGCGCGAAGTCGTCGCCAGGGGTGCGCATGGTGATCGCCAGGGGCTTGCCGTTCAGCCGGATCTCCATCGGCTCCTCGGCGACGAGCGTGTCCGGGCGGCTGGAGACCGCCCCGTCCCGGATGCGGAGCACCTTGCGTCGTTCCGTGACTCGTCCCATGTCCTGATCAGCCCCGGTTCTGTACGTGCTGGTAGCCGAAGCGGCCCTTGATGCAGAGATTGCCGTGGGTCACCGGGTTGTCGTGCGGCGAGGTGACCTTGACGATCTCATTGTCCTGCACGTGCAGCGTCAGGTTGCAGCCCACTCCGCAGTACGCGCACACCGTGGTCGTCTCCGTCTGCCGTGCCTCGTCCCAGGTACCCGCCGCGCGCATGTCGAACTCGGACTTGAAGGACAGCGCGCCCGTGGGACACACCTCGATGCAGTTCCCGCAGTACACGCACGCCGAGTCGGTCAGCGGCGCGTCCGGCTTACGGCGATCCGGGCGTCGAAGCCCCGCCCGGCGACCGAGATCGCGAAGGTGTTCTGCCACTGGTCGCCGCAGGCGTCGACGCACTTGTAGCAGAGGACGCACTTGTCGTAGTCGCGGACGTACAGATCGTTGTCGACCTTCGGCTCCTCGTTCAGCCGCGCCGCGTCGGGGCCGAAGCGGTCCGGCTTCGCCTCGTAGTCCTTGAGCCACCCGGCGACCTTCGGGGTCGTCGACAGGTCGACCGAGGACGCGAGCAGTTCGAGGACGACCTTGCGGCTGTGCCGGGCTCGTTCGGTGTCCGTACGGACCTCCATGCCCAACTCCGCCTCGCGCGAGCAGGCGGGGACGAGCGTCCTCGCCCCCTCGACCTCGACGACACAGACCCGGCAGGCGTTCCTCGGGCGCAGGGGTCGCCCTCGCACAAGGTCGGGACGTCCTTCCCGGCGGCCCGGCACGCGTCCAGGATCGTCGAGCCCTCGGGGACCCGGGTCTCCTCGCCGTCGAGAGTGAACTCCAGCATGCGGCGCGGGATCCCCAGCGGTGTGACGGTCGTTCGTACGCCCCCAGACGGTCGATGGCGGATTCCACGGCGTTCCACGCGGTCTGGCCCAGACCGCAGATGGAGGCGTCCCGCATGGCGCGGCCGACCTCCCGCAGCAGCGCGACGTCCCCGGCGGCGTCGGCGCCCGCGCGCTCCACGATCCGGTGCAGCGCCTCCTCCTGCCGCACCGTCCCGACCCGGCAGGGCACGCACTGCCCGCACGACTCGTCGCGGAAGAACTCCGCGATGCGCAGCAGCAGCCGGGGCAGAGGCACACTGTCGTCGAAGGCCATGACGACGCCCGAGCCGAGCGTCGTGCCCGCCGCCCGGGTCCCTTCGAAGGTGAGCGGGATGTCTCTCTCGTCGGCCCGTACGAAGCCGCCCGCCGCGCCGCCGAGCAGCACCGCCCGCAGCCCGTCCCGCACCCCGGCGAGCGTGAGCAGCTCGCCCAGCGTCGCGCTGAAGGGCACCTCGTAGACGCCGGGCCGGTCCACGCTCCCGGACACGCAGAACAGCTTCGGCCCGGTGGAGTCCCGGTGCCGATCGCCGCGTACGCCGGGGCGCCCATCGTCAGGATCGGCAGCACGTTGACCAGCGTCTCGACGTTGTTCTCGACGGTCGGCTTGCCGAACAGGCCCTTCTCCACCGGGAACGGCGGCTTGGCTTCACCCAGATGTCGCCGCGCAGGTCCGGTTCGACCGGGCACTTCAGCCCGCCCGCCTGCATGGCCTCGCTGAACGCGAGGCAGCGCGCGGAGCGGCTGCGGTCCGGTTCGCCGATGGAGAACCTCGTGCCCTCCAAGTGCCGTACGATGCCCGGCCCTTCGAGTTCGGTCGCCGCGTAGACGACACAGCCGATGGCCCGTTCGGGCGTGAGCACCGCACTGACCGCGCCGTCCGGGTCGACACTCTCGACACGGTGGCCGTCGTACGGGCCGCCGTGCCGGTGGAAGTACCACCAGGGGATGCCGTTCCGGGCCGCGACGACCGACGTCGTCCCGTGCAGCAAAGGCGCGATCAGCGGCCCGCACGCCGCGTACGCGTTGGCCTTCAGGCCCAGGAAGACATGGCCGACCGGGCCGACTTCGGCCGGGTCGTCGGTGGCGTGGGGGTGCGCGGTGAAGTCGCCGCGTGGGCTGCGCACCCGGACTCCGTGCTGCCTCATGGCCGCCAAATGCGGTCCACGGGCGACGAGATGCACCTCGGCGCCCGCGCGGTGGAGCGCGGCGCCGACGTAGGCGCCGATGGCCACCGGCGCCGAGAACTGCGACTTTCACGGGAGCACTCCGTTCGGTTTGAGGGATACCGCGGAGGTGGGGGAGAGAGCGAGGCCGGCTCTGACCGGAACGTGTCGACGAAATATTGTGCACAGTATGGAGGTTGGGTGGGCGAGGGTGCGCGCGCCGACCGTTCGGCGCATGCCGGATACCGCTCACCGCATACGGTCGACGGCTCGGCTTCCCAACTCCCCCGGCGATCCCTACCGTCCGGGGTTCATGAGTCCCCCCGTCGCGCCCCCGGGCTGGAGCCGCTGGCTCGTTCCGCCCGCCGCTCTCTCCGTGCATCTCTCCATCGGCCAGGCCTACGCCTGGAGCGTGTTCAAGCCGCCCCTCGAGTCCGCGCTCGGCCTCAGCGGCACGCAGAGCGCGCTGCCCTTCCAGCTGGGCATCGTCATGCTGGGCCTGTCCGCCGCGTTCGGCGGCACCCTCGTGGAGCGCAACGGCCCCCGCTGGGCGATGACCGTGGCCCTGCTCTGCTTCTCCTCCGGCTTCCTGCTCTCCGCGCTGGGCGCGTACCTGGAGCAGTACTGGCTGATCGTCCTCGGCTACGGCTTCGTCGGCGGCATCGGTCTGGGCATCGGGTACATCTCACCCGTCTCCACACTGATCAAGTGGTTCCCGGACCGGCCCGGCATGGCCACCGGCATCGCCATCATGGGCTTCGGCGGCGGCGCGCTCATCGCCTCACCGTGGTCGGCCCAGATGCTGGAGTCGTTCGGCGGCGACAGCTCCGGCATCGCACTCGCCTTCCTCGTGCACGGGCTGTCGTACGCCGTGTTCATGCTGCTGGGGGTGCTCCTGGTCCGGGTTCCGCGTCATGCTCCGAAGGCGCGGGGGACCGCGCGACAAGCCCCCACCGGACCGCAGGTCTCCGCGAGACAGGCGCTGCGCACCCCGCAGTTCTGGCTCCTGTGGATCGTGCTCTGCATGAACGTCACCGCGGGCATCGGCATCCTGGAGAAGGCCGCGCCGATGATCACGGACTTCTTCGCCGACACCTCCACCCCGGTGTCCGTGACGGCCGCCGCCGGATTCGTCGCGCTGCTGTCGGCGGCGAACATGGCGGGCCGGATCGGCTGGTCCTCGACGTCCGACCTCATCGGCCGCAAGAACATCTACCGCGTCTATCTCGCTGTCGGCGCCCTGATGTACGCCCTCATCGCCCTGTTCGGCGACTCCTCCAAGCCGCTGTTCGTCCTGTGCGCCCTGGTCATCCTCTCCTTCTACGGCGGCGGATTCGCCACGGTTCCCGCCTATCTGAAGGATTTGTTCGGTACGTACCAGGTCGGCGCCATCCACGGGCGGCTGCTCACCGCCTGGTCCACGGCCGGGGTGCTCGGCCCGCTGATCGTGAACTGGATCGCCGACCGGCAGGAGGAGGCGGGCCGGCACGGAGCGTCCCTGTACGGCCTGTCCTTCGTCATCATGATCGGGCTGCTCGTCGTCGGCTTCGTCGCCAACGAACTGGTCCGGCCCGTCGACCCCCGCCACCACGTCCCCGTCCCGAAGGAGGCCGCCCATGCCGAGCGGCAGCAGTCAGAGTCCGCCTAGCCCGGACCGGCGGTGGCTGATCGCCCTCGCCTGGGCGTGGGTGGGCGTACCGCTCGCCTACGGGCTGTACGAGCTCGTCCGCAAGGCGACGCAACTGTTCACCGGATAGGCGCCGGGGTGCGGGTGAAAGCCGGGGCGCGGGCAGGAGCCGGGCCGCCGGGTCGGCGTTCGACAGGCGTCCGGGCGCCCGAGCACCTGACCGAAGCGAACAACCCAGGCGCCCGTTTCCTGTCGCATTGGCTGCCGTCGTACCCGCGAGTCACTGATCAGACTGGTGGATCCGCTACCCAAGGCAACGAGGGGGATCCACCCAATGAACGGCTCGCGCATCGCCGCCGTCGGCCACTACCAGCCCGCCAAGGTGCTCACCAACGAGGACCTGGCGGGACTGGTCGACACCAGTGACGAGTGGATCCGGAGCCGGGTGGGCATCCGCACGCGGCACATCGCCGGCCCCGGCGAGCCCGTCGACGAGCTGGCTGGCCACGCCGCCGCGAAGGCCCTCGCCGCGGCCGGACTGGCCCCGGCGGACATCGACCTCGTGCTGGTCGCCACCTCCACCGCCGTCGACCGCTCGCCCAACACGGCAGCCCGGGTCGCGGCCCGGCTGGGCATCCCGCAGGCCGCCACCATGGACCTCAACGTGGTGTGCGCCGGCTTCACCCACGCCCTGGCCACCGCCGACCACGCGGTCCGCGCGGGGGGCTCGAGCCGTGCGCTGGTGATCGGGGCCGACAAGATGTCCGCCGTGACCGACTGGAGTGACCGCAGCACCTGTGTGCTCGTCGGCGACGGGGCCGGGGCCGCGGTGGTGGAGGCCGCGGACGAGCCGGCCATCGGGCCGGTGCTGTGGGGCTCGGTGCCCGAGATGGGCAACGCCGTGCGGATCGAGGGCACCCCGCCGCGCTTCGCCCAGGAGGGCCAGAGCGTCTACCGCTGGGCCACCACGCAGCTCCCGCCCATAGCCCGGCGGGCCTGCGAACGGGCCGGGCTGGAGCCGGCCGACCTCGCCGGGGTCGTGCTGCACCAGGCGAACCTGCGCATCATCGAGCCGCTCGCGGAGAAGATCGGCGCGGTCAACGCGGTCGTCGCACGCGATGTCACCGAGTCCGGCAACACCTCGGCCGCGAGCATCCCGATGGCCTTCTCCAAGCTGGTCGAACAGGGCGCGCTCACCACGGGCGACCCGGTGCTGCTGTTCGGCTTCGGCGGCAATCTGTCCTACGCCGGGCAGGTCGTGCGCTGCCCGTGAGCGGCGGGGCGTCGTGACCCGGCCCTGCCCCGGGGGTGTGACGCGGTCAACTCCCCGAAAGCCTGGCCCTTGTGCGCCGTAGACTGTAGACGAAAGACAATCAATACTGACTCTGCGGCCATACCGGCTCGCGCCGCGCTGTGCACGGCCCTGCCGAGGAGGGGGACAGCGATGCTGTCGACAGGCCTGCCCCAGGGGGCGGTACCCAAGCTGGAGCGCCCGGGTCCGCTGCGCGACCGTGTCTACGAGGCACTGCTCGAACTCATCACCACCCGTGCGCTCCACCCCGGCCAGCACCTCGTCGAGAGCGAACTCGCCGGGCACCTCGGCGTCTCCCGGCAGCCGGTGCGTGAGGCGCTGCAGCGGCTCAACACCGAGGGGTGGGTCGATCTGCGGCCCGCCCAGGGCGCGTTCGTGCACGAGCCGACGGAGGAGGAGGCCGACCAGCTCCTCACGGTCCGTACGCTCCTGGAGGCCGAGGCCGCCCGGCTCGCGGCGGCCAACGCCGGCAGCGCGGGCATCGCCGCGCTCGAAGCGCTGTGCGCGGAGGGCGAGAAGGCCGTCGACGCCGACGACGTGGACGGGGCCGTCGCCATGAACGCCCGTTTCCACGCCAAGATCATGGAGCTCGCCGGCAACGCGGTCCTGGCCGAACTCGCCGCCCAGGTCGACCGGCGCGTGCGCTGGTACTACACGCCGGTGGCCCGCCGGCGCGGTCACCATTCCTGGATCGAGCACCGCGAACTGATCGCCGCGGTCGCCGACCGGGACGAACAGCGCGCCACCCGGCTGATGCGCGAACACACCGAGCACACGCGCCGTTCGTACCACGAGCGTTCGCGTGCGTAGCGCCACCACGAGCCCGTAGTACCGCGACCCGCCCCGCCCCAACCTCGCGCTGCGAGGCAGGACATCCGTCAACGCTTCTTTGTCCACTGAGTGGAAAAAGTACGGGGCAATTGCTGCGCGACTTCTTCCCAGCCTCGGCAGCCGCTGCTACGTTCCCTCCGAAAGCAAGCCACTGAGGTGGCGGAAAACCGGCGCGCACAGGCCGATCGAGGCGGGGAGGGGCTCGTGAGACGTATGACCGCACGACCCGGAAACGCCCACCAGGCCCGACTGCTCAAGCTGTTGCGTGACGGTGGCCCCAACTCCCGTGCCCAGTTGGGCGACCAGGTCGACCTCTCGCGGTCCAAGCTCGCCGTGGAGGTGGACCGGCTGCTGGAGACGGGGCTGGTCGTGGCCGACGGACTCGCCGCCTCGCGCGGTGGCCGCCGTTCCCACAACATCCGGCTCAACCCCGAACTCCGCTTCCTCGGTGTCGACATCGGCGCGACCTCGGTCGACGTCGCCGTCACCAACGCCGAGCTGGAGACCCTCGGGCACCTCAACCAGCCCATGGACGTGCGTGAAGGGCCCGTCGCGGTCTTCGAGCAGGTCCTGGCCATGGCCGCGAAGCTGAGGGCCTCCGGGCTCGCGGAGGGGTTCGACGGCGCCGGCATCGGCGTCCCGGGCCCGGTCCGCTTCCCCGAGGGCATCCCGGTGGCACCGCCGATCATGCCCGGCTGGGACGGCTTCCCCGTGCGGGAGGCGCTCAGCCAGGAACTCGGCTGCCCGGTCATGGTCGACAACGACGTCAACCTCATGGCGATGGGGGAGCAGCACGCGGGCGTGGCCCGCACCGTCGCCGACTTCCTCTGCGTCAAGATCGGCACCGGCATCGGCTGCGGCATCGTCGTCGGCGGTGAGGTCTACCGCGGCACGACGGGCAGCGCCGGCGACATCGGGCACATCCAGGCCGTCCCCGACGGCCACCCCTGCGCCTGCGGCAACCGGGGCTGCCTGGAGGCCCACTTCAGTGGGGCGGCCCTGGCCCGAGACGCGACGGAGGCCGCCCAGCAGGGGCGCTCCGCCGAACTGGCCTCGCGGCTGGACACCAACGGCGCACTCACCGCCGTGGACGTCGCCGGCGCGGCCGCAGCCGGTGACGCCACCGCCCTCGACCTGATCCGCGAGGGCGGCAACCGCGCCGGCCAGGTCATCGCCGGCCTGGTCAGCTTCTTCAACCCGGGCCTGGTGGTGATCGGCGGCGGGGTGACCGGCCTCGGCCACACCCTGCTCGCCGCGATCCGCACCCAGGTCTACCGCCAGTCGCTGCCGCTGGCGACCGGCAACCTCCCCATCGTCCTAGGGGAGTTGGGCCCCACCGCCGGAGTGATCGGCGCGGCCCGGCTCATCAGCGACCACCTGTTCTCACCCGCGTAGTCCTTCACGACAGCACGGCTCCCTCAGCACAGCGCCCTGCTCTGCCCTGCCCTGAAACCGGCCCGCACGCCCGCCAAGGGGAATCCGCATGGCATCAGAACCACCGCTGCTCAGCATGTCCGGCATCACCAAGTCGTTCCCCGGAGTCCGGGCCCTGGACGGCGTCGACCTGGACGTCCAGGCCGGTGAGGTGCACTGCCTCCTCGGCCAGAACGGCGCCGGCAAGTCCACCCTCATCAAGGTGCTGGCCGGTGCCCACCAGCCCGACACCGGAAGCATCCGCTGGCGCGGCGAGGAGGTCACCCTCCGCTCGCCGATCAACGCGATGCGCCTCGGCATCGCCACCATCTACCAGGAACTCGACCTGGTGGAGCACCTGTCGGTCGCCGAGAACGTCCACCTCGGGCACGAGCCGACCGCCGCGGGATTCGTCGTCCGCGGCAGGACGGCCAAGGCGTCGACGGCCGCTCTGCTGAAGCGACTCGGCCATGCCGAGATCGATCCCGCCCGGCTCGTGGGACAGCTGTCGGCGGCGCAGCAGCAGATCGTGTCCATGGCGCGGGCGCTCTCCCACGACGTGCGGCTCATCGTGATGGACGAGCCCTCCGCCGCCCTCGACCCGGACGAGGTCGACAACCTGTTCCGTATCGTCGGCGACCTGACCGCCGCCGGAGTCGCCGTCGTCTACATCTCGCACCGGCTGGAGGAGATCCGCCGGATCGGCGACCGGGTGACCGTCCTGAAGGACGGACGGGCCGTGGCGAACGGGCTCCTGGCGAGATCGACGCCGACCCGCGAGGTCGTCGCCCTGATGACGGGCCGCAACGTCGAGTACGTCTTCCCCGGCCGCCCCCTCTCCCCGCCGCCCGGCGAACCCGTCCTGACCGTTCAAGGGCTGTCCAGGCAAGGGGAGTTCGAACCGCTCGACCTGGAGGTCGGCCCGGGCGAGATCGTCGGCCTCGCCGGACTCGTCGGCTCGGGCCGCTCCGAGATCCTGGAGACCGTCTACGGCGCCCGCAAACCGACGACCGGACAGGTACGGGTCGGCGGCCGGACCCTCAAGCCGGGCAGCGTACCGGCCGCCGTCCGGGCCGGACTCGGGCTCGCCCCCGAGGAACGCAAGGCGCAGGCCCTGCTGATGCTGGAGTCCGTCACCCGCAACGTGTCGGTCTCCTCCATGTCCCGCTTCGCACGAGGCGGCTGGATCGACCGGGGCGCCGAACTCGGTGCCGCCCGGGCCGCCACCCGCGAACTGTCGCTCCGGCCGGACAACCCGGCCGTGCCCGTGCGCACCCTGTCCGGCGGCAACCAGCAGAAGGCCGTCCTGGCCCGCTGGCTCCTGCGCGGCTGCAAGGTGCTGCTGCTCGACGAACCCACCCGCGGTGTCGACGTGGGCGCCCGCGCCGAGCTCTACGCGGTCATCCGCCGGCTCGCCGACGAAGGCCTCGCCGTCCTGCTGGTCTCCAGCGAGGTGCCCGAGGTGCTCGGCCTCGCCGACCGCGTGCTGGTGCTGCGCGAGGGGCGTGTCGTCCACACGGCACCCGCGCGCGAACTCGACGAACACCGTGTACTCGACCTGGTCATGGAAGGAAGCCCGGCGTCATGACGCAGCCCGTCTCCCCGCCACGGGACAGCACCGCGAAGGTGCCCGAGGGCCGGCCCCCGGCCTGGCGCGGCCTGCCGGCCCGCGCCGACGTCCGCACCCTCTCCCTGCTCGGCGTGCTCGCCGCGCTGATCGTCGTCGGCGGCATCACCAAGCCCGACGAGTTCCTCGACACCCGCAACCTGCAACTGGTCCTCACCCAGGCCTCCGTGGTCGGCGTCGTCACGGTGGGCATGACCTTCGTCATCGTCTCCGGCGGCATCGACCTGTCGGTCGGCGCGATCGTCGCTCTCGCCTCGGTGTGGGCGACCACGGTCGCCACCCAGGAGTACGGCTTCGCCGGCATCCTCTTCACGGCGATCGTCGTCGGCGTCGGCTGCGGCCTGGTCAACGGGGTGCTCATCGCCTACGGCGGGATGGTGCCGTTCATCGCCACCCTCGCCATGCTGGCCTCCGCCCGCGGCCTCGCCCTGCAGATCACCGACGGCAAGACGCAGATCGTCACGGTGCCGTCCGTCCTCGACCTGGGGGAGCGCGACGCCTACGTCCTCGGCATCCCGCCCCTGGTCCTGGTGTTCGCCGTCGTGACGGTCATCGGCTGGCTGGTGCTCAACCGCACCACCTTCGGCCGCCGCACGGTCGCCGTCGGGGGCAACCCGGAGGCGGCCCGGCTCGCCGGCATCGACGTCCGCCGCCAGCGGCTCTACCTCTACCTGCTGTCCGGGCTGTGCTGCGGCATCGCGGCCTTCCTGCTCATCGTCCTGTCCGGCTCAGGCCAGAACACCAACGGCAACCTGTACGAACTCGACGCCATCGCCGCCGCGATCATCGGCGGCACCCTGCTCACCGGCGGCCGGGGCACCATCACCGGCTCCGTGCTCGGCGTCCTGATCTTCTTCACGATCACCAACATCTTCGCCCTGAACAACCTGCAGAGCGACGTCCAGCAGATCGCCAAGGGCGCGATCATCGTCGCCGCCGTGCTGGTCCAGCGCCGTACCGCGAGCACGACCTGAGGAAAGGGTTGACCGCCATGCCAGAGATCACGAGCCGCAGAGGGCTGCTCTTCGGGGCCGCCGCCGTCTCCGCCGGTGCCCTCCTCACGGGGTGCACGAGCAACGAGCCGTCCGAATCCGAGGACGAGCCGGCCGGCAACGACCAGCCGGCCGCCGACGACAAGCCCGGCAAGAAGGTCACCATCGGCTTCGCCGGACCGCAGGCCGACCACGGGTGGCTCAACGCGATCAACGACAACGCCAAGAGCCGCGCCGAGAAGTACTCCGACGTCACCCTGGAGATCACCGAGGGTTCCAACGACACCGCCCAGCAGATCGGCCAGATCGAGACCCTCATCAACAAGAAGGTCGACGTCCTGGTCGTGCTGCCCGCCGACGGCAAGGCCCTCACCCAGGTCGGCCTGAAGGCGATGCGTGCCGGCATCCCGGTCGTCAACCTCGACCGGATCTTCAACTCCCCGCAGGCGTACCGCTGCTGGATCGGCGGCGACAACTACGGCATGGGCCTCAACGCCGGGCACTACATCGGCGAGAAGCTCAAGGGCAAGTCCGGCGCCCGTGTCATCGAACTGGCGGGCCTGGACAACCTGGAGCTCACCAAGCAGCGCACCCAGGGCTTCGACGACGCCCTGAAGAACTACCCCAACATCAAGAAGGTCGCCCGGCAGGCCGCCGAGTTCACCGTCGAGTCCGGCCAGGCCAAGATGGCGCAGCTGCTCCAGGCCCAGTCGAAGTTCGACGCGCTGTGGAACCACGACGACGACCAGGGCGTGGGCGCGCTCCGCGCCATCGAGCAGGCCGGGCGCGACGACTTCCTGATGGTCGGCGGCGCCGGCGCGCTCTCCGCGTTCCAGGCCATCAAGCAGGACGACGGTGTCCTCAAGGCGACCGTGCTGTACCCGCCGACCATGGCCGCCTCCGCGATCGACCTGGCCCGCGCCCTCGGCCAGAGCAAGGGCATCGGGGGCCTCGCCGAGTTCGAGATCCCCTCGTCGCTGACCCTCTACTCGGCCGTCGTCGACAAGACCAACGTCGACCAGTACATGTCCACCGGCTTCAAGTGAGCCACCCCGCACCCCCCACGTGCGCTACCCCGACCAGGACGAGGAGGACACCCGTATGGGACAGCCGCAGCAGCAGTCGGAAGGGACCGAGAAAGGCAAGCCACCCCTGCGTGTGGGGATGGTGGGCTACGCCTTCATGGGCGCTGCCCACTCCCAGGGCTGGCGCACCGCGGGCCGCGTCTTCGACCTGCCGCTGAACCCCGTGCAGGCCGTGATCTGCGGCCGGGACACCGCCGCCGTCCGTGCCGCGGCCGGCCGGCACGGCTGGGAGTCCACCGAGACCGACTGGCGGGCCCTCGTCGAACGGGACGACGTCGACCTCGTCGACATCTGCACCCCCGGCGACAGCCACGCCGAGATCGCCCTGGCCGCCCTGGCCGCGGGCAAGCACGTCCTGTGCGAGAAGCCGCTGGCCAACACCGTCGAGGAGGCCACCTCGATGGCGCGGGCCGCCGAGGAGGCCCACGCGCGCGGCCAGGTGGCGATGGTCGGCTTCAACTACCGCCGGGTGCCCGCCACCGCCCAGGCCCGCCGCATGGTCGCCGAGGGCCGCCTGGGCAGGCTGCGGCACGTGCGCGTCACGTACCTCCAGGACTGGCTGGTCGACCCACGGTTCCCGCTGACCTGGCGGCTGCGCAGGGAGCAGGCCGGGTCGGGCTCGCTGGGCGACCTCGGCGCGCACATCGTCGACCTCGCGCAGTACCTGGTGGGGGAGCGGCTGGCAGGCGTCTCCGCCCTCACGGAGACCTTTGTACGGGAGAGGCCCCTGCCCACCGGTGCCACGAGCGGGCTGTCCGCCGTCACCTCCGCCGGCACCGGGCAGGTCACCGTCGACGACGCCGCCCTCTTCACGGCCCGCTTCCCCTCCGGCGCCCTCGCCTCCTTCGAGGCCACCCGCTACGCCACCGGCCGCAAGAACGCGCTGCGCATCGAACTCAACGGGGAGCGCGGCTCACTCGCCTTCGACCTGGAGCGGCTCAACGAGCTGTCCTTCCACGACGCCACCGAGCCGGGCGCGGAAGCCGGCTTCCGCCGGATCCTCGTCACCGAACCCGACCACCCCTACCTGGACGCCTGGTGGCCGCCCGGCCACGGCCTCGGCTACGAGCACACCTTCGTCCACCAGGCCCGCGACCTCGTCCACGCCATCGCCGGGGGACGCCGCCCCGAACCCTCCTTCGCCGACGGGCTGCAGGTGCAGCGCGTGCTCGCGGCGGTCGAGGAGAGTGCCGAGAAGAACTCCGTCTACACGCCGATCGCGGTCTGAGGAGGGCCTGTTCCGATGCCCCGCACCTTCACGCTCTTCACCGGCCAGTGGGCGGACCTGCCGCTGGAGGAGGTCTGCCGCCTGGCCCGCGACTTCGGCTACGACGGCCTCGAACTCGCTTGCTGGGGCGACCATTTCGAAGTCGACAAGGCGCTCGCCGACCCCTCCTACCTGGACGGCCGCCGGGCCCTGCTCGACAAGTACGGCCTGAAGTGCTGGGCCATCTCCAACCACCTGGTCGGCCAGGCCGTCTGCGACGCCATCATCGACGAACGCCACCAAGCCATCGTGCCGGGGGAGGTGTGGGGCGACGGAGACCCGGAGGGTGTCCGGCAGCGCGCCGCCGAGCGCATGAAGGACACCGCCCGGGCCGCGGCCGCCTTCGGCGTGAACACCGTCATCGGGTTCACCGGCTCCGCCATCTGGCACCTGGTCGCCATGTTCCCGCCCGCGCCCGAGGCGATGATCGAACGCGGCTACCAGGACTTCGCCGACCGCTGGAACCCGATCCTGGACGTCTTCGACGCCGAGGGCGTGCGGTTCGCACACGAGGTCCACCCCAGCGAGATCGCCTACGACTACTGGACCACGCAACGGGCCCTGGAAGCCGTCCGCCGGCGCCCCGCCTTCGGCCTCAACTTCGACCCGTCGCACTTCGTGTGGCAGGACCTCGATCCGGTCGGCTTCCTCTGGGACTTCCGCGACCGCATCTACCACGTCGACTGCAAGGAGGCCCGCAAGCGACTCGACGGACGCAACGGCCGGCTCGGCTCCCACCTGCCCTGGGGCGACCCGCGGCGCGGCTGGGACTTCGTCTCCGCCGGGCACGGCGACGTCCCCTGGGAGGACGTCTTCCGCATGCTGCGCTCCATCGACTACACAGGCCCGGTCTCCGTCGAGTGGGAGGACGCCGGCATGGACCGGCTCCAAGGGGCGCCCGAGGCCCTGACCAGGCTCAAGGCCTTCGACTTCGAACCGCCCAGCGCGTCCTTCGACGCCGCGTTCAACAGCTGAACCACGGGTTCGGCACTCCGACCTGCCTTGACGTGCTCAAGGCACACACACCTCCGGGGTGACGGCGCACCCCGGCGCCCGCACCGCACGCTTCGCACCCACCCCGTACGGCCCACCCCGTTCCCGGAGGGACTTCGTGCACAGAACCAGACCCAGAAGCACCCGCACCCCCAGGCGTACCGGACTTCGCACCACCGTCGCCCTGTTCACCGGCCTGCTTCTCGCCGTCGGAACCCCCGCCACCGTCGCCGGCGCCCACCCCGGGCACCCGGAACACGACGAACCGGCGGCCGCCGAGGGCCAGTTCCAGCAGGTGCCGCTCGCCAAAGGCGAACCCGAGACGGGTGAACCCATGTCGCTCGCCGTCCTCCCGGACCGCAGCGTCCTGCACACCTCACGCGACGGCACGCTGCGCCTCACCGACCAGGCCGGCGTCACCAAGGTCGCCGGCAAACTCGACGTGTACAGCCACGACGAGGAAGGTCTTCAGGGCGTAGGCATCGACCCGGACTTCAAGAACAACCGGGCGATCTACCTGTACTACGCCCCGCCGCTCGACACCCCGACGGGCGACGCCCCGGAGACCGGCACCGCCGACGACTTCAAGAAGTTCGACGGCGTCAACCGCCTCTCGCGCTTCGTCCTCAACCCCAACGGCACGCTGAACCTGTCCAGCGAGAAGAAGGTCCTGGACGTCGCGGCCTCCCGGGGCACCTGCTGCCACGTCGGCGGCGACATCGACTTCGACGCGGCCGGCAACCTCTACCTGTCGACCGGTGACGACACCAACCCCTTCGCCTCCGACGGCTACACCCCGATCGACGACCGGCCGAACCGCAACCCGGCCTTCGACGCCCGCCGCAGCGCAGGCAACACCAACGACCTGCGCGGCAAGATCCTGCGCATCAAGGTCGCCGAGGACGGGTCCTACACCGTCCCGGAGGGCAACCTCTTCGCCCCCGGCACCGACAGGACCCGCCCCGAGATCTACGCGATGGGCTTCCGCAACCCCTTCCGCATGAGCGTGGACGACAAGACCGGCACCGTCTACGTCGGCGACTACGGCCCCGACGCCGGCGCCGCCGACCCCAAGCGCGGCCCGGGCGGACAGGTCGAGTTCGCCAAGGTCACCAAGGCCGCCAACTTCGGCTGGCCCTTCTGCACCGGCGACAACGACCCATACGTCGACTACGACTTCGCCACAAAGGAGTCCGGCGAGACGTTCGACTGCAACGCCCCGAGGAACACCTCGCCGCACAACACGGGCCTCACCGACCTGCCGCCCGCGCAGGCCGCCTGGATCCCGTACGACGGCGGCTCCCTGCCCGAGTTCGGCAGCGGCTCCGAGTCGCCGATGGGCGGCCCGGTCTACCGCTACGACCCCGAGCTGAACTCCAGCGTGAAGTTCCCCGAGGCCTACGACGGCGACTTCTTCGCCGGTGAGTTCGGGCGCCGCTGGATCAAGCGGATCGACCAGAACGCGGACGGGTCCGTCGCGAAGATCAACGACTTCCCGTGGACCGGCACCCAGATCATGGACATGGAGTTCGGCCCCGACGGCGCCCTCTACGTTCTCGACTACGGCCTCTCCTGGTTCCAGGGCGACAAGGACTCCGCACTGTACCGGATCGAGAACGCCGAGGACGGCTTCTCGCCGATCGCCGAGGTGAGCGCCGACAAGACGTCCGGCGCGGCCGGAGTGAAGGTCAAGTTCACCGCCTCCGCCAAGGACGCCGACTCCACGGACCTCACCTACAGCTGGGACTTCGGAGACGGCGCCAAGGGCGAGGGCCTCACCCCCACCCACACGTACAAGAAGGTCGGCACTTACAGCGCCACCTTCACCGCCAAGGACCCCGAGGGCAACACCGGCAACGCCAGCGTCCGGATCGTCGTCGGCAACACCGAGCCGAAGGTGACGATCGAAACCCCGGGCAACGGCAGCATGGCCGCCTTCGGCAAGCCCGTCCCGTTCAAGGTGAAGGTCACCGACCCCGAGGAGACCGTCGACTGCTCCAAGGTCAAGGTCACCTACAGCCTCGGCCACGACTCCCACGCCCATGAACTGACCAGCGAGATGGGCTGCGAGGGCACCCTGACACCGCCCCCCGGTGACGGCGGCCACGACCCCAACGCCAACATCTACGGCGTCGTCGGCGCGAGCTACACCGACGGCGGGGCAGGTGGCCAGGAGTCCCTGACCGGCACCGCCCGCACCGTGCTCCAGCCGCTGCACCGCCAGGGCGAGCACTTCACCACCCAGTCGGGCGTCTCGCTCATCACCAAGACCGGTGCGAACGGCGGCAAGACCGTCGGCGACATCCACGACGGCGACTGGATCTCCTTCAGCCCCTACCGGTTCGACGGACAGAAGAAGATGACCGTACGGGCCTCCTCCGGCGGCGCGGGCGGCTTCATCGAACTGCGCACCGGCTCGCCCGACGGGCCCTTGCACGGCTCGGCCCACATTCCGCCGACCGGCGGCTGGGAGACGTTCCAGAACGTCGACGTGCCACTGCGGTCGCTGCCGAAGAAGACCACCGACATCTACCTGGTCTTCAAGGGCGGCGAAGGCGCGCTGTACGACGTGGACGACTTCGAGTTCTCCAAGGAGCCGTTCAGGGGCGGCAAGAGGGTCCTGGTCTTCTCCAAGACCGCCGGCTTCCGGCACGACTCCATCCCGGCGGGCATCACCGCCCTGAAGGAACTCGGCGGCCCGGCCGGCATCACCGTCGACGCCACCGAGGAAGCACGGCAGTTCACCACGACCAACCTCGCCAAGTACGACGCCGTGGCCTTCCTGTCCACCACCGGCGACGTCCTCAACACCGAGCAGCAGAAGGCCTTCGAGGACTATGTGGCCGGCGGCGGTGGCTACATGGGCATCCACGCGGCCGCCGACACCGAGTACGACTGGCAGTTCTACGGTGGCCTCGTCGGCGCCTACTTCCAGTCGCACCCGGCCATCCAGAAGGCCACCGTCCGCGTCGAGGACCACGACCACCCGTCGACGGCGCACCTGGACGGCACCTGGGAACGCACCGACGAGTGGTACAACTACCGCACCAATCCGCGGGAGAAGGCCAAGGTCCTCGCCACCCTGGACGAGACCACCTACCAGGGCGGCACCATGAAGGGCGACCACCCGATCGCCTGGTGCCAGAGCTACGGCGGCGGCCGGTCCTTCTACACCGGCGGCGGCCACACCAAGGAGTCCTACGCCGACACCGCCTTCCGCGCCCACCTGCTCGGCGGCCTGCAGTACGCCACCGGCCAGGTGAAGGCGGACTGCAAACCGGGCAAGGACTACCGGAAGATCTTCAACGGCCAGACCCTGGACGGCTGGAAGCAGGCCGGACCCGGCACGTTCACCGTCAAGGACGGCACCCTGGAGACCGAGGGCGGCATGGGCCTGCTCTGGTACCAGGCCAAGGAGCTGAAGTCGTACTCCCTCAAGCTCGACTGGAAGATGCGGGGCGACGACAACTCCGGGGTCTTCGTGGGCTTCCCCGCCTCCGACGACCCCTGGTCCGCGGTGAACAAGGGCTACGAGATCCAGATCGACGCCACGGACGCCCCCGACCGCACCACGGGCTCCGTCTACTCGTTCAAGTCGGCGAACATCAAGGCCCGTGACCAGGTCCTGCGGCCGCCCGGCCAGTGGAACTCCTACGAGATCAAGGTCCAGGGCGAACGCCTCCAATTGTTCCTCAACGGAGTCCGGATCAACGACTTCACCAACAAGGACCCCGAGCGGAGCCTGACCGACGGCTACATCGGCCTGCAGAACCACGGCGCCGACGACCAGGTCTCCTTCCGCAACATCCAGCTGAAGGAACTGCCCGTCCAGGGCCAGTGAACGGCGGCGGGCGGGGGACGCCGGACCCCCGCCCGCCGTCCCCATCCCGCTCCGCCCGTGGCTCGCGCACGATCAGGAGGCTGCCCATGTCCGCGTCCCTCTCCCGACCGCGTGTGGGGGTGTGGCTGATCGGAGCCCGCGGCTCCGTCGCCACCACCGCCGTCACGGGGTGCGCCGCCGTCGCCGCCGGACTGCACCCGCCCACCGGCATGGTCACCGAGACACCCGCGTTCACCGACAGCGGCCTGCCCGCACTGTCCGACCTCGTCTTCGGCGGCCACGACACCCTCGACTGCCCGCTGCCCAAACGTGCCGAGACCCTCACCGCCGGCGGCGTCCTCCCACCCGGCGTGGCCACCGCCGTCACCGCCGAACTCGCCGCCGCCGACCGGGAGATCAGGCCCGGCGGCCCCACCCCCGGGGACACCCGCAGCGAGGCCGAACTGATCACGGCCTTCGCCGACGACCTACGCGACTTCCTGCACCGCCACGAACTGGAACGGGCCGTGGTCGTGAACGTCGCCTCCACCGAACCCGCCTCCCACGGACCCGGCGCCCCGCTGCCGGCCAGCACCCTCTACGCGCTGGCCGCCCTGCGCGCGGGCTGCCCCTACGTCAACTTCACCCCCTCCGAGGGCATGCACCACCCGGTCGCCGCCCGCGAGGCCGAGCACAGCGGCCTGCCCCACGCCGGGCGGGACGGCAAGACCGGACAGACGCTCCTGCGGGCCGTGCTCGGCCCGATGTTCGCCCAGCGGGCGCTGAGGGTCCGGGCCTGGTCCGGCACGAACCTGCTCGGCGGCGGCGACGGCGCCGCCCTCGCCGACCCTGCCGCCGCGGCGGCGAAGAACGCCGGCAAGGAACGCGTCCTCGCCGACACGCTCGGCGCCGTCCCCGAGGGCCAGGTCCACATCGACGACGTGCCCGCCCTCGGCGACTGGAAGACCGCCTGGGACCACATCGCCTTCGACGGCTTCCTCGGCACCCGCATGATCCTCCAGACCACCTGGCAGGGCTGCGACTCGGCCCTGGCCGCGCCCCTGGTGCTGGACCTGGCCCGTCTGACCGTCCGCGCCCACGAGACAGGGCTGTCCGGCCCCCTCGGAGCGCTCGGCTTCTACTTCAAGGATCCGGTGGGCGACGGGCCGTCCGGGCTGGCCGAGCAGTACGAGGAACTGGTCCGGTTCGGACGCGGCCTCGGGCGGCCCGACCCAGCGGGCCACGGCACACGGTCGGTGAGGGACACCGAGGAGTCAGGGGGAGCCCTGTGACACTGCGCGAGCGCCCTGGCGGCCGCCCCGACGGAACTCCCGCAGCCACCCCGGGAGACACCGCCGCCGCAACGGCCCCCCACACGCGCACCGGCGGCTCCCACCGGCACCGCGCCCGCGCCTGGGCCGAACTCCTGCGGCTTCCGGCCCTGTGCACCGTCCCCGGGGACGCCCTGGCCGGTGCCGCGGCAACCGGCGCACGTCCCACATCCCGCACCCTGCTCGCCATCGCCTCCTCCCTCTGCCTGTACGAGGCCGGCATGGCCCTCAACGACTGGGCCGACCGCGACGTCGACGCCGTCGAACGCCCACACCGCCCCCTGCCCTCCGGCCGCATCCGCCCCACCGCCGCCCTCACGGCGGCCGGAGCTCTCACCGGCGCCGGACTGGCCCTGGCCGCCCGCGCCGGCCGGCCCGCCCTCGCTGTCGCCGCACCCCTGGCCGCGACAGTCTGGGCATACGACCTCGGCCTGAAACGCACGCCCGCCGGTCCCCTGGCCATGGGCGCGGCCCGGGGCCTGGACCTGCTCCTGGGAGCCGCGGCCACCACCGGAAGGACCCGGGAGGCCCTGCCCTCCGCCGCCCTCCTCGGCACCCACACCCTGGCCGTCACCACCGTCTCCCGCCAGGAGGCACAGGGCGGCTCGCCCCTGCCTCCGCTGGCGGCCCTCGCCACGACCGCGCTGCTCACCCGACTGGTCACCCGTCGCCCCGGCACCCCGACCGACGGCCGCCGGCAGGCAACCCCCCACATCCGGACCGGCCCCCGAGCAGCCGGGTGGCCAGGCCCCGAGCCGCAGGCGCTGCTCACCACCGCCCTCGGCGCCACCTACGCCGCGACGACCGCCCGCCCCTATTTCCACGCCACCCTGAACCCCTCACCTCCTCTCACCCAACGCGCCGTCGGAGCCGGCATCCGCGCCACCATCCCCCTCCAGGCCACCCTCACCGCCCGCTCCAGGGGCACCGCCACGGCCCTCCTCATCACGGCCCTCGCCCCCCTCGGAGCCCGCTTCGCGAAGAAGGTGAGCGTCACATGAGCCTCGAAGCCAACGCCCCCGAAGCCAACGCGCCCGAGAACCGGGTCGGCGCCGCCCCCAGCCTCCGCTTCGGCTACGGCACCAACGGCCTCGCCGACCTCCGGCTCGACGACGCCCTCGCCCTCCTCGCCGACCTCGGCTACGACGGCGTCGGACTGACCCTCGACCACATGCACCTCGACCCGCTCGCCCCCGGCCTCGCCGCCCGCACCCGCCGGGTCGCGCACCGGCTGGGCACACTCGGGCTGGGCGTCACCGTCGAGACCGGTGCCCGCTATGTGCTCGACCCGCGCCGCAAGCACGGCCCGTCCCTGCTGGACCCGGACCCAGCGGACCGGGCCCGCCGCGCCGACCTCCTCCTCCGGGCCGTCCGGGTCGCCGCCGACCTCGGCGCGCACGCCGTCCACTGCTTCAGCGGAATCGTCCCGCAGGGCACCGACACGGACATCGCGTGGAAACGCCTCACCGAGGCCCTGACCCCCGTCCTGGACGCCGCCGCCCGCGCGGGCGTCCCGCTCGCCGTCGAACCCGAACCGGGCCACCTCCTCGCCACCCTGGCCGACTTCCACCATCTGCGCGGCGCCCTCGGCGACCCCGAAGCCCTCGGCCTCACCCTGGACATCGGCCACTGCCAGTGCCTCGAACCCCTCGCACCGGCCGACTGCGTGCGGACCGCCGCCCCCTGGCTGCGACACGTCCAGATCGAGGACATGCGGCGCGGCGTCCACGAGCACCTCCCCTTCGGAGACGGAGAGATCGACTTCCCGCCGGTCCTGGCGGCCCTCGCCGCCACCGGCTACCAGGGCCTGACCGTCGTCGAACTGCCCCGCCACTCCCACGCCGGCCCGCACTTCGCCGCGCACTCCCTCCCGTTCCTCCGCCACGCCGAGCGGACCGCGGCCACCGCCGCACCTGTTCCCGCTCCGGCCCTCCAGCAGGCCGCGCCACCCCACGGCGCTCCCTCCACCACCCCCGAAGGGAGCAGCAGATGACCCACCCCCGCGCCACCCACGCGGCGAGCACCGGGAGAACCCAGGACGCCCCGAGCACCAGCCACCACACCGGCCGAACCACCCCCGCCACCACCCTCACCCCCTCCCTCCGTGACCTCCGCCGACACCTCAGCAGCCGCCTCGACCCGCCCGCCCGCACCTGGCTCGACCACGCCCTCGACGAGGCCGCCGCCCACCCCGGCCTCCACGGACCCATCTCCGTCTGGGAACTGCGCCTCGCCGAAGCCGCCCGGCGCTGCGGCCCCGCCCACGCCGACGCCGCACGCGTCCTCATCCTGGACGCGGCCCGCGCCGGCACCGACGCCCTCACCCGGGTGTACTTCCAGGGCACCGCCGACGAACGCCGAGCCGTACTGCACGCCCTGCCCCACCTCGTGTCCGGCCCGGACGCC
Source organism: Streptomyces sp. NPDC047880 (assembly GCF_040706515.1). Taxonomy (NCBI): domain Bacteria; kingdom Bacillati; phylum Actinomycetota; class Actinomycetes; order Kitasatosporales; family Streptomycetaceae; genus Streptomyces; species Streptomyces sp. NPDC047880. Next base: position 123,969 of record NZ_JBEZOK010000019.1, on the reverse strand, counting down.
CTCCCGCTGGTCGAGGACGCCCTGCGCACCAACGACACCCGGCTCCTCGCAGCCGCCGTCGGGCCCTACGCCGCCCGGCACCTGACCGCCCACGCCTGGCGCCACGCCGTGCTGAAGTGCCTGTTCACCGGCGTGCCCGTCGACCACGTGGTGGACCTTCCGCGGCGCGCCGCCGGCGACGGCGAACTCGCCCGCATGCTGGGCGACTACGCCGCCGAACGCACCGCCGCCGGCCGCACCGCCCCCGAGGACCTGTACCGCGTCCTGGACCTGACCGAGTCCGTGCACCACACCCCCGGCACGGACCACCCCCACGGCAAGGAGTCCTGATGCGCATCTTCGACCCCCACATCCACATGTCGTCCCGCACCACCGACGACTACGAGGCCATGTACGCCGCCGGTGTGCGCGCCGTCGTGGAGCCGTCCTTCTGGCTCGGCCAGCCGCGCACCTCGCCCGCCTCCTTCCGTGACTACTTCGACTCCCTCCTCGGCTGGGAGCCCTTCCGCGCCGCCCAGTACGGCATCGCCCACCACTGCACGATCGCCCTCAACCCCAAAGAGGCCAACGACCCGCGCTGCCTGCCCGTCCTCGACGAACTGCCGCGCTATCTCGTCAAGGACAACGTCGTGGCGGTCGGAGAGATCGGCTACGACTCCATGACCCCGGCGGAGGACACCGCCCTCGCCGCGCAGCTCCAGCTCGCCGCCGAGCACGGCCTGCCCGCCCTCGTGCACACCCCGCACCGCGACAAGCTCGCCGGGCTGCGCCGCACCTTCGACGTCGTCCGGGAGTCCGCACTGGACCCGGACCGGGTCCTGGTCGACCACCTCAACGAGACCACCGTCAAGGAGGCCAGAGACAGCGGCTGCTGGCTGGGCTTCTCCGTCTATCCGGACACCAAGATGGACGAGGAGCGCATGGTCGCCCTCCTGCGCGCCTACGGCACCGGGCGGATCCTGGTGAACTCCGCCGCCGACTGGGGAAAGAGCGACCCCCTCAAGACCCGCAGGGTCGGCGACCTCATGCTGGCCGAGGGCTTCGACGAGGACGACGTCGACCAGGTGCTGTGGCGCAACCCCGTCGCCTTCTACGGGCTCAGCGGCCGGCTGAACCTCGACGTCACCGGCACGGAGGCCACCCACGAGGGCAACTCCGTCCTCCGCGGTGCCCCGAAGGATCCGCACGAGCCGGTCACCGACCCGAGCACACCGGCCCGCGTCCCCGCCGCGGAGGCGTGAGTCATGCGCTTCCGCCACCCCGACGGCTCCACCGTCCACCTCGCCTACTGCACCAACGTCCACCCCGCGGAAACCCTCGACGGCGTCCTCGCCCAGCTCCGCGACCACTGCGAGCCCGTCCGCCGCCGCCTGGGCCGCGACCGGCTGGGCATCGGGCTGTGGCTCGCCAAGGACGCGGCCCACGCACTCGTCACCGACCCCTCCGCACTGCGCAAGCTGCGCACCGAGCTCGACCGGCGCGGCCTCGAGGTCGTCACTCTCAACGGCTTCCCCTATGAAGGCTTCGGCGCCGAGGAGGTCAAGTACCGCGTCTACAAGCCGGACTGGGCCGACCCGGAACGCCTCGATCACACCACCGCCCTGGCCCGCGTCCTCGCCGGCCTTCTCCCGGACGACGTCACCGACGGGACCATCTCCACACTGCCCCTCGCCTGGCGCACCGCGTACGACGACGGCCGCGCGGAGACCGCCCGCACGGCGCTGCGCACCCTCGCCGAACGCCTCGACGCCCTCGAGGAGCTCACCGGTCGTTCCATCCGCGTGGGGCTGGAACCGGAACCCGGCTGCGTCGTCGAGACCACCCACGACGCCATCGCCCCGCTCACCGCGATCGGCCACGATCGCATCGGCCTGTGCCTCGACACCTGCCATCTCGCCACCTCCTTCGAAGACCCGTACACCGCCCTGGACGCGCTCGCCGCAGCCCGCGTCCCCGTCGTCAAATCCCAGCTCTCCGCCGCCCTGCACGCCGAGCACCCCCATCTCCCCGAGGTACGCCAAGCGCTCGCCGCCTTCGCCGAACCCCGCTTCCTGCACCAGACCCGCACAGCGACCGCCGCCGGGCTGCGCGCCACCGACGACCTCGACGAGGCCCTCGCCGGACACGCCCTGCCGGACGCCTCACCCTGGCGCGCCCACTTCCACGTCCCCCTGCACGCGGCCCCCGCCGCACCTCTCACCTCCACCCTCCCGGTCCTTTCCTCCGCCATGACCCGGCTCGTCGGCGGCCCGGCCCCGCTCACTCGCCACCTGGAGGTCGAGACGTACACCTGGCAGGCCCTCCCACCCGAGCTGCGCCCCAGGGGCCGCTCCCAGCTCGCCGACGGCATCGCCGCCGAACTCACCCTCGCCCGCGACCTGCTGACGGATCTCGGCCTGAAGGAGCTGCCATGAGCACCGGCCCCGACGAGCACCCGGAACCGGCCACCGCTGATCCGGCAGTCTCGCTTCCGCCCGACACCGACCCGGCCGCCCCGCTTCCGGCCGCCACGGACCGCCCCACCCCGCTCCTCGTGCTGGACGTCGTCGGCCTCACCCCCCGTCTCCTCGACCACATGCCCCACCTCAAGTCGCTCGCCCAGTCCGGCTCCCGCGCCCCGCTGGGCACCGTCCTGCCCGCCGTCACCTGCGCCGCCCAGTCCACCTTCCTCACCGGCGCCATGCCCTCGGAGCACGGCATCGTCGGCAACGGCTGGTACTTCCGCGAACTCGGCGACGTCCTGCTGTGGCGCCAGCACAACGGGCTCGTGGCCGGCGACAAGATCTGGGACGCCGCCCGTCGCGTCCACCCCGGCTACACCGTGGCGAACATCTGCTGGTGGTACGCCATGGGCGCCGACACCGACTTCACCGTCACCCCCCGTCCCGTCTACTACGCCGACGGCCGCAAGGAACCCGACTGCTACACCCGGCCGGCAGCGCTCCACGACGAACTCACCGAGAAACTGGGCACCTTCCCCCTCTTCCACTTCTGGGGACCCGGAGCCGACCTCGTCTCCAGCCGCTGGATCATCGACGCGACCCGCCACATCATGACCACCCGGCACCCCGACCTGACGCTCTGCTACCTCCCTCACCTCGACTACGACCTGCAGCGCTTCGGCCCCGACGACCCGCGCTCCCTGAAGGCGGCCGCCGACCTGGACACCGCCATGGCGCCACTGCTGGACGACGCCCGCGCGCAGGGCCGTACCGTCGTCGCCCTGTCCGAGTACGGCATCACCCGCGTGAACCGGCACGTCGACATCAACCGCGCCCTGCGCCGCGCCGGGCTGCTGGAGGTGCACACGCAGGACGGCATGGAGTACCTCGACCCGATGGCGTCCCGCGCCTTCGCGGTAGCCGACCACCAGATCGCCCATGTCTACGTGCGCCGCCCCGAGGACCTCGACGCCACCCGGGCCGCACTCGAAGGCCTGCCCGGCGTCGCCCAACTCCTCGGCGACGAAGGCAAGAAGGACCACCACCTCGACCATCCGCGCGCCGGCGAACTGGTCGCCGTGGCGGAACCCGACGCCTGGTTCACGTACTACTACTGGCTCGACGACGACCGCGCGCCCGACTTCGCGCAGCTGGTCGAGATCCACCGCAAACCCGGCTACGACCCGGTCGAACTCTTCATGGATCCCCTCGACCCGTACGTCAAGGTCAAGGCGGCCACCGCACTGGCGCGCAAGAAACTCGGCATGCGCTACCGCATGGCGGTCGTGCCCCTGGACCCCTCACCTATTCGAGGCAGCCACGGCCGCCTTCCGCAGAGCGACGACGACGGTCCGCTCCTCATCTGCTCCACCCCCCGCGCTGTCGGCGACCGCGTCGCGGCCACCGATGTGAAGTCACTGCTGCTCCGACTCGCCGGTCTCACCTGAAGTTCTCACCCTCGGTGTCCGACTGGTCACAAGTGAAGCACTCACCACTGACAACGCCCCGCGATCACGAGGAGTTCCCCCGCATGAGCCGCTTCTCCCAGCCCGACCCCGAGCTCGGCCACCGCCTCAGCAGACGAGGCATGCTCGGCGTCGCCGCCGGGGCCACCGCCGCCGCCCTGCTCGGCGCCGCGGCCCCCGCGACCGCAGCCCCCACGACGGCGACCACAGCCACCGCCTCCGGCGCGAAGGGCCGCGGCCGCCCCGTCCTGCCGCCCGGCCGCCTCGGTATCCAGCTGTACAGCCTGCGCGACAAGGTCTCCACCCTCGGCTTCGGCCCCGTCTTCGCCGAACTGGAGCGGTACGGCTACGACGAGGTCGAGTTCGCCGGTTACACCCAGGGCTCCGCCGGCCCCATCACGCTCGCCCAGCTCAAGCGGCTGGCCCGCGACCACGGCCTGAACCCGATCGGCAGCCACGTCGGTTACTACTCCGACGACCCGAACGCCTACACCTTCGCCCAGAACCTCACCAAGGTCCTCGACGACGCCCAGGCCCTCGGCCTCAGGCACATCGGCACCGCCTCCGGTCCGTTCCGTTACGGCTCGACCGTCGACGCCTGGAAGCGTGCCGCCGAGGACTTCAACACATACGGCGCGGCGGCCAGGGCACGCGGCATGAAGTTCTACCAGCACAACCACTCCGAGGAGTTCTCCTTCGCCACCGACAACCCCAAGGTCCGCCTCTACGACGTGCTGCTCAGGGAGACCGACCCGGACCTGGTCCACCTGGAGATGGACATCTACTGGGCGTACGTCGGCCAGTTCCGGTTCTCCCAGCGGCCCGACGGGACTCCCGCCCCGTTCGAGCCGCTGGACTACGTCCTGCGGCGGCCCGACCGCTACCCGCTCTTCCACGTGAAAGACGGCGAGAGCGACCCGTCGAACCCGTACGGATACCGCATGACTGATGTCGGCGACGGCGACATCGACTACCAGCGCTTCATCTCGGCCGTGACCCGGCTGCGCGGTCACCGCATGGCCCACCACTGGCAGGCCGAGCACGACAACCCGGCCGAGTCCTTCACCTTTGCGCGCCGTTCCAGCGCGCACCTGCACTCCCTGAGGGAGAAGTGCTGACCGGAGTACGAGCATGAGGAGGCCCCTCCCCGCCCGGGGAGGGGCCTCCTCATGGGTGGGCCGCCTTCAGCCCACGGTCTGCGGCCGTGCCGGTGCGCGCCCGGGCCGGCGCAGCAGCAGGGCCACCAGAGCGGCGCCCAACTGCTGGCCGCGATGAACGCCCCAACGGCGCGCTGGTCGCCACGCTGTCCACGGACGACCGGGCGACGTACGACCGGCTCGCCCCGCACATCCGCGCCTTCAAGGTCGGCCACGGCGCGCCCCGCTCACGCGGCGACCGCGACGAGCTGTTCGGCGGGCTCGGCGCGTCCTGGCGCGGTGCGTTCGTCGGCGGCGACCTGCTCGTGCGGGCGGTGACGCGGGGGCCGGCGGGGGAGCGGCTGCCGGGGAACTTCCCGGAGTACCAGCTGCTGCCCTGACGAAAGGGGGGTGCGTCCGGCGCCGGCTCGCCGCGTACCGGGACATCGCTCAGCCGATGCCCTGCCGGTCCGGGCGCAGGGCGAAGTCCCGGTCCGGCGCGTTCGCCGCGGCGAGACCGACCGCCTGCCGGAGCAGGTCACGATGGCGCAGCAGCGGCTCGCGGCGCTCCGGCGGAGCGAGCAGGAGCAGGTCGTCGAGGCCGGCCAGCATGCGCCGGGAGACCTGCGGGTTCCCCACGGCACACCCCCGTGTCTCGGTCAGCCCGAGATCCACCAACTCCGTCCAGCCGGGCACGGGCTGCACCAGGCGCACCGCACCGGCCCGGTCCCGGTGCAGGGCGGCGTCCAGCGGCCGCCGGCTCAGCGCGGCCAGGAACTGGACGACCCGGTCCAGCGCCTGGACGGCGGTCGTCGGATCGTTGACCGCGGGGGACAGCCCGCGCAGCGCGATGTCGGACAACTGCCGCAGCCCGAAGCCGAGATCCTGGTGGTAGGTCCGTTCCACGCCCACCGAGATCGCGTAGCGCAGCACCCTGCGCGGCGGGACCGGGCCGCCGTGCACCGCGAGCACGGGCATCCCGGGCACCACGAAGTCCCCGATCCGCGGGATCAGCCGCAGCACCACCCCGTGCTTGCGCGCCACCCGCACCAACCGCGCGATGTGCACGTCCCGCAGCACCCCCGCCCGGCCCTCGTGCGGCACCCAGGCGGTCTCGGTGCCGAGGTCGGGAACACCACCCTGCCCGGCCACCGGCACGGGCATCGAGGCGACCACCCGGAACGACTCCGTGGCGATCCGCGCGATCACATGGCTGATGCGCATCAGCCGCAGGGTGGCGTTCACGTAGAGCACGAAGAGCAGCAGGCTCAGGGCGACCATGCAGAGGGTGAGGACCGACTGCACCAGAGGCACCGAGGTGACGGCCCGGGGATCGTCCACACTGTCGAAGCTCGTCAGGACCAGCAGCGTCAGCACGAAGGTCGCCAGGAAGACCGCGAAGGTCGCCTTGGTGATCCGGCTCCGGACGAAGAGCCGCACCACGCGCGGGGTGAACTGCCCGGTGGCCATCTGAACGGCCACCAGGGAGATGCTGAACACCACACCGATGAAGGTCATCATCGCCGAGCCCACCACGGTCACCACGGCTTTCGCGTCCTCCGCGAACCGCAGCAGCTCGTCGAGCGTCTCGTAGTCCCGGTCTTCCCGGAGCGCGTCGACCAGGGCCGTGTCGAGGGCCTCCGCCCCCACCCAGACCGCGAAGACGGCCAGCATCGCCGCGGTGGGGGCGAACCAGAACGTGTCCCGCAGATGCTCCCTGAGCGGTGACAGTGCACGTGGCCGACGCCTCACCGAAGAGCTCTGCGTAACCATCCAGTCACTCATGGTGTGACCCTAGGGGTATCGGGGCGTGAGGTCCCGGACCCCCGCCCGGCACAGGGAAACGCAGGTGAAAGGCACTCCGAAAGCTTGGTATTGTTGTCCATGTCGCCGGGGGGAACACCCCTGGCAAGGCGGCAGACACCTGGTCCGGGTGGCGGAATGGCAGACGCGCTAGCTTGAGGTGCTAGTGCCCTTTATCGGGCGTGGGGGTTCAAGTCCCCCCTCGGACACACACCAGCTCGGGCGGGTCGAGATCATCTCGGCCCGCCCGAGCGGTTTGTGCATCGCCCTCCAGCAGGAATCAGCGCCAGGGATCAGCCCCCAGGACCAGCACCGGGATCAGCGCCGGTACTCCCGCAGCTTGCGGTACAGCGTCGCCCGGCCGATCCCCAGCGCGGTCGCCGCGCGTGCCTTGTTGCCGCCGTGGCGGCGCAGCGCCTCCAGGATGGCGGTGCGCTCGGCGTGCTCCATCGGGCTGAGCGGGCGCGCGGCCGGTCCCTCCCGGACGGCGTCCGGCAGCTCCGCCCGGCGGACCGGCCCGGACCTCCGCCGCTGCTCCGCGAGGGCCCGTACGACATGGGCCAGCTCGGTGACGTTGCCGGGCCACTGGTGCGCCTCCAGCGCACGCAGGGCGTCCAGGGTCCAGGTCAGCGGCGGTTGCCCGGGCGCCGGGCGGGGGGTGAGGGCGGGCAGGAGTTCCCGTATGTCCTCGGCGCGCTCCCGCAGTGGTGGCAGGGTCACCGAGCGGGCGGACAGTTTGTCCAGCAGACGCTGGAGGCAGGGGCCCGCCGGGGCGCCGGGCGTGTAAGTGATCAGCAGCGGGATGCCCGGGTGCTGGTCGAGCAGGGAGTTGAGCGTGGCCACGCCGGGTTGCGCGAGGCGCTCGGCGTGGCGCAGCAGGAGGAGCCGGTCGGGCTGCCACGTGGACAGGGCCTGGTCGAGGCCGGCGTCCTGTGCCGCGTCGGCCTCCTGGACGGGGTCCGGGCCGAACAGCTCCCGCGCCAGTGCGGCCTTGCCGGTTCCGCGTTCGCCGGTCAGCAGCAGGGGCTCCCCGGAGCGGACCAGCTCGACTGCCCGCCCGACGGCGTGCCGCCAGGAGACCGAGGAGCCGGTCAGGGCGACCGGCGGGGGCGGCGCAGCGGGCGCCGGATCGTCCAGCGGTTCCAGGGCGGCCACGATCCCGATGGTCGTGCCGTCCAGCCGTACCGGGGTGACGTGCGCCGTACACCCGGCTCCCTCCGGCAATCGCGTGACGCCCGTGACGTCCCGGTGCCGCGCGCCGGCCGCCGTGCGCTCCAGCACCCCGAGCACCTCGGGCGTCAGCAGCCGCTGCGCCGCGTCGCTGACCAGCCGGTTGCGGCCGTCGAGTGCCGCCACGGCCCGGTCCGGTCCGCCCGCCGCGTGCACGAAGGCGTCCAGCAGCGCCCGCTCGCCCCGCCCGGCCCGGGCCCGCAGCTCCGTCTCGACCGCCGCGACCGTCGCCTCGGCGAAGGCCGCCTGAGGATGCGGCGGTCCGGCGGCGCACAGCCGTGATGCGACCGTCACGGTGCCCAGCACCCGTCCGCTCTCCGGCCCGAGCACCGGCACGCTGACCGCGGAGACGTCCTGCCACCGGTCGAGGAAGTGCTCGGGTCCGTGGACCTCGGCCCGGCCCCGGGTGCGCAGGGCGAGAGCCGCGCTGTTGTGGCCGACCTCCTGCTCCGACAGACCGCCGCACGCGCCGCACCCGGGTACGCTCCCGGCCGTCCACAGCACGCGCAGCCGTTCGTCGGTCAGGACGAGCAGCGACCCGCCCGCGCCCAGGGCAGGGACGATCCGGTCGAGCACCGGCCGGGCGGCGCCGAGCAGAGCCGACTCCCCGGGCAGCGGAGAACGCGCCACCGGCTCTTCCAAGTCGTGCGGCACGCCGAAGAACCGAGCCCGCCGCCACGCCGCGACGACGTCCTCCGGCACGCCCTGGGGCAGCGGACGCCCCGACAGGAACCGCTCGCGGGCGACGCGCAGTGAGGGCCGGGCGGTAGTGGCTGCGGGAGAGGGGTCTGTGGTGGTCACGGCACAGCCCACCGTAGCGGGTTCAGTTGAACAGGAAACAACCGCGGGTCCCGCTGCCGCGCTTCGCCGACCATCCGATGTGTCGTAACGGGGTGCCCGAGGCCGCCGCCCGTCGACCGTCCGGCGTTGCGCCATGAGGCACCCCGAGCCCGTCGACCGTCCGGCGTTGCGCCATGAGGCACCCAGAGCTCGCCGACCGTCCGGCGTTGCGCCATGAGGCACCCCGAGACCCCGCCCAGCCGCCCTTCGCCTACACCCCTGTGTCTCGTAATGAGACACCCGCGCGCAGCCCAAGACCTCCATGATCATGCACGTCCCGCGTCCCGCCGCCCGAACCCCCTTCCGCAGGAGCGCCCCGTGTCCACCGTCGTCGAGACCGACGTCCTGATCGTGGGCAGCGGCCCGGCCGGTGCCTCGGCCGCGCTGGCCCTGAGCACCTACGGCGTCCCCAACACCGTGGTGACCCGCTACGCGCGCCTCGCCGACACACCCCGCGCGCACATCACCAACCAGCGCACCATGGAGGTGCTGCGCGACCTCGGCGTGGAGCAGGAGGTCGTCGCGCAGGCCACCCCGCAGCACCTGATGGGCAACACGACGTTCTGCACGAGCCTCGCGGGCGAGGAACTGGGCCGGGTGCGCTCCTGGGGCAACGACCCGCTCGTGCAGGCCGAGCACGAACTCGCCAGCCCCACGCGCATGTGCGACATGCCGCAGCACCTCATGGAGCCGGTCCTCGTGAACGCGGCCGTCGCCCGCGGCACCCGACTCCGCTTCCAGAACGAGTACCTGTCCCACACCCAGGACGCCGACGGCGTCACCGCCACCGTTCTCGACCGGCTGCGCGGGGACACGTACGAGATCCGGGCCAAGTACCTGATCGGCGCCGACGGCGGACGGTCGAAGATCGCCGCGGACGCCGGGCTGCCGATGGGTGGCCAGATGGGCGTGGCCGGCAGCATCAACATCGTCTTCGAGGCGGACCTGAGCCGGTACACCGCCCACCGCCCGTCCACCCTCTACTGGGTCCTCGCCCCGGGCGCGACGGTCGGCGGCATCGGCGCCGGCCTGGTGCGCTGTGTGCGCCCCTGGAACGAGTGGCTGATCGTCTGGGGCTACGACGTGAACGCCGGCGCGCCCGACCTGACCACCGAGTACGCGGAGTCGATCGTCCGGGCGCTCGTCGGTGACGACGACATCCCGGTGACCGTCAAGTCGTCCTCGGCGTGGACCGTCAACGAGATGTACGCCGAGACGTACGCCAACGGCCGGGTCTTCTGCGCCGGCGACGCCGTGCACCGGCATCCGCCGTCCAACGGCCTCGGCTCCAACACCTCGATCCAGGACGCCTACAACCTCGCCTGGAAGCTCAAACTCGTCCTCGACGGCACCGCCCACCCCAGGCTGCTCGACAGCTACACCGCCGAGCGCGCCCCGGTCGGCCGGCAGATCGTCACCCGCGCCAACCGGTCCATCCGCGAGACCGCCCCGGTCTTCGAGGCCCTCGACGGGCTCTCCCCGCAGACCCCCGAGCAGCTGTGGGCCAACATCGCCGCCCGCAAGGACGCCACCGAGGCCGCCGAGAAGCAGCGGGCCGCACTGCGCGAGGCGATCGCCTTCAAGGTCTACGAGTTCAACGCCCACGGCGTCGACCTCAACCAGCGCTACGACGCCGGGGATTGCGCCGCGATCGTCCCGGACGGCACGCCCGACCCCGGCTTCGCCCGCGACCCCGAGCTGCACCACCAGCCGTCCTCCCGCCCCGGCGCCCGGCTCCCGCACGCCTGGATCATCTCCGGCACCCGCACGCTCTCGACCCTCGACACCATCGGCCGGGGCCGCTTCACCCTGCTGACCGGCATCGGGGGAGACGCCTGGGTGCGGGCGGCCGAGGAGCAGGAGGTGGAGATCGCCACGGTGGTGATCGGCCCGGGCCAGCAGTACGAGGACCCGTACGGAGACTGGGCGCGGCTGCGTGAGATCCCGGACGCGGGCGCCCTCCTGGTACGCCCGGACGGTTTCGTCGCCTTTCGACACGCCACCGTCGGCGCGGACGCCGGAGAACTGCTCGCGGACGCGCTGCGGCGGATCCTCGGGCACGGGTGAGAGCGCCATCATGGAAGAAGCGGACGTCGACGACGAGGAGCCGGGATGACCACCGATGCGACCAGGGCCGGCGTCACCGAGCAGGCCCTCGCCAGCCTGCGCGGGACCGCCGACCCGCGGCTGCGTGAACTGCTCACCGGCCTCGTCCGCCATCTGCACGACTTCGCGCGCGAGACCCGTCTGACCCAGGAGGAGTGGGAGCGGGCGATCGCCTTCCTGACCACGACCGGGCAGATGTGCACCGACACCCGGCAGGAGTTCATCCTGCTGTCGGACGTGCTGGGCCTGTCCATGCTGGTGGAGACGCTGAGCGGCGATCGCGCGGCGGGCGCCACCGAGTCGACGGTGCTGGGCCCCTTCCACATGACCGAGTCGCCGGTCCGCGCGCTCGGCGACGACATCGACCTGGTCGGCGGCGGCGAGAAGTGCGTCGTCAGCGGCCGGGTGCGGTCCGCCGACGGCACCCCGCTGCCCGGCGCCGTCGTCGACGTCTGGCAGGCCGACGACAAGGGCTTCTACGACGTCCAGCAGCCCGGCGTCCAGCCCGCGGGCAACGGACGCGGGCTGTTCACCGCCGACGCCGAGGGCCGCTTCTGGTTCCGCACCTGCGTCCCGGCGGCGTATCCCATCCCCACCGACGGCCCCGTGGGCGGGCTGCTGCGCGCGACCGGACGGCACCCGTACCGCCCCGCGCACATCCACTTCATCGCCACGGCCGAGGGCCACCGACCCGTCACCACCCACATCTTCGTGGCCGGCGGCGACTACCTCGACTCCGACGCGGTGTTCGCCGTGAAGCGGAGCCTGGTCCAGGACTTCGCCGAGACCGACGACCCGTTCCTGGCCCGGGAGTTCGGCGTGGCGAACCCCTTCCGGCACGCCCGCTTCGACCTCGTCCTGGAGCAGGCCGCATGACGTTCCAGGAGCAGTTCACGTACGAGACCCGGCCCGTGCGGGTCGTGTTCCGGCCCGGCGCGGCCGTCACCGCGACTCCGGACGAGGCGGCGCGCCTCGGCCTGCGGCGGCTGCTCGTGGTGTCCGGCAGACGGGGCGAGCCCGTGGCCCGGGCCGTCGCGGAGGCGCTCGGCGACAGTTGCGCGGGGGTGCACGCCGAAGCGCGGATGCATGTGCCCGTCGAGGACGCCGACCGGGCCGTCGCGGCCGCCCGGGCGGTGGGGGCGGACGGCTGCGTCGCGGTCGGCGGCGGCTCCGCGATCGGGCTCGGCAAAGCGATCGCCCTGCGCACCGGACTTCCGCTGATCGCCGTGCCGTCGACCTACTCGGGCTCCGAGATGACCCCGGTCTGGGGCCTGACCGAGGACGGCACCAAACGCACCGGCCGCGACCCGGTCGTCCAGCCCCGCAGCGTCGTCTACGACCCCCGGCTCACCCTCTCCCTGCCGGTGCCGCTGACCGTGACCAGCGGGATCAACGCGCTCGCGCACGCCGTGGAGGCGCTGTACGCCCCCGACGTCTCACCGCTGGTGTCGGTCATGGCCGAGGAGGGCGTCCGGGCCATGGCCGTGGCTCTGCCGCGACTGGCCGCAGACCCGGACGACCTCGATGCGCGCAGCCGGGCGCTGTACGCGGCATGGCTGTGCGGCGCGTGCCTCGGCGCGACGACCATGGGGCTGCACCACAAGCTGTGCCATGTCCTCGGCGGCACCTACGGCCTGCCCCACGCCGAGACCCACACCGTGGTCCTGCCCCACGCCCTCGCCCACAACGCCCCCGCGGCCCCGCAGGCGTTGACCGTCCTGCGCCGCGCCCTCGGAACCGACGACGCGCCCCGCGCCCTGTGGGACCTGGCCGGCCGCCTCGGCGCACCGCGTTCCCTGGCCGAACTCGGCCTCACGGAGGCCGATGTGACCCCGGCGGCGGAACGGGCCGCGGGCGAGCCGTACGCCAATCCGCGCGAGGTGACGGCTGAGGGGGTTCGCGGCGTGCTGCTCGCGGCGTACGAAGGCGGCCCGCCCTCCACGGCATAGGCGCCTCCGTCAGCCGGCCCGCCCGTACCCGCCGTGAGCGCGAGGTTGCAGCGGCCCTGACCAGGGCGGAAGATGAGAACAGGCCCACCGGCCGCTGTCGCCGTCTCCCACCGCCCTGCGCAGGACCGCACGCACGCGCACCGGGAGTCCACACGGACCGAGCCGACCTCTCAGCGGTGTTCTACGGGAACGGTCCCGTACCTGTCCTGTGGGCCACCTACTGCCCCGTCCACTTCGACGTGTGGCTGGCGTTCGCCCGGCCGCCGTCCTCGCGGGAGGACGCCGACGGCCCGCGAGCCGTGGCCCGGACGGGAGAGCGGGGGCGGCAGGACCTGATTCTCGCGATCCGTGAGGAGTACGGCGTCGAGCAGGTGCTGGAGCGTTTCCAGAGCAGCGGGCTGATGGAGAAGTGCCGTCCGATCGCCGCCGGCAGTTTCGTGGCGGCGCAGCTGACCCTGAAGGAACTCGTCAGCGACGTCCTGCCCCTGACCAGTCTGGCCGGTGCGGTGCGGGTCGCCCACGAACTCGCCCGCGCCAGCGGGACCGAGGGCGTCGAAGCAGCCCTCGCCGGACACGTCAGGACGCCCGCCACCAGCGAGATCCACGACAGCATGGAGCGCCGGCAGGAGCGCGGCCGCCATGTCACCTGGCTGCTGAGGTTGCTGCACCGCGTCGTGCGGAACGCGAGACCGGACCTGGGCCGGGGTGAGACGCGGGCACGGGCCGTGACCGGCGTACTGGTCGACATGCTGGACGCCGTCGTCGTGGACACCGGCCCCGTGCGCCGGCCCCACGCACCCGTCGGGCGGGTGGCCGACCGGAGGCAGAAGTACCCGGTCGTCTCCGTGACTACGAACCGGCCCGCGACCGGAGCAGTCGTACGGTCACGCCGGACGATCAAAGCCGGCGCGGCGGAGCAGGTCTTCCCTGTCGACACCGCCGCCATCGGCTGGGCCGTGGTCGTCGGCGGCATCGACCCGCGCCACCCCGCCTTCCACGACTGGGACGCCACAGGCCCGACGCCGCAGCCACTCGGGACGCGTATCGCCCGCTCCTTCGACTTCACTCACCGGCGTACGGGAGAAACTCTCCGCCGACGTGCTCGTGGGCGGCCTCGTCAACTGGGCGGCCGCCCTGCCGTCCGTCGAGACCACCCCGTCCCCGAAGCAACCCGCACGGCCACCGCCCGGCGACCAGCACGGCACCCACATCGCCGGCATCATCGGCGGCTGGTGGCCGGAGCTTGACTTCCGCGGCATCTGCCCACGCATCCGGCTCTACGATGTCCGGGTCCTCGACGACGACGGCGGTGGCGACGAGTTCTCCATCGTCACCGCCCTGCAGGCGATCCGTCACATCAACGAGCAGGCCCGCCGGTTCATCATCGCCGGGGTCAGCATCAGCCTGTCGGTCCCGCACGACGTCGCCAGCCACTCCACCGGATGGACCCCCGTGTGCGTCGAGTGTGACCGCCTGGCGCGGTCCGGCGTCGTGGTCGTCACCGCGGCCGGCAACTCGGGATTCACCGGCACCGCGCGGACCATGGGCGCCGACTACCGGGACATCAGCATCTCCGACCCCGGAAACGCGGAGTCCGTCATCACCGTCGGCTCCACCCACCGCAGCAACCCCCACCGCCACGGCGTCAGCTACTTCTCCAGCCGGGGCCCCACCGGCGACGGCCGGCCCAAGCCCGGCCTGGTGGCACCGGGAGAGGACATCGACGGCCCCATCCCCGGCGAGGGCATCGCCGCCATGCACGGCACCAGCCAGGCGGCGGCCCATGTCAGCGGAGCCGCGGCCATGCTGCTGCTGGCCCGCAACCGGGAGTTGCTCGGCCCCCCCCGGAACGTCTCGTCCAGCTCTCCACCGACTTCCCGGCGGACGGCCCCGACGCCCTGCGCCGCCGCCGCGCGGCCTTCCCCGAACAACCGGCCTGCGACGGCCGTCATCTCGCCCTCGTCCCGACCGTGTTCGACCGCCTCGACCCGGGCCTGTGCCGTGCCCTGGTCCACCGCGGTGGTGGCTGGGCGGGGCGGCCCTGGCGGCGTACCACCCGGAGCTGCTTCCGGACGACCTGTCATCGCTGCGCCCGCCGCAGCGATGACCTTCCGATCGAGGACCGCACGCACGGCCCTCAGCCGCCTGAGTCTTGCGGACAGAAGGTGACCTCAAGCCTTCCTAGGGTCGTGGCATGACTCAGACGCAGAAGATCCTTGTCACCGGCGCCACCGGAACCGTCGGCCGTCAGGTCGTCGCCGAACTGCTCGACCGGGGGCACGAAGTGCGTGCCCTCACACGTGACGCGGGGAAGGCGGCCTTCCCGGCAGGCGTCGAGGTCGTCGAAGGCGACCTGACCGAGCCGGAGGGCCTGGGCCCGGCCCTGGAGGGCGTCACGGGGCTCCACCTGATCACCTTCGGGGGCGCCGCCTTCAGCCCGTTGGAGACAGGCCCCCGGATCCTGGAACTCGCCCGCTCCGCCGGTGTCCGCCGCGTCACCGTGCTGCACGGCGGCGGCCCCACCCCGCTGGAGGACGCGGTACGGGCCGACGACGGCGTGGACTGGACGGTGCTCATGCCGGTCGAGTTCATGGCCAACGCCCTGGAGTGGGCGGACGGAATCGTGACCTCGGGGGAGGTGCGGGAGCCCTTCGTGGACCGGCTGAGCGCCATGGTCCACGAGGCGGACATCGGCGCCGTCGCGGCCGTCGCGCTCACGGAGGAGGGGCACGGCGGCCAGGAGTACGTGATCACCGGCCCCGAGGTTCTCACCGTCGGCGACAAGGTGAAGACGCTCGCCGCCGCCGTCGGCCGGGACGTCACGCTGGTCGAGCTGACCGAGGAGGAGGCGGTCGCGCAGTGGCGGGCGGCCGGCCTCGGGGAGGACACCATCGGCTTCCTGCTCATGGCGTACGGCGACACCCCCGAGGTGGGCCGTACGGTCTCCGGCACCGTCGAGAAGGTCACCGGCCGCCCGGCGCGCACCTTCACCCGGTGGGCGGCCGAACACGCGGACGCCTTCACGGGGCAGTCCTGACTGTCTCGTATTGAGACACCCGGACCGGAATCCGGTCCGTCAAGATCGACAAGGGGGTGTGACCGCAGCAAGGTGCGGCCGTCGGCATGCGCAGAATCGCCGACCGCACGGCCGCACACCCGAAGAAAGGTGACCACCATGGCCCTCGCACTGCTCCGGCGCCGGTGGCTCAAGAACACCTCCGCCGCAGCGGCGGGCCTCGCCCTCCCCCTCCCCGACGGCGCGGGCGCGGTGGCGCGCGAGGTCGTCGACCCGATGGGCTCGCCCCTGGCGGCCGCGGACGTCACCGTCACCGCCCTGGACACCCACCGCGTCGCCGCGCGCGGCACGACCGACCCCTACGGCTACTTCCTCGCGGCACTGCCGCCCGGCCGCTACAGCCTGCTCATCTCGGCGCAGGGCCTGCGGCCGCACCGCGAGACGATCGAGACGGGCCCGGGCACCCCGACGGCCACCGAGCGCGTCTGGCTGCAACCCGCCGAGGCGCTCCAGCTTCCGGCGCCCGGCACCTGGCTCTTCGACCCGCCGCACACGGCGATCCGGTTCATCGCCAAGCACGTCGGCATGGCCCATGTCCATGGCCGCTTCGAACGCTTCGAAGGCGGCATCCGCATAGTCCCGGACATGGCCGACTCCCGCGTGCACGTCAGGATCGACGCCTCCAGCATCACCACCGGCAACACCACCCGCGACAACCACCTGCGATCCGCCGACTTCCTCGACGTCGAACGCTTCCCGTACATCGACTTCACGAGTGCGCGCTTCGCCTACCGCGGCGGCACCAAGTGGACGCTCCAGGGCTCCCTCACCATGCACGGCGTCAGCCGCTCCGTCGCCCTGGACACGACCTACCTCGGCACCGTGAACGGCGGCTACGGCCAGGAGTTGCGCTGCGCGGCCCTGGCGACGGCGGAACTGCACCGCGAGGACTACACCCTCAACTGGCGTTCCATGCTGGCCCGGGGCATCGCGGTGGTCGGCCCGACGGTCCAGCTGGAGCTCGACGTGCAGGCGATGTACCGCACCCATGACACGCCCACCCCGCCGGAATAGGACGCGACGGCCCGCCTGTCCGCCGGCTGACGGGCAGGCGCAGGCGCGGACATGAAGCGAGACGTGCAGTTGCCGGATGACGGGGCGGCGTGAGCTGCGATGAGCCATGATCCGTGTATGAGCCCTGCGACGCAGCAGACGGAAGTCCGTCTCGTCTTCCACGGGTGCCGGCTCGGACGCAGTGAACTGGACCGACTGTTCAGCCTGGCGCCGGAAGGCATCCCCTCTGCCTACACGGCGGTGTCGACCCAGCGGGACAACACCCGGTACACGGCGGACGACATGTCCGCCCTGGTCGACGCCCTCAACGAGGCGAACGCCCCCGGAGATCTCCACACCTGGGACAACCTGATGCAGGTGGCGGGTGATGCGGAGGGTGACCGCAAGGTGTCCGTGGACATCGCACAAGGGCGCGTCGTCGTGCAGATCTCGGGCCGTGACGCGACCTGGGCCTACGGCCAGGGCGCCCGCATCCAACTCCTCCTGGAAGCGGCCGGCGGCAAGGAGCCGGGCCCCGGCCTGGTCAAGACGATCGACAACATGAAGTGGTCGACCCTGTGGCTGCTGGCCTCATTGGGTGTCTGCCTCGTGTCGGGTTCCTATGTCGCCGACCCCGACTCGCTGCTCAGGACGGAGCAGTGGCGGGCCTCGGCGGGAGTGCTCGCCGGCCTCGTCGTCTGGGGCGTGTTCGCCTTGATCGCGGCGTCGATCGTGAGCCGGGCGAACCGTCCCCTCCTGTTGCCCACGGCAGAAGTCCCCCGCGGCTCGTGGTGGAATCGCGCGAGCAGCACGGACCGCATAGCCCTGGGCGGTCTGGTCGTCGCGGCCCTGAGTCTCATCGTGGCCGCGGTGGCGCTGGGGAACGAGCTGGTGGGCGACGACGAGAAGCCGACGAGCGGGGGAACGACGGCAACCCGCTGATGCCCATGCGGATGTCGCGGCGAAGGGGCCCAGCGGACCTCCGCGATAATCCCTGGCACCGGCCCCACCGGCCTCCCTACACTCACGTTCACGCCCGTGCCGCCCATGATCCGGGCGGTGCGCCGAGGTGACGAACGAAGGGAGACGGCCATGCGTGACCACACCGCTGTCGCCGTCTCCCTGCCGCGCTACCAGGTGATCCTCGTGTCCTGCGTGGCTCCGGTGCCCGCTGCGCGGCGGCACCGGATGCCCGGGACGAACGCCTGACCCCCGGCAAATCCTGACATGACGTCAGGTCCGGCCGCCGTCCGCCCGTCTCGCCCGGGAATCGCGCTGCCCCCTTCCTGAACGCATCGAAAGGCCCTGGGCCGTGCGCACCCACCGAAACCCGCTCGCCGTCGTCCGCAACCTCGGCATCCTCGCCCACGTCGACGCCGGCAAGACCACCGTCACCGAACGGATCCTGTTCGCGACCGGCACCACCCACAAGCGCGGCGAGGTCCACGACGGCACCACCGTCACCGACTTCGACCCGCAGGAACGCGACCGCGGCATCACCATCTTCGCCGCGGCGGTGAGCTGCGACTGGGACGGTCACCGCATCAACCTCATCGACACCCCCGGGCACGTCGACTTCGCCGACGAGGTGGAGCGTGCCCTGCGGGTGCTCGACGGTGCGGTGGCCGTGTTCGACGCGGTGGCCGGGGTGGAGCCGCAGAGCGAGACCGTGTGGCGGCAGGCGGACCGGTACGGCGTGCCGAGGATCGCGTTCGTCAACAAGATGGACCGCGCCGGGGCCGACCTCGACGCGGCCGTGGCGTCGATCCGGGCGCGACTGCATCCGGCGCCCCTGGTCGTGCAGTTGCCGATCGGCACGGAGGACACCTTCACCGGCGTCGTCGACCTGGTGCGCATGCGTGCACTGCTGTGGGACGACGGCGGCTGCGTCGAGGAGGCGCCGGTGCCGGGCGGCCTGCGGGACGAAGCCGTCGCCCGCCGCCGGGCGCTGGAGGAGGCCGTGGCGGAGCTGCACCCGGGCGCGCTGGAGGAGTTCTGCGACACGGGCACGCTCTCCGAGGGCACCCTCTCCTCGGCGTTGCGCGAGGTGACCGGGGACGGTGACGGCGTGGTCGTGCTGTGCGGCTCCGCGTACCGCAACCGCGGTGTCGAGCCGCTGCTCGACGCGGTCGTGGCCTATCTGCCGTCGCCCCTGGACGTGCCGCCGGTCCGCGGCACGCACGAGGGCGAGGAGCAGGCGCGGCCCGCCGATCCCGCGGCGCCGGCCGCCGCCCTGGCGTTCAAGGTGCACGCCACCCCGACGGGTCGGCTGACCTGTCTGCGGATCTACTCGGGCACGATCGAGAAGGGAGACACCCTGTGGGACGCGACCGCGCGGCGCACCGAGCGGATCGGGCGGATCCTGCGCGTCCAGGCCGACCGGCACGCCCCGCTGGACCGGGCCGTCGCCGGGGACATCGTCGCCGTGGTCGGGCTGAAGTCCGCCCGCGCCGGCTCGACCCTGTGCGCACCGGGCGCGCCCCTCGTCCTGGAGCCGCCCGGCGTGCCCGAGCCGGTCGTGTCGGTCGCGGTGGAGTCCCGCCGTGCCGGTGACACGGACCGGCTGGCGTCGGGGCTCGCCCGGCTGACCGAGGAGGATCCCTCGCTGGTCGTGCGAACCGATCCGGAGACCGGGCAGACCGTGCTGTCCGGCATGGGTGAACTGCACCTGGAGGTGGCGGTGGAGAAGCTCCGGCGCGAGCTGGGACTTGAGGTCAACGTCGGCCGTCCCCGGGTCAGTTATCGCGAGACCGTCGGCCGGGGCGTGGCCGGTCTGGTGTTCCGGCACGTCAAACAGGACGGCGGAGCGGGGCAGTTCGCCCAAGTCGTCCTCGACGTGGAGCCGCATGAGGAGGGAGGTTTCGAGTTCCGCTCCGCGGTCGTCGGCGGGCGAGTGCCGCAGGAGTACGTCCGGGCCGTCGAGGCGGGTTGCCGGGACGCCCTCGCCGAAGGGCCGCTCGGCGGGCACCCGGTGACGGGCCTGCGCGTCACGCTCACCGATGGGGCGACCCATGTGAAGGACTCCTCGGACACGGCGTTCCGCACGGCCGGCCGCCTCGGTCTCCGTGAGGCCCTGCGCGCGTGTGCGATGGTCCTGCTGGAGCCGGTCGTCGAGGTCACGGTCACCGTGCCCGAGGACGCGGTCGGCGGAGTGCTCGGCGATCTCGCCGCCCGGCGCGGCCGGGTGACCGGCTCGGTCACCCGCGCGGGCGCGGCGATCGTCACCGCCACCGTGCCGCTGGCCGAACTGTTCGGCTACGCGACCCGGTTGCGCAGCCGCACGCAGGGCCGCGGCACCTTCACGGCCCGTCCCACCGGTTACGCGCCGGCGCCGGTCACGACATCGGCGCGGTAGGCCCAGAACAGGCCCCTCCCCCCTGCTTTCCGGCCCGGGGGAGGGGCCTGTGCCTGCACGCTACGGGTACGACACCACCGTCGACGGCACCGTGGAGGTCCCCGACGTCGGCGACCCCGTGTCGTTGATGACGCGCTCGTACTGCCCGTTGCCGCCGAGCGAGACCACGAGCAGGTCGTGGAAGCGCACCCCGGGGCGGTTCGGCGCCGCGAAGCCGTGGTGCTGCACGATCGTGGGGTCGACGTTGTAGTAGCAGTAACTGCCCAGGCCCCAGCCCTCGTGCGTGATGACGCCGTCCCCGACCCGGTAGGCGGCGTAGCCCTTGACCGGGCCGTTCTGGATCGCGGCCTGGTTCGGGGCGTCGTACGCCTTCTCGTTCTGGTAGAAGATCGTGCGCCCGCGCTCGCCGAACCACTGCACGTCGTACTTGTTGAAGTGCTCCACGAACAGCCCGGTCGCCAGCACGTCGTGCCCGTTCACGACGACGCCGTAGTCGGCGCGGTTGGTCTCCCAGCCGACGCCGTCGCCGTGGTCGGCGCGCCAGACCCAGGTGTGGTCGACGATGGTGTGCCGGCTGTTGACGACCATGCTGGTGGTGGCCTTGCCGGGGCCCGCCCCGCCGATGCGGACGAACACGTCCTGGACGGTCGTCGGGTTGGCGGAGTGGTCGCGGGAAGCGCCCCGTGGGCCGATCTCCAGCAGGGTCGCGGAGTTGACCGGCCCGGCGTCGACGAGGAACCCGGCGAGCCGTACGCCGTCGACGTCGGCGACCTTGAGCGCGGTGACGCCGTTGTCGGGGACGAGAGTGGCGTAGCCCAGGCCCAGCACCACGGTGCCCGCCCGGTCGACCCGTACCGGCTGGTCGAGGTGGTAGATGCCGGGCGTGAGAAGCAGGTGGAGTCCCTGTGCGAGGGCCTGGTTGAGTGTGGCGGCCGGGACGCCGGGCCTGGCGACGTAGAAGCGGGACAGCGGCAGCGAGGTGCCCCGAGGAGTGCCGTTGCCCCAGGTGACGCCGCGGGCATTGGTCCGCTTCTCCGGCAGGAAGACCCGGTACTCGTCGCCGCCGAGGTACAGGAACGGCTTCTCGCGGGAGACCGGCGTTGTGGCCAGGGTGGTGTACGGCGGGTTCGGGAAGCCCTGCGCGGGGGCGCCCTCGACGCCGGAGAACACCATGTTCCACACGCCGTTGAGCCAGCCGCCGATCGCGCTGTCCCGGGTGTACCACTGCTGCTGCGAGTACGGCTGCACCTGGCCGTCGATCCGGCTGTCGGCGATGTAGCCGCCGCTGGACCAGCCGTAGCCGCTCGGGGCGAGGTTGAGGTTGCCGCGGACGTGCATCCGGCGGAAGGGGGCCGCCTGCGAGACGGCCCAGCGGTTGGTGCCGTTCACGGGGACGACCGCGAGGTTCTCCGCGGAACGCCAGAAGTTCTGTGTGGCGTTGCCGCCGAACCAGCCGGCGTCGACCGTGACGTCGCCGTTGATGGTGGTGTCGTCGGGGGAGAGGCCGAGGCCGGAGATCGAGGTGTAGAAACCGATCTGCGCGTTGAGGCCGTGGTAGGTGCCCGGTTTGAACAGCAGTTGGTAGCGGCCGGTGCCGAACTGGGCCGACTCCTGCCGCCGGAAGACCTCGTCCAGTCTGGCCTGGATGTCCGGCGTGGACGGGTCGAAGACCAGCACGTTCGGGCCGAGATCACCACCGCCGGGCAGGGCGCGCGGCTTCCTGCGCACGGGCGTCTTCCGTGTGTCGGGGGCGGCCGAGGCGGTGCCGGGCAGCGCCGCGAGCGCGGACGCGGCCGCGGCGGCGCCGAGGACGGCCCGGCGGCCGGGCGCGGGCAGACGGGATGACGGGGAGTGAGGGTGCATGGGGCGGCTCTCCTGGTTCATGAAGTGAACGGAGTGGGGTGCGGGGAGCGCTCTCTCGCCGCTGAATGGTTCATCCGTGGAACAGATGCGTCAAGGGGTGCGGCGAGACTTCCGCGAGCGTGTCCAAACCCTTGACGGGACTGCCTTCCGGGGATTAACTCACGTCCTAAATTAAGCCATGACGGCTCCCTCTTTCCGGGGAAGCCGTGATCCCGTACTCCCGGAAAGGCCAGGAGCAGCCATGCGCAGCATCCGAGCCGCGGCGGCAGGCGCCGTCACACTGTCACTCGCCCTCGCGGCCACGGCCTGCGGAGGCGGCTCCGCCACCGGCGGTGGATCGAACGATTCGCCGAAGACGCTCACCTACTGGGCGTCCAACCAGGGCGCCAGCATCGAGGTCGACAAGAAGGTCCTCCAGCCGGAGCTCGACAAGTTCGAGAAGCAGACCGGCATCAAGGTGAAGGTGGAGGTCGTCCCCTGGTCCGACCTGCTCAACCGGATCCTCACCGCCACCACCTCCGGCCAGGGTCCCGACGTCCTGAACATCGGCAACACCTGGAGCGCCTCGCTCCAGGCCACCGGATCCCTGCTGCCCTGGGACGCGAAGAACTTCGCGAAGATCGGCGGCCGGGACCGCTTCGTCGACTCGGCCCTCGGATCCACTGGCGCCGAGGGCAAGGACCCGGCGGCGGTGCCCCTCTACTCGATGTCGTACGCGCTCTACTACAACAAGAAGCTGTTCGCCGACGCCGGCATCTCCAAGCCCCCGGCCACCTGGGACGAGCTCGTCGCCGACGGCAAGAAGCTGTCCAAGGACGGCAAGTGGGGCCTGGGCATGGAGGGTTCGAACCCGTCGGAGAACATCCACCACGCCTTCGTCTTCGCCAAGCAGCACGGCGCCGACTTCTTCACCCCCGAGGGCAAGGCCGACTTCACCGGGGACGGGACGGTCGCCGCGGTCAAGCAGTACGTCGGTCTGATGGCCAAGGACAAGGTCATCGCGCCGGGCAACGCCGAGTACGCGCAGAACCAGTCCGTCAGCGACTTCGCCAAGGGGAAGACGGCGATGCTGCTGTGGCAGTCCGCGTCCGCCAACCTCGAGTCGCAGGGCATGAGCAAGGACGACTACGGCATCGCCCCCGTGCCCGTCCAGTCCGGCACTCCCGGCACCGGCAAGCAGGTCAACTCGATGGTCGCCGGCATCAACCTGGCCGTCTTCAAGAACACCGACAACACCGACGGCGCCGCCAAGTTCGTGAAGTTCATGACGAGCGACGCCGAGCAGAAGATTCTCAACAAGGCCTACAGCACGATCCCGCCCGTCAAATCGGCCCAGGCGGACGCGGCCTTCACCACCCCGGCGAACGGCGTTCTGAAGGACACCCTGGCGAAGAGCGCCGTGGCACTGCCGCAGGTCGCCGACGAGTCCCAGTTCGAGACGGCCGTCGGCACCGCCATCAAGGGCCTGTTCGCCGACGCGGCCGCCGGCCGCCCGGTCACCACCGGTTCGGTGAAGGCGGCCCTGGAGAAGGCCCAGCAGCAGATGCCGGCGGCCTGACCGACATGACGACCACTGCCCAGGCCGAGAGGCCGGCGGTCCGCAAGAACCCGCCCGGCACGGCGCGCGGTCCCCGCCGCCGCACCGGGCGGATCCGCCGCGTGGGCCTGCCCTACCTGCTGCTCCTGCCCGCCCTGCTTCTCGAACTCCTCGTCCATCTGGTGCCGATGGTGATCGGCATCGTCATGAGCTTCAAGGAACTCACCCAGTTCTACATCCGCGACTGGGGCGCCGCCCCCTGGTCCGCCCTCGACAACTACAAGGTGTCGGTGGACTTCGACGCCCCCGTCGGCGAGGCGCTGCTCCACTCGTTCCTCGTCACCGTCGCCTTCACCCTGCTGTCGGTGGGCGTGTGCTGGCTGCTCGGCACGGCCGCCGCGGTCTTCATGCAGGACGCCTTCCGGGGCCGCGGCCTGCTCCGGGCGCTCTTCCTGGTGCCGTACGCGCTGCCGGTCTACGCGGCCGTCATCACCTGGGTCTTCATGTTTCAGCACGACAACGGCCTGGTGAACCACGTCCTGCACGACCAGCTGGGCCTCACCGACAAGCCGTCCTTCTGGCTCATCGGCGACAACAGCTTCATCGCGCTGCTGACGGTGTCGGTGTGGAAGGGCTGGCCGTTCGCCTTCCTCATCGTCATGGCCGGCCTGCAGAACATCCCGCGCGAGCTGTACGAGGCGGCCGCGCTGGACGGAGCCGGAGTGTGGCAGCAGATCCGCCGCATCACGCTGCCGTCCCTGCGCCCGGTCAACCAGGTTCTGGTCCTCGTCCTGTTCCTGTGGACGTTCAACGACTTCAACACGCCGTTCGTGCAGTTCGGCAGGACCGCGCCGGAGGCCGCCGACCTCATCTCGGTGCACATCTACCAGGCGTCGTTCGTCACCTGGAACTTCGGCACCGGCTCCGCGATGTCCGTCCTGCTGCTGCTGTTCCTGCTGCTGGTCACGGGCGGATACCTGGCGCTCACCTCGCGCGGACGGAGGACCGCCTCATGAGTTCGCCCCTGGCCCCGCCCCGCTCCTTCCTGTGGTCCCGGCGGATCTTCCTCACCCTGCTGACGGGCTTCGTGCTCGTGCCCGTCTACGTCATGGTCTCCAGTTCCCTGAAGCCCCTGGCCGACGTCACCGGAAAGTTCCGCTGGCTGCCGAGCGAGCTGACGATCCGCCCGTACATCGACATCTGGTCGACGGTCCCGCTGGCCCGCTACTTCGTCAACTCCCTCGTCGTGGCCGGGGCGGCGACGGTCTGCTCGGTGGTCATCGCCGTCTTCTCGGCCTACGCGGTCAGCCGCTACGACTTCCGCGGCAAACGCGTCTTCACCGTCACCGTCCTGTCCACGCAGATGTTCCCCGGCATCCTCTTCCTGCTGCCGCTGTTCCTGATCTACGTCAACATCGGCAATGCGACGGGCATCGCCCTGTTCGGCTCGCGCGGCGGCCTGATCCTCACGTACCTCACCTTCTCCCTGCCGTTCTCGATCTGGATGCTGATCGGCTACTTCGACTCGGTGCCGCGTGACCTGGACGAGGCGGCGCTGGTCGACGGCTGCGGCCCACTCGGCGCGCTGTTCCGGGTCGTCGTCCCGGCGGCCGTGCCCGGCATCATCGCGGTCGCGGTCTACGCCTTCATGACCGCCTGGGGCGAGGTCCTGTTCGCCTCGGTGATGACCAACGACACCACCCGCACGCTCGCCGTCGGCCTGCAGGGCTACTCGACCCTCAACGACGTGTACTGGAACCAGATCATGGCCGCCTCGCTGGTCGTCAGCGTGCCCGTGGTCGCGGGTTTCCTGCTGCTCCAGCGCTACCTCGTGGCCGGCCTGACGGCGGGAGCCGTCAAGTGACCGACTCGCCCGTTCCCGAAGGGACTTCCGTGACCATCGACCTCGCCGCACTCCCGCACGACTTCCTGTGGGGCACGGCCACCTCGGCGTACCAGATCGAGGGAGCCGTGGCGGAGGACGGCCGCTCGCCGTCGATCTGGGACACGTTCTCGCACACCCCCGGGAAGACCGCCGGGGGCGACCACGGCGATGTCGCCTGCGACCACTACCACCGCTGGCGCGAGGACATCGCCCTGATGCGCCGGCTCGGCGTGAACGCCTACCGCCTCTCGATCGCCTGGCCGCGGGTCGTCCCCGGCGGCGACGGCCCCGTGAACCCGAAGGGCCTGGCCTTCTACGACGAGTTGATCGACGGCCTGCTGGAGGCGGGCATCGCCCCGTCCGTGACCCTGTACCACTGGGACCTGCCGCAGGTGCTCCAGGACCGGGGCGGCTGGCCGGAGCGCGACACGGCCCACGCGTTCGCGCGGTACGCCTCGGTCGTCGCCGAGCGCCTCGGCGACCGCGTCACCCACTGGGCCACGCTCAACGAGCCCCTGTGCTCGGCGTGGATCGGCCACCTGGAAGGCAAGATGGCCCCCGGCCTGACGGACCTCACGGCCGCCGTCCGCGCCTCTTACCACCTGCTGCTCGGTCACGGCCTGGCGAGCCGGGCCGTCCGCGCGGCGGCCCCCGGAGCACAGGTCGGCATCGTCAACAACCTCTCGACGATCCATCCCGCCACCGACACACCGGAGGACCGGGCCGCGGCCCGCCGCATGGACGGCCACACCAACCGCTGGTGGCTCGACCCGGTGCACGGCAGGGGCTTCCCGGCGGACATGCGCGAACTCTACGGCGTCGAACTCCCGGAACGGCCCGGCGACTCGGGGGCCATCGCCGCCCCGCTGGACTGGCTGGGCCTCAACTACTACTTCCCGCAGACCGTCGCCGACGACCCCGCAGGCCCGGCGCCGTACGCCCGTGCCGTACGCCGTGACGGTGTGCCGCGCACCGGCATGGACTGGGAGGTCGACGCGAGCGGCATCGAGTCGCTGCTGCTGAGGCTCACCGACGACTACGGGGCCCGCCGGCTGTACGTCACGGAGAACGGCTCGGCCTACCCCGACGTGGTCCGCCCCGACGGCACGGTCGACGACCTCGAGAGGCAGGAGTACCTGCTCGGCCACCTCGCCGCCTGCGCCTCGGCCGCCCGCAAGGGAGCCCCACTGGCCGGCTACTTCGCCTGGTCGCTGCTGGACAACTTCGAGTGGGCGTACGGCTACGAGAAGCGGTTCGGCCTCGTCCACGTCGACTACGAGACGCAGCGGCGCACGATCAAGGGGGCGGGGTACCGGTACGCGGAGGTCGTCCGGGCGCACCGCGGCCGGGCACGCGAGGCGGCCTGAGGACCGTGGCCGCTGAAATTCCTGCCCGGGTTTCGGCGGCCCGTGGTCACGGCCCATGGGTGCGGTGCGACGACGAGACCGGTGCGATCGACGGGTCTCCTGGACACAAGACGGCAGGCAGAGGCGACAGTTATCGTATGTGCCGTAGATCACTCGCACGGTGAGGGCGGCAGCATGGGGCTGGCAAACGACAAGATCATTACTCAGGTCGAGAACCTGCTGCGGGGCAGTGTCGTCATTCCCTCCATCCAGCGCGACTTCGTCTGGATGCGCCCCGATGTACGTGATCTTTTCGACTCCCTCTACCGGGGCTACCCGGTCGGTGCCCTGCTGTTGTGGAAGACG
The DNA here is from genome assembly GCF_040706515.1 of Streptomyces sp. NPDC047880. Classification (NCBI taxonomy): domain Bacteria; kingdom Bacillati; phylum Actinomycetota; class Actinomycetes; order Kitasatosporales; family Streptomycetaceae; genus Streptomyces; species Streptomyces sp. NPDC047880. The sequence continues at coordinate 96,577 of NZ_JBEZOK010000019.1, read as the reverse complement.
AATCTGACCGTCCCCTTCAAGACCGCTGCCGTCGTCCAGGCCGACAAGTCGACACATCAGCCTCTGTATCTGCTGGACGGACAACAGCGGTTGACGTCCCTCGCCTGGGTGTACCGGCCGGATTCGAAGGCGGACGGCCGGCTCATCGATCTGCGCTTCGACGTGCGCACCGCGGAGTTCGTCAATCCGAGCGCGGTCCAGGGCAAGGACCCGCTGTTGTTCCGCGTTTCCACCTTGCTGCAGGAGAACGTGCAGTACCACGAAGTGCTCAACGCGGCCGGGGTCGAGTACTCCGCCCCGCACTTCGGCGCGTGGATGCAGCGCCTGCAGAAGGTGCACGACATTCGCAGGCAGGAGATCGCCGTCATCACCTACGAGTCCGACGACTACGAGGAGGTCGCCGAACTTTTCGCCCGCTTGAACAAGGGCGGCAGAAGGCTGTCCAAGGGCGACCTGGTGTACAGCGCGATCGCGGCACGCTGGTCCGAGGGCCTGGACACCATGGACTCCTTCCACCAGGAGCTGCGGGACAGCAACTTCGCCTTGAACAGGGAAGCCGTCCTGCGCCTCACGAGCCTCCTCGCGGGAACAGGCGCCCATCACATCAAGCTCATCGGGGCGGACATGGACGAAGCCGCGCTGAAGGAGGCGTGGCACTCCACGGAGAGGGCGCTGCGCTTCGCCATCGACTTCCTGAAGGGCGAATGTTCGATCCCCCGGTCGGAGATTCTCTCCTCGCCGAACGTCACGATCGTGCCCGCTCTGCTGCTGCACCACCGCGACGGCAAGCTGCGTCCGGGAGAGGCCCAGCTGCTGCGCCGCTGGGTGTACACGGCGATGGCGTTCAGCCACTACTCCCTGCAGGTCGAGGGCAAGCTCGACGCGGAGGCCAGGCTGATCAAGTCGCGCCAGGGCGAAGACCTGTTCGCCGAGCTCATCCGGCGGGCTTCCGGCACCCGGTCGCTGGACAGCGCCCTGCACCCGAGGGATCTGGAGCAGAAGTACTCCACGCACCCCTTCTTCAAGCTGCTCTACATCGCCGCGCTACGGGGCACGGCGCGGGACTGGGCGACCAACATCGCCATCAGTGACCAGCCGATGAACACCGGTGCCACCATCGAGTTCCACCACGTCTTCCCGCGCGCCCGGGTACAGGGGACGTACGCGAAGGAGGAGTGGAACAGCCTGGCCAACCTGGCCTTCATCACCGGCCAGACCAACAAGATGATCTCGGCGAGGCTGCCCTCCCAGTACATGGCGGAGATCGCTTCGGAACGCCTGGCCGAACAGTGGATCCCCGAAGAACCGGAGTTGTGGTCCCTCGACCGCTTCCCCGACTTCCTGGCCGCACGCAGGCGCTCGCTGGCCAATGTCCTCAACGGGCTTCTGGGGCTTCCCCACTACGACGCGCAGGCCTCACACCCGGACACCGACGAGTTGCCCGCCGACGAAGAACTGATCGCGGAGGACCCGACGGCACCCACTTTGATCGGGACGGAAGTCCAAAAGCTGCGGACGGAGCAAGGAGTCGAAATCCACGCGGTCTACGAGGGCCGACGCACCAACGCCTACTACGACCCCTCGTCCCGCACCGTGACGATTCCCTCCGGTCCCGGCCGCGGTGATTACGAGACTCCCAGCGGGGCGGCCGTCGCAGTGGTACAGGCCCTCAACCCACACGTCAATCCGAACCGCAACGGGTGGTCGTTCTGGACGGTCACTGCCACGGGGCTGTTGCTGCAGAGCATTCGATAAGGGTGATTCGGCAAATCCTCACGATGCCGAGTGGTCGAACTGAGCGGTCCTGGTGAGGAGGTCAGCACAAACCCATGACCGGCGGCACTGGCGGATCTGGTCCTGTGGCCGGATCACCCTGCAAGGCTCCGGCCATGGCGCTATGCGAAGCGGTCATTCCCCTCGGCCGTCATTCCGCTGAGTCCTTGTTCCCCAGGTGGGCCCCGTGCTCACGGACTCGGCGGCAGAACGGCAGCTTGGCGGGTTGTCTGCCGCACGGTGCCTCCGAGACCGCCCGCCGCGGTGTCTTCCACCGTCTCGAAGCCCGGCACGCCCCCGGTGAGGTCCGGGTCACCGAACTCCGCGCGCAGCGCATCGAACGCAGTCACCTTGTCCGCGCCGAAGCGGAGGACGTGGGCGGCGAATTCGTCGGGGGCGAGGAACACCGACGGCCGGGACTTGCTGTGGAACTTGTCCGTGTACATCACCAGCCTTTCCTCCTCCGTCACCGCCACGTAGTCGGCGGGAGGGAGGGGAAGGGCCTGGCTGACGATGTCGTGCCGGGTGAGTCCCACCCCGGTGTGGTGGGAGCAGAAGCGGCGGACAGCCTCGGGGAAGCCCTCCGCTTCGAGGATCTCGTGGCCGAGCAGACCGTGCCGGATGTAGTTCCGGTGGTCCAGCCGACCGTCCTCCCCGTAGAGGCGGTAGACGCCGATGTCGTGGAGGAGACAGCCGGCGCGGACCAGTTCGGCGTCGAGGTGGGCGAGGCGGGGCGCGGCAAGGAGCTGCTCGGCGATTCCCCAGACGATCTCGCAGTGGCTGTGGACGAGGGCGAACGCCTCGGTGGTGGGCGCGTACTTCTCGTGCAGCGCCCGGATCTCTGCGGGGTCCGGAATCCTCATCCCAGGAGCGTAACAACCGCTCGTCCGGCTGAGCCGGGAAGTTCCCGCAGCGGTCCTTTTCACGCGAAAGGATGGTGCCTCGGGGAGCGGGCACCTGCCCGGCCCGCGGGCCGTTCGAGCTGGTGACGGGACTTGTCGTCCATTCTCAGCACGATGACGGGGGCACACCATGGGCCTGCACTTCCACCGCAACCCTGACGGCACGACGACGGGGCGCAACGAGGCGAACGGCTTCACCGTGACGCATGCCGACGAAGAAGAGGTGAAGCGGCAGTTGTACGAGGACGCAGGATGGGAGTACACGCCTCCACCGCCGCCCGTCCCGCCCGGGTTCCACCGGTTCTCCTTGGTACACGACGAGTTCCGGGCCTCCGGGTTCGAGGACGAGACGTACGCGGGGCTGCGGGCGCGCCCGCCGGAGGGGTGTGTGCCGGTCGACCGGGGGTGCTTCGCCCTGGAATGCGAACGGCCGGGGAAGACGCTCCTGGACGCCGTCGCCGGCACCGTCGCGGAGGTCCGCCGAGAGCACGGCCTGGTGATGAACAGCCTGGGTGTCGAGAAGCTCCAGGAATGGTTCGACGCGGACAGCAAGAACGGATACGCCGCGAAGATCGTCGCGCACTTGGTGCTCATGGCCGCCGACCGCGCCCGGCTCCTCGGGTACGGACGCAAGGACGTGGTCCGGCTGCTCGATGCCACCGGAATCGAGTAGCCGGAGGGGGAGACACAATGGGTGTGACGCGCCTCAGAGCCGGGCGGCCGGCCCCGGCACGAACTCCGGATCCACTTGAGCGGCCAGGTCTTCGCCCGTACGGGCGTCCGCCCAGGCGTGGACGTTGCGCAGGTGGAACTCGACCGCGTGGCGGTGCAGTCGGTCCCAGTCGCGGACCTCGGCGTCGACCGCCTCGCGCATCACCGCGAGGGCGTGCCGGTTGTGCGGTTCCAGCGACGCCAGTGCGTCCGGGCCGGACCCGGCCCGGCCCTGTTCCGCCGCGCGGATCCAGGGCGAGTGCACCAGGTGCGTCAACAGGTCGTCGCCCACCTGCTCCTTGAGGAAGAGCAGGTCGTCCTCGCCGGTCACCTTGTTGCCGACGACGGCGATCCGGATGCCGAACTGTTCCGCGTGGTCGCGGTACTGGCGGTACACCGAGACACCCTTGCGGGTGGGTTCCGCCACCAGGAAGGTGAGGTCGAAGCGGGCGAACAGGCCCGAGGCGAAGGCATCGGCTCCGGCCGTCATGTCGACCACGACGTACTCGCCGGGACCGTCGACCAGATGCCCGAGGTACAGCTCGACCGCGCCCAGCTTGGAGTGGTAGCAGGCCACGCCCAGGTCGGACTCGTCGAACTCGCCCGTGGCCATGAAGGGGACGCCGCCCGCCCGGCCGACGTGCCGCGCGTGCAGTTCGTCCTCGCCGAGCGGACGCAGGAGGCGGGATCCGCGGCCCGGCGGGGTCGTCTTGATCATCGCTTCGGCGGAGGGGACACGGGGGTTGTCGCCCCGCAGGTAGTCCTTGATCTCGGGCAGGTGCGCGCCCAGCGGAGGGGCGGACTCCTCCTCGCCGCCCAGCGCCTCGGCCAGGTGCTGGTTGATGTCGCCGTCGACGGCGAGGACCGGGGCGCCGGAGCGTGCCAGGTGGCGGGAGAAGAGTGCGGAGAGCGTGGTCTTGCCGCTGCCGCCCTTGCCGACGAACGCGATCCTCACGACGGCCCCACCTTTTTGAAAATGGATGTCATGTGGCTAGGTTTAAGGAGTGATCGTCGCCGCTGTCAAATTGCTTGAGCCAATCGGGGTGTTGCCTTGATGCATGGACGCGCGAAGTCCGCCCGCCCCGACGGCACGCCGGTCACCCTCGCCACCTACGACAACCGGCCCGAGCTTCCCGAGGTCGCCCAAGTCGTGCAACAGCAGCTGAAGGAGGCGGGCTTCAGAGTGAAACTGGAGGTGTGTGAGTACTCACGGCTGGAGGGCGACGCGCTCGCCGGAAAGTTCGACGCGTTCATCGGCGCCCGCAACAGCCTCCTGGACACCGGCGACCCCGTCGGCGTCCTCGGCAGCGACTACACCTGCGACGGCGCCTACAACCTGGCCCGGTTGTGCGACGAGCGGGCCGACCGGGCCGTCGCCGAGGCCGTCGAGACCGACGGCACCGAGCAGCGGCAGGACGCCGCCACGGCCGCCGAGGCCGCGATCCTCGGCACGGACGCGGTCGTGCCCCTGGCCCACCAGCAGATCGTCGCCGGTGTCTCCATCAAGGTCCGGGGCGTGCTGCTCGACCCCTACGAACGGACCCTCGTGGGCGCCGGGACGCGTCGCTGACCGGACGGTTCAGGCGGGCAGCCTCGTGTCGATCACGCAGCTGATCTCGACGAGCTGCCCGGGGAAGGTCAGTTCGGTGACGCCGAGGGCCGTGCTGGCCGGACGGTGGGCGCCGAAGTACGCCCGGTTGCCCTTCGCGACCACCTCGGCATTCCGCACGAGGTCCACCGCGTACAGCGTCTGGGAGACGATCTGGTTGCGGGTGGCGCCGTAATGGGCCAGGACCTTGTCGAGGTTGACGTAGGTCCGGTCGAGCTGAGCGGCGACGTCGTCCTCGGGGTGGAAGGCGCCTGCCTCGTCGAACGAGAGCTGCCCGGAGACGTGGACCAGGTCACCGGACCTGATCGCCTGGGCGTAGCCGAAGTGGCCCTCGGCCGGAATGCCGTGGTCGTAGACGTCGAGCGTGGTCATGGTGCGCGTTCCTTCCGTCGGGCACGGACCGCGGGCACCGGGCCCGTGCTCTCTTGCGGTTACTCGGAAACCGTAGGAGAGTGAACGCCGACCTGGAAGAACGCACTTTTCGGTGACTGGGGAACCAGATGGTGACCAAGCAGATCAGAGACCTGCCCGAGAACGCGGACCTGCGGCGGGCGGACTCCCTGGCCCGGGAGATCTTCTCCGACGTGGCCAACAAATGGGCCCTGTTGATCATCGAGGCGCTCGGGGAACGCACCCTGCGGTTCAGCGAGTTGCGCGACGAGGTCGAGGGCGTCAGCCACAAGATGCTCACGCAGAACCTGCGGATGCTGGAGCGCAACGGCCTGGTGGACCGGAAGGTGCACCCCACCGTGCCGCCCAAGGTCGAGTACACGCTCACCCAGCCGGGACGCGCCCTGCGCGCCACGGTCGACGCGATCTGCGGCTGGACCCATCAGTACCTCGGGCACATCGAGGCGGCCCGAGGGCGCTTCGGCGCCTGACCGGCGAAGCCGGCCGGGCGTCAGCCCGCGACCAGTTCCCGCACCTGGGGGGCGGCCGCCGGCTCCTCGGCCCGCGAGGTCCGGTACAGCCACAGCACGTCCCGCCCGAACGACCAGACCAGCAGGCCCAGAGCCAGGGCCGCCACCGCGAAGTTGGCCGCGTACGGCAGCAGATCGGCGCCCGCCAGGAGCAGCAGCACACCCTGGAGCGCGGCGACGGTCTTGCGGGCGGTGCTCGGCGGGAGCGCGGCGGTCAGCCAGGGCCACACCTTGGCCGCGGCGACGAAGACGTAGCGCATGCCGCCGATCAGCAGCACCCACGGGCCCAGTTGCATCGACACGTACACGCTGAGCACCAGGATCAGGAAGGCGTCGACCTCCATGTCGAAACGCGCGCCCAGCGGGGTCGAGGTACCGGTGCGGCGGGCGACCTTGCCGTCCACGCCGTCGAGGATCAGCGCCACCGCCGTCAGGCCGACGAACAGCGACACCGGCGGTGAACTCTGGAAGGAGTCCGCGACCAGGGCGGTGACCCCGCCGACGAGGGTGGCCCGGCCCAGGGTGACCCGGTTCGCCGCGCCGAACGAGCTCAGCCGGGAGCGGTGCAGGGCCCGGGAGAGCACCGCCCAGGTGGCGATCGCGAACGCGAGACCGCTGAGCCAGCCCGCCGGCCCCATCCCGATCGCCGTACCGATCAGGGCCAGCAGCAGGACCTGCACACCCGCCCCCAGGGCGGTCTCCTGCTGTACGAGCCTCGCGTCGTAAGTGTTGTTCAGGGCCACCGAACACCCTCCGGCCGTGTGACAGAGTCGATCAACGCCGCTACGTTGTGCGCGGCCTGTGCACCCCTCGGTACGCACTCAGCTTCCCGATCGTTCAGGAGGAATTCGATGAAGCACACCGGACGCGCGTTCTGGATCGACTCGCCTGGGCGAGGCGCGGTCCGGGACGTCGCCCTGCCGGCGCCCGGCGAGGGCGAGGTGCTGGTCCGCACGCTGTTCTCCGGCGTCAGCCGCGGCACCGAGACACTCGTCTTCCGCGGCGGCGTCCCCGTGAGCCAGCACACGGCCATGCGCGCGCCCTTCCAGGAGGGCGACTTCCCCGGCCCGGTGAAGTACGGCTACCTCAACGTCGGCGTGGTGGAAGAGGGCCCCGAAGAGCTCGCCGGCCGCACGGTGTTCTGCCTCTACCCGCATCAGACGCGGTACATCGTCCCGGCCTCCGCGGTGACCCCCGTGCCGGACACCGTGCCCGCCGAACGAGCCGTGCTCGCCGGGACCGTGGAGACCGCCGTCAACGCCCTGTGGGACGCCGCACCCCTGGTCGGCGACCGGATCGCCGTGGTCGGCGGCGGCATGGTCGGCTGCTCGGTGGCGGCCCTCCTCGCCCGCTTCCCGGGAGTCCGCGTCCAACTGGTCGACGCCGATCCGTCCCGCGCGAAGATCGCCGAGGCGCTCGGTGTCGGCTTCGCCACCCCCGAGGACGCCGACGGGGAACGCGACCTGGTCGTGCACGCCAGCGCCACGGAAGCGGGCCTCGCGAGGTCCCTGGAACTCCTCACCGCCGAGGGGACCGTCCTCGAACTCAGCTGGTACGGCGACCGGCGGGTGAGCCTCCCCCTGGGGGAGGCCTTCCACTCCCGCAGGCTCGTCATCCGCAGCAGTCAGGTCGGCACCGTCTCCCCGGCCTGCCCGAACCGCACTTACGCCGACCGGCTCGCCGTCGCCCTGGACCTGCTCGCCGACCCCGCGCTCGACGCCCTGATCACCGGCGAATCCCCCTTCGAGAACCTGCCGGAGGTGCTGCCCCGGCTGGCGTCCGGCGAGGTCCCCGCGCTGTGCCACCGCGTCCGTTACGACGAGAACGACGGACGCATCGGCTGACGATTCGTTCCATCCGGTACGAGTTGGTCACAACAAGAGCGCCTGACCTGAGAAAAGACGTATGACAGGCTGAACAAGGGAAGACAACGGGCCGTACTACTCGGCATCCCCGGCACCGAGAGCGGGGAGCAGACGCGCCGCACCTGGAGGGTCGTCCGTTGTTCAGCATCACCGTCCGCGATCACATCATGATCGCCCACAGCTTCCGTGGCGACGTCTTCGGACCGGCGCAGCGCCTGCACGGGGCCACGTTCCTCGTGGACGCCACGTTCCGGCGCGAACAGCTGGACGAGGACAACATCGTCGTCGACATCGGGCTCGCCACGCAGGAACTGGGCGCGGTCGTCAGCGAGCTGAACTACCGCAATCTCGACAACGAGCCCGACTTCGCCGGAGTCAACACCTCCACGGAGTTCCTGGCCAAGGTCATCGCCGACCGGCTCGCCGAGCGCATCCACAAGGGGGCGCTGGGCGAGGGCGCCAAGGGCATCGCGGGCCTCACCGTCACCCTGCACGAGTCGCACATCGCCTGGGCGAGTTACGAGCGTGCGCTGTGACCGACACGACCGTCGAACGGCCCGAACACATGGGTCCGGCACCGGCACGGCTGAATTATGTTCCCGTGCAGCACGCTTCCCTGAAGAACGCCGAGATCATCCCCATGTCCCTGCGCACCGTGCACTTCGTACTGCCGGGCGGCATCGACGACCCGACGGCACCCAGCGGCGGCAACGCCTACGACCGGCGCGTGTGCCTGGACCTGCCCGGCTTCGGCTGGCAGGTGACCAAGCACGCCGTGGCCGGTGACTGGCCCCGGCCCGGGGCCCGAGACCGTACGGAACTGGCCCGCGCCCTGGCCGCCCTGCCCGACGGCTCCGTCGTGCTCCTCGACGGACTGGTGGCCTGCGGCGTACCGGAGATCGTGGTCCCCGAGGCGGAACGCCTGCGCATGGCCGTCCTCGTCCACCTCCCGCTCGGCGACGAGACGGGACTGGACGCGGCGGTCGCCGCCGAACTGGACGCCAAGGAACGGACGGTGCTGCGGGCGGTGCCGGCGGTGATCGCCACCAGTGACTGGGCCGTCCGCCGCCTGGTCTCCCACCACGGCCTTCCCCCCGAGCGGGTCCACGTCGCCGCCCCCGGCGCCGACATCGCGCCGCTCGCGCCCGGGACCGACGGGGTGTCGCGCCTGCTGTGCGTGGCCGCCGTGACCCCGCGCAAGGGCCAGCACCGGCTGGTGGAGGCACTGGCCGCGGTGAGCGACCTGCCGTGGAGCTGCGTGTGCGTCGGCTCGCTCACCCAGGACCCGGAGTACGTCGACCACCTGCGGTCCCTCATCGCGGAGCACGGCCTTCAGGACCGGCTGGAGCTGGCCGGCCCCAAGTCCGGCCCCGCGCTCGACGCCGCCTACGCCACCGCCGACCTGATGGTCCTCACCTCCTACGCGGAGACCTACGGCATGGCGGTGACCGAGGCACTGGCCCGGGGCATCCCGGTGCTGGCCACGGACGTGGGCGGGCTGCCCGAGGCGGTCGGCCGCGCGCCCGACGGCGGGATGCCCGGCATCCTCGTCCCGCCGGAGAACTCCGCCGCGATCGCCGTCGAACTGCGCGGCTGGTTCGGCGAGGCGGACGTACGACGCCGCCTGAAGGGCGCCGCCCGCAGCCGCCGTGCCGCCCTCGACGGCTGGGCGACGACCGCACAGAGCCTGGCGGCGGTACTGCGCCGGCTCCCCACCGAACCCCGGAGGGCCGCATGACGAACCCGACGACGACCCAGCAGAGCGGGGCGATCCCGGCACAGCCCGGGCCGAGGGAGGCCACGAGCGTGACGGACGGCGTGACGACGGGCGGGACGCCCGGCCCGGGGCAGACCGCCGCAGCGGGCACCGCGGGCGCGGTGGCCGGCGGGCCCGCGGGAACCCCCGGCCCGGCCGCCGGCGCGGAGTTCGTTCCGGGGTACGCCCCGGATGCCGTCATCCCCGGCGCCGGACCCAGCGGCAGGCCCGGCGCGCGGCCGACCGTCAAGCTGCGTGAAGCCAACCCGGAGGACCCGCCCCGGTACGCGCCGGAATGGCTGGAGCTGCGGGAGCCGGCCGACGCCGCGGCACGGGCGCACGACCTGCTCGACACGCTGCGCATCCGGCTCGCCAACCTGCCGGGCAAGTCGGGCGTCGTCATCCACGACCTGGGCTGCGGCACCGGCTCGATGGGCCGCTGGCTCGCGCCCCGACTCGACGGCGCCCAGCACTGGATCCTGCACGACCGCGACCCCTACCTGCTGCACTTCGCCGCCGTCTCGTCCCCGCGCTCGGCCGCCGACGGCAGCCGGGTCACGGTGGAGACGCGGCGCGGTGACGTCGCCCGCCTCACCCCGGACGCCCTCCAGGGCGCGTCCCTGGTGACGGCGTCCGCCCTGCTGGACGTCCTCACGCGCGAGGAGATCGGCACGCTCGCCGCCGCGTGTGCCGGAGCCGGGTGCCCCGCCCTGCTGACGCTGTCCGTCGCCGGGCGCGTGGAACTGACCCCGTCCCACCCGCTGGACGCGGAGATCGCCCAGGCGTTCAACGACCACCAGCGCCGCGACGGTCTGCTCGGACCCGACGCGGTCACCGTGGCGGCCGAGGCGTTCTCCGAGCACGGCGCGACCGTACGGCTGCAGCCGAGCCCCTGGCGGCTCGGACCCGAGCAGGCCGCACTCACCGAGCAGTGGCTGCGCGGCTGGGTCGGCGCCGCCGTCGAGGTGCGCCCCGAACTGCGGGCCGAGGCCGACGTCTACCTCAGCAACCGGCTGAAGGCCTGCGCCGCGGGCGAGTTGCGCGTCACCGTCCACCACGTCGACCTGCTGGCCCTGTCCCGCCCGGCGGGCGGAGCGTCATGAGCCCCCAGGCGACGGGAACGCGCCCGCGCACCACGCTCACGGAGCAGCCCGGGCCGCCCGCGACCGCCGGCGGCACCCGTCTGCCCGCGCCCTCCGGCCCGGCGGACACGGCCGTGCCGCACCCGGCTGTGAGCGACGGCAGCGAGCCCGCCGCCTCGACCCCGTCCAGCCCCACCCGGACAACCGAAGCTCCGGCGAACCGTGTCCGTACGGCCCTGGCCCGTCTCGGCTCCTCCAAGGTCCGTACGCACCTCGGCACGTTCGCCGGAATCGCCATCCTGGGTGTGCTGTTCTGGCGACTGGGAACCGGCGTCTTCCTGGACGGACTGCGGCGGATCGACGCGGCGTCGCTGCTGCTCGCGCTCGGCATCGGGCTCGTCACCACTGTGTTCAGCGCGTGGCGGTGGGCGCTCGTGGCGCGGGCACTCAGGATCCGCCTGCCCTTCGGGCCGGCCGTCGCCGACTACTACCGCGCGCTGTTCCTGAACGCGGCCCTGCCCGGCGGCGTCCTCGGCGACGTGCACCGGGCCGTGCGGCACGGGCAGAGCGAGGGAGACCTGCGGCGGGGCGTGAAGGCCGTCGTCCTCGAACGGACGGCCGGCCAGATCGCGTTGTTCGCCGCCGGGGCCGTCGTCCTGCTGACCATGCCGTCCCCGGTGCTGGCCGAGGCCCGGCACATCGCAGCGCCCACGGCCCTGGCGGCCCTGGGCGCACTCGCCGTCGTCCTCGCCCTGCGCATGAACCGTTCGGCACCCTCCCGCCGGGGCCGCAGGCTGCGCGCGTTCCTCGCCGAGGCCCGCGAAGGGCTGCTGTCGCGACGGAACGGGCCCGGAGTGGTTGTCTCCTCCCTGGTGGTGCTGGCAGGTTACGTCGCGATGTTCGTACTCGCCGCCCGGGTCGCCGGGACCGCCGCCTCCGTGGCCGTCCTGCTGCCCCTCGCCGTCCTCGCCCTGCTGGCGATGGGCCTGCCGCTGAACGTCGGCGGCTGGGGCCCCCGGGAGGGCGTCACCGCCTGGGCGTTCGGCGCGGCGGGTCTGGGCGCCGGCCGGGGGCTCGCCGTCGCGGTGGTCTACGGGGTGCTCAGCCTCGTCGCCAGCCTGCCCGGCCTGATCGTGCTCGTCGCCCGCTGGTACGCGGGCCTGCGGGCCGGGGCCCGGACCCCTCCCGGGGCCCCGGCGCCGCAGGGTGACTACGCGTCGGAGGTCAGCATCGAGAAATACGCCCCGAAGGAATCCGCCAGGCTCGCCAGGAGTTCCTTCCCCTTTTCCGCCGAACCCAGTGAAGGACGGCCGATGACACCGGAATCGGTATAGCCGGACATGCCGAGGGTGAGCAGATGACGCCGGTCGTCAGCGACGAAATCGGAAGTCTCATAACCGGGTCGGAGCATTTCTGGATGAGCGTGCAGAAGGATGGAGGTCTCGATTTCCCCCGCATGCATGTCGGTGAGCAGCGAGGTGACCACACCCGCCCGCTCGCGCGCCGCCTCCCAGTCCTCCGCGGCCGGGAAGAGCGCCATCCGCTCGCCGCGCGCGGAGGATTCCTGAACCACGTTGCCCAGCACGTAGTTGCCGCCGTGCCCGTTGACCACCACCAGGGCGTCGACGCCGGACCGGCGCAGCGAAGCCGCAATGTCCCGTACCACCGCATGAAGGGTCGCCGAGGAGATGCTGACGGTCCCCGGCCAGGCCGCGTGTTCGTGCGAGCACGAGATCGTCACCGGAGGAAGGAGGTGCACCGGGTACGCGCCGGCTATTTCCCGCGCGACGGCACAGGCGACGAGCGTGTCGGTCGCCAGCGGGAGATACGGACCGTGCTGCTCGAAGCTCCCCACGGGAAGCACCGCGACCTGCCGTGAGACACCGGAGCCCCGCGTCCGTACGTCTTCCGTGGTGTCCGCCGGCACCAGATCACTCATATCGTCACGGCCTTTCGTCTCTGCTTAGGAACTCGAGAATCATGACAGACAACATTGGCGTACTCGGCAAGAAGGCACCGCAGCGGACCGGCGTGGAACGCGTCGTGAATGCCCCCTTGCCCACCGTGTACGGGAAATTCCAGGCGATCGGCTACATGGACCACGACCGCGGCGACGAACAGGTCGCGCTGGTCTACGGCGAGATCGGCCCGGACGACGTCCTCATCCGGCTGCACTCGGAGTGCCTGACGGGCGACGCCTTCGGCTCCCAGCACTGCGAGTGCGGAGATCAGCTCGACGCCGCCCTGCGCGCGGTCGTCTCCGAGGGCGCGGGCATCGTGGTCTACCTCAGAGGGCATGAAGGCCGTGGCATCGGCCTGCTCGCCAAGCTGCGCGCGATGGCCCTGCAGGCGGAGGGCCTGGACACCGTCGAGGCGAACCTCGCTCTCGGCCTGCCCGTCGACGCCCGCGACTACGGTGTCGCCGCCCGGATCCTCGACGACCTGGGCGTGCGGTCCGTGCGCCTGATGTCCAACAACCCGCGCAAGCGCGAGGCCCTGGTGGACCACGGCATCACGGTCGCCGAGCAGGTGCCGCTGCTGATCCCGCCGTGCGAGAACAACATCACCTATCTGCGCACCAAGCGGGAACGCCTCGACCACCACCTGCCCCACCTGGACGCGGTGGTCAGCTCCTCCTGATCACTCGACCGGCTCCGGCTCCCCGACGTGACCTGGGCGGATCGGTGCGCGACCCGAAGACGGGCCGCGTACGCTTCGTGGACGTCCGCCCCTTGAGCGTCGGCCCCCAGCGGCCGACGCCTCACGCCGGAGGCCCACTGGTATGACCGAGCTCCATCTGTGGCTGCGCCACGAGGCCCGCACGACCGAGCGACGCACTCCGATCGTCCCCGACGACGCCCGGCGGCTCGTCGGGGACGGAGTGGAACTGACCGTCGAGGAGTCCCCCCAGCGGGTCTTCCCGATCGAGGAGTACGAGGCGGCCGGCTGCCGGGTCGCATCCGCGGGCTCCTGGGTGACGGCGCCGCGGGACGCAGTCGTGCTGGGGCTGAAGGAACTGCCCGGCGAGCCGGGCGAGCTGACGCACCGGCACGTCTTCTTCGGCCACGCCTACAAGAACCAGCCCGGAGCGGCGGAGCTGCTGGGCCGGTTCGCCGCCGGTGGCGGGGCGCTGTACGACCTGGAGTACCTGGTGGACGGCACCGGGCGGCGCCTGGCCGCCTTCGGTTTCTGGGCCGGCTACCTGGGCGCCGCCCTCGCCGTGCTCCGGCACCGCGGCCGGCTCCGGGCGCCCCTGGCCCCCACCACCAAGGAAGACCTGGACGAGACGCTGAAGCCCGCCGCCGACGACGCCGATTTCAGCGGGCTCGTCATCGGCGCCCTGGGCCGCAGCGGCCGCGGCGCCCGCGCCGCCTTCGCCACCGCAGGTGCCGACCCGACCTGCTGGGACCTCGCCGAGACGCGCGACCTCGACCGCCCCGCCCTGCTGCGGCACGACGTGATGGTCAACGCGGTGCTCGCCACCACCCCCGTCCCGCCCTTCCTGCGCGATCAGGACCTGGACAGCCCCGACCGCCGTCTGCGCACCCTGTGCGACGTGACCTGCGACGTCGGCTCCCCGCTCAACGTCCTGCCGGTGTACGACGACACCACCTCCTGGGACGAGCCGGTGCGCCGGCTGCGCGACGAGCCCCCGCTCGACCTGATCGCCATCGACAACCTGCCCTCCCTGCTGCCGCTGGAGTCGAGCACCGACTTCTCGGCCGCACTGCTGCCCCACCTGCGCGACTTCGGCGTCTCCGGGCCCTGGGGGCGCTGCCTGGACCGGTTCCGTGAGGCGTCCCGCGCCCACGGCCTCGACAAGGGGGAGTCCCGTGACCGGTGAACCGGCACCGGCGAGCGGCACCGTCCACTGGATCGGCGCCGGCCTGTCCACGGGCAGCGGTCTCGCCGCGCTGTGCGACACCGCCGAGCGTGTACGGCTCTGGCACCGCACCGAGAACCGCGCCGCCGACGCCCTGGGCCGGCTGGGCCTGACCGGACGGGCCGAGCCCCGCGCGTACACGCGGTCCGCGCTCGCCGCCGAACTCGCCCCGGGCGACGTCGTCGTGTCGATGCTGCCCGCGCCGGAGCACGCTCCGCTCCTCGCCGAGTGCGTGCGTCGGGGAGCGCACTTCGCGTGCTCCAGCTATGTGTCCCAGGCGGTGCTGGAGCAGGTGCCCGACGCCGGGAAGGCCGGGCTGGTCGTCCTCACCGAGGCCGGGCTCGACCCGGGCATCGACCACCTGTTCGCCCACGCCCTGGTCGCCCGGGCCCGGGAGTCGATCGGTGAGGGGACGCCCGCGACGTACACCTTCACGTCGTACTGCGGCGGAGTCCCGGCCGTGCCGAACGACTTCACGTACCGCTTCAGCTGGGCCCCCGCCGGTGTCCTCAACGCCCTGCGCTCCCCGGCTCGTTACCTGGAGGGCGGTGCGGAGACGGTCGCCGAGCGGCCCTGGGAGGCGACCCGGCGGCACGTCGTCGAAGGGGAGACCTTCGAGGTCTACCCCAACCGCGACAGTGTCCCGTTCGTCGCGCAGTACGGGGTGCCGGACGCCTGGACGCCGCGGACGTTCGTGCGGGGCACCCTGCGTCTGGAGGGCTGGCTGCGTGCCTGGGACGGCGTCTTCGAGGAACTGAGAACCGGTGACGACACCCGGATCGCCGCCCTGGCCCGAGAGCTGGCCGCCGCCTACCCCACCACGGACGACGACCGCGACCGGGTCGTCCTGGCCGTGTCGCTGGACGTGAGCGCCGAGTCGGGGCCGACATGGCGGGGCGGCTACCTCCTCGACCTGGTGGGCGACGCCCAGGAGAGCGCGATGGCCCGGTGCGTCTCACGGACCCTCGCCCTCGGTGTCCGGCACATCCTGGACGGCTCCCTGCCGCCCGGCCTGAACCGCGCGGCGGAGACGGCCGCCCGGTCCGGGCAGTGGCTGCGTGAACTGGCGCAGGAGGGAGTGGAGTTCACCCTGCGGGTGGACCGCTAGCGGACATCCGGTCCGTCAGGGCCTCGTGGACCAGCCGCTTGAGGTCCTTGAAGACCGTGTGGGACGTCCTGGGCCGCACCTGTGTCATGAACTGCACCGTCAGGTCGCGGCCCGGATCGACCCAGAACGTCGTCGTGGCCACCCCGCTCCAGCCGAAGGCGCCGAGCCCGGAGGGGACCTGGGTGCGGGACGGATCGATCACGACAGAGCAGTTGAGGCCGAAGCCGACTCCCTCGTTGCCGGGCTCGTCGTGGGCGGGGCGGCTGCCGAAGGCCCGCAGGTCGACGCCGCCGGGAAGGTGGTTGCGGGTCATCAGGTCCACCGTCTCCGGGCCGAGCAGCCGCACGCCGTCGAGCTCGCCCCGGCGGCGCAGCAGTTCCATGAAGCGGTGGTAGTCGTGGGCCGAGCACACCAGGCCGCCGCTGCCCGACAGGAACCGCGGCCGGCCGTGCAGCGGCAGCCCCGCGATCGGCTCGATGCCGCCGCCCTCCCGCTCCCCGTACATCTCGGCGAGCCGGGGCGTCTGGGCGTCCGTGACGTGGAAGCCCGCGTCCGTCATGCCGAGCGGCCCGAAGATCCGCTCGGCGCAGAACGCGTCGAGCGGCTGCCCCGACACGACCTCGATGATCCGGCCGAGGACGTTGCTCGCGACCGAGTAGTTCCACTCCGTGCCCGGCTCGAACTGCAGCGGCAGGCTCGCGTACACATCGATGGTCTCGGCCAGGTCCGCGCCCGGTGGCACCGACGACTCCAGGCCGGCTGCGCGGTAGAGGGCGTCGACGGGGTGGGTGTGGTAGAAGCCGAAGGTCAGACCCGAGGTGTGGGTCATCAGGTGCCGGACGAGTATCGGGCCGCCGGCCGGGCGGGTCTCCACGTCGGCCCCGGAGCCGCCGACGTAGACCCGCGGGTCGGCGAAGGCCGGCAGGTGGTCGGCGACCGGGTCGTCCAGCGACAGCCGCCCCTCCTCCACCAGCAGCAGCGCGGCGACCGCGGTGACCGGTTTCGTCATGGAGTAGACCCGCCACAGCGTGTCGGGCTCGACCGGCAGCCCGGCCGCTACGTCGCGCAGGCCGTGTGCCGTGAGGTGGGCGACGCGCCCGGACCGGGCGACGGACACGAGGAAGCCCGGCAGACGCCCCTCGTCGACCAGCCGGGCGAAGGTCCGGTCCAGCCGGTCCAGCACCCGCGGATCCAGCCCGGCCTCACCCGGATCGACCTCTTGTCGCAGCTGTGCCATGGCTCTTCTCCCGTCGCGCTGGTCGAGGTGAGATCCGGCATACCCCGCCCGGACCGCCTCAGACCCCATGGTGGCGCAGGAACGGCTCGTGAT
This sequence comes from Streptomyces sp. NPDC047880, assembly GCF_040706515.1. NCBI lineage: Bacteria > Bacillati > Actinomycetota > Actinomycetes > Kitasatosporales > Streptomycetaceae > Streptomyces > Streptomyces sp. NPDC047880. Next base: position 79,638 of record NZ_JBEZOK010000019.1, on the reverse strand, counting down.
CGCGGGCGAACGCGTGAGCGGGGGTCTTAGGGCGCGGGACGCAGGACCGATGGCCGATGGTCCCGGCGGCGGCCGGGTTCCTGGGCTCGGGGCGCCGCCGAAGTCAGGACGCCAGAAGAAGAGGTCGCGATGCCCGTGAACGGTCGCAGCCACATCCGTATCGCCCGTCCCTCCAGAGACCTCGCGGCGGCCGAGCGGTTCTGGGGCTCCGGGCTCGGACTGGGCGTGCTGTGGCGCGCCGAGGGCGGCGAGCCCGGGGAGCACGACCTGGTGATGCTGGGCTGGCCCGACGCCGACTGGCACCTGGAACTCGTGCACGAGCCGGCCCGCCCGGTCGAACCCCGCCCCCACGGAGGAGGACCTGCTGGTCCTCTACGTGGACGGCCCGGTCCCGGACGATCTGGTCGCCCGGCTGGAGGAGCACGGCGGCACGAGGGTGGTGTCCCCCAACCCCTACTGGAAACGAGTGGGGGATCACCGTAGAGGACCCGGACGGCTACCGCCTGGTCCTGTGCCGAAGGGCGTGGTCCAACAGGTGACGCTGGGCAAAGCCCCGTAAGGGCGCGGGGAACTGCGCGACCAGCCCCCACGCGCCCGCGCCCGCGCCCGTACCGGCACCCGCGCGAGCCCTCAGGCCGTCACCTTCTCCGGCTGCACGGCCCCGAGTTCGCCGCGTTCCCCCAGCGACTCCGCAGGAACCCGGTGGGTCTCCCGCGCCGACAGCGCCGCGATCACCGGCGGTACGCACAACGCCGCCGTGAACAGCGCCACCGCCGACCAGTCGTCGCCCGCCGGTCCCGCGATCCGTGCCGCGAACGTCACCGCGAACCCGGCCGCCGCGAACCCGAGTTGCGTGCCGATGGCCACGCCGGAGAGCCGGACGCGGGTCGTGAACATCTCACCGTAGAAGGCGGGCCACACGCCGTTCGCGGCGCTGTAGACGACGCCGAAGCAGATGACGCCCGTGAGGAACGTCAGCGGGTAGGAGCCCGTGGAGACCGCCCACAGGTACAGGAACATCGTCACCGCGCTGCCGGCCGCGCCGATCAGGAACACCGGGCGGCGCCCGATCCGGTCGGACAGTGTCGCCCACAGCGGGATCGCGGCGAGCGCGACGACGTTGGCCAGGGCACCCACCCACAGCATGGCCGTACGCGACATGCCGACCGTGTCGCTGGTGGCGTACGCCAGCGCCCACACCGTGAAGATCGTGCTGACCGAGGCGATCAGCGCGCCTGCGATCACCCGCAGGACATCGGCCCAGTGCTCGCGGAGCAGGATCACCAGGGGCAGCTTGGCCACACCCGCCTCGGCGGCCTGCCGGGCGAAGGCCGGCGTCTCGTCCAGCTTGCGGCGGATGACGTAGCCGACGACGGCGACCGCGACGCTCAGCCAGAACGGCAGCCGCCAGCCCCACGACAGCAACTGGTCCTCGGGCAGCGCGGCGACGGGGATGAAGACCAGGGTCGCCAGGAGCTGGCCACCTTGTGTGCCGCTGAGGGTGAAGCTGGTGAAGAAGCCGCGCCGGCCCGGTGGCGCGTGTTCCAGCGTCATGGAGTTGGCGCTGGCCTGCTCGCCCGCCGCCGAGATGCCCTGGAGCACCCGGCACAGCACCAGCAGGGCCGGGGCGAGAGCGCCGACCTGGTCCCGGGTGGGCAGACAGCCGATGAGGAACGTCGACAGGCCCATCAGCATCAACGTGAAGACCATGATTTTCTTGCGGCCGACCCGGTCACCGAAGTGCCCGAGCACCAGCGCGCCGAGCGGGCGGGCGGCGTAGGCGACACCGAACGTGGCGAGTGACAGCAGGGTCGCCGTGGCCGGATCGGACGCGTCGAAGAACACCTCGGGGAAGATCAGCGCGGCGGCGCTGCCGTAGATGAAGAAGTCGTAGTACTCCAGGGCGCTGCCGATCCAGGCGGCGGTCGCGGCTTTCCTGGGCTGACCGGGCGGGGCTGCGGATCCTTCGGGCATGGCGGGGACGGACACGGCGGCTCCTAGGGGGCTCCGCCCGAGGCGGAGGGAGAAGAACGGCGAACGGTCGGGGCGTGCCGGATCGCGGCTAATTAACCCACTGGGTAGTTAGTAGGGGATGGCCAGTGATGCTCCGCCCGTGTACCGCCGGTGTCAAGGGGTGCGGAGCCGGGTCGTTCAGCGTGGGGTGCGCTCCGCCGTCAGGTACGCGATCACCATGTCGCCCAGCATCGCGCGGTAGTGCGCGCGCTGCGTCTCGTCGAGCAGGTCACGGCCGAACAGTGCCCCGAAGGTGTGCCGGTTGGCGACCCGGAAGAAACAGAAGGAGGAGATCATCGCGTGCAGGTCGACGGCGTCGACGTCGGCCGTGAACAGGCCCGACTCCCGGCCCGACGCCAGGATCCGGCGGATCACGTCCAGGGCCGGGGAGCCGATCTTCCCCAGCTTCTCGGAGGCGGCGATGTGCTGCGCCTCGTGGATGTTCTCGATGCTGACCAGGCGGATGAAGTCGGGGTGCTGCTCGTGGTGGTCGAAGGTCAGCTCGGCCAGCCGCCGGATGGCCGCCACCGGATCCAGGTGGTCGACGTCGAGCTGCTGCTCGGCCTCCCGGATCACGCCGTACGCGCGCTCCAGCACGGAGGTGAACAACTGCTCCTTGCCGCCGAAGTAGTAGTAGATCATCCGCTTCGTGGTGCGGGTGCGGGCGGCGATCTCGTCGACCCGGGCGCCGTCGTAGCCGGCCCGGGCGAACTCCTGGGTGGCGACGTCGAGGATCTCGGCCCGGGTGCGGGCGGCGTCACGGATGCGCTCGCCGGATCGTGCCGGTTCTTCGACGCTGGTCATCAGTTTCCTTCGGGCGGAGGGGCCGGTGCCGGTGATTCTAGAAGGAGGCGCCCGTTGACCCGCCGGGCCTTCCGGAGGCCGCCCTCGGCTGATATAGCTAACGTACTGGTTCGTACATTAGTGAGCCGCCCGGGAGGCGTGTGTGCCCAAGGAGTCCTTTCTCGTCGGACTGATCGGTTCCGGCATCGGCCCGTCACTCAGTCCGGCGCTGCACGAGCGGGAGGCCGACTGCCAGGGCCTGCGCCTGGTGTACCGGCGGATCGACATCGACACCCTCGGCGTGCCGCCCGAGGCGGTGGGCGATCTGCTGCGGGCCGCCCGCGCCCTGGGCTTCGACGGACTCAACATCACGCATCCCTGCAAGCAGCTCGTCATCGAGCACCTGGACGCGCTCGCGCCACAGGCAGAGGCGCTGGGCGCGGTGAACACGGTCGTGTTCGAGGACGGCCGCGCGGTCGGCCACAACACGGACGTCACCGGCTTCGCCGCGTCGTTCGCGCGCGGACTGCCCGACGCGCCGCTGGAACGGGTCGTGCAGCTGGGGGCCGGTGGTGCCGGCGCGGCCGTCGCCCACGCCATGCTCACCCTCGGCGCCGGGCGGATCACCGTCGTCGACGCCCTGCCCGAGCGGGCAGCGGCCCTGGCCGGCTCCCTGAACCGGACCTTCGGACAGGGCCGTGCGGCCGCCGCGCCGCCCGACCGGCTTGCCCGGCTGCTCGCGCACGCCGACGGCATCGTGCACGCCACGCCCACCGGCATGGCCGCCCACCCCGGCCTGCCCCTGCCCGCAGAGCTGCTCCACTCCGGGCTGTGGGTGGCCGAGGTGGTCTACCGCCCGCTGGAGACCGAGCTGCTGCGGACCGCCCGCGCCCTGGGCTGCGCCACCCTCGACGGCGGCGGCATGGCCGCTTTCCAGGCCGCCGACGCGTTCCGCCTGTTCACCGGCCGGGAACCCGGCGCCGCGCGGATGCTGGCGGACCTGACCGAACTGGCCGGGGCCGTCGGAGCTCCGAACTAGAGAGAGGTACCGACGTGCGTACGTCCATCGCCACCGTCTCCCTCAGCGGCTCCCTCACCGGGAAACTCGACGCCGCCGCCCGGGCCGGCTTCGACGGGGTGGAGATCTTCGAGAACGACCTGCTGGCCTGCCCCCTCGCCCCCGAGGACATCCGCGCCCGCTGCGCCGACCTCGGGCTCCGCATCGACCTCTACCAGCCGATGCGGGACATCGAGGCCGTCCCCGAGGCGGAGTTCGCCCGGAACCTGCGGCGGGCCCGGCACAAGTTCGAGCTGATGCGCCGGCTCGGCGCCGACACCGTTCTCGTCTGCTCCAGCGTTTCCCCGCAGGCGGTCGACGACGACGCCCTCGCCGCCGAGCAGCTCACCCGGCTCGCCGATCTCGCACAGGAGTCGGGCATCCGGGTGGCCTACGAGGCGCTCGCCTGGGGGCGGCACGTCAGTACGTACGACCACGCCTGGCGCATCGTCGAGACGGCCGGTCACCCCGCGCTCGGCACCTGCCTGGACAGCTTCCACATCCTCTCGCGCGGCTCGGATCCCAAGGGCATCGCGGACATCCCCGGCGAGAAGATCTTCTTCCTCCAGCTCGCCGACGCCCCGCTGCTGGCCATGGACGTCCTGCAGTGGAGCCGCCACTACCGCTGCTTCCCCGGCCAAGGCGGCTTCGACGTCGCCGGGTTGGTGCGCCAGGTGCTGGCCACCGGCTACGACGGCCCGCTCTCCCTGGAGGTCTTCAACGACGTGTTCCGGCAGGCCGATGCCGGTCCGACCGCCGTCGACGCCCGGCGCTCCCTGCTGGTCCTCCAGGAGACGGTGGGGAGGGCACCGCTGCCCGACCCCGTCGTCCCCACCGGCGTCGCCTTCGCCGAGCTGGTCACACCCGACGCCGAGCCCCTCGCCGCCCTGCTCGGCGCCCTGGGCTTCACCCGCACCGCCCGCCATCGCGGCAAGCCCGTCGCCCTGTGGGAGCAGGGCGACGCCCGCGTCCTGGTCAACACCGGGACCGCGGTCCGCCGCGACGGCACCCGGCTCGCCGCGATCGGGCTGGAGTCACCGGACCCGGCCGGAGCCGCCCGGCGGGCCGAGGCACTGCTCGCGCCCGTACTGCCGCGCCGCCGCGCGCCGCAGGACGCCCCGCTGGACGCGGTCGCCGCCCCCGACGGCACGGAGCTGTTCCTCTGCGCCACCGGACGCCCGGAACTGCCCGACTGGCGGGCCGACTTCGAGAACACGGGCGTGCCCCCGGCGCAGGCCGGCATCCGGGGCATCGACCACCTCGCCCTCACCCAGCCCTGGCACCACTTCGACGAGGCGGCCCTCTTCCACCGGGGCGTGCTCGGCCTGCACGCCCAGGAGAGCGTGGACGTCGCCGACCCCTACGGTCTGCTGCGCAGCCGGGCCGTCACCAACCCCGACGGCAGCGTCCGGATCGCCCTCACCGTCGGCGCCGCGCCCACCGACGACACCGTCCACGCCCAGCACATCGCCCTGGCCACCGACGACGTGGTCGCCGCGGCCCGCCGGTTCCGCGAGGCGGGCGGCAGCCTGCTGCCGGTGCCCGCGAACTACTACGACGACCTCGCCGCCCGCTTCGAGTTCGCCGACGGCGAGCTGGAGACCTACTGCGACCTCGGCATCCTCTACGACCGCGACGCCCACGGCGTCTTCCGCCACTGCTACACCCGCACCGTCGGCCGGGTCTTCTTCGAACTCGTCCAGCGGGACGGCGGCTACCGGGGATACGGCGCCGCGAACGCCCCGGTGCGGCTGGCCGCGCAGCACACGGCACGGGCGCTCACTGGCGGCTGACGGTCCGGGTGATGCCGGTGACGACGGTGGTGGCGAGGATCCAGCCCGTGAGCACCAGGGTGTAGGAGAGCCACTGGTAGCCGTCGGTGGGGGCGAACGCGGCCTCCTGTCCGAAGGAGATCACCGGCAGCAGCAGGTCGAGGGTGTAGAACACCGGGTTGAACTGCGGTGCCTCGTCCGCCTTCAGCGGCGCGGGGTGGTGCAGTGCGTAGGCGAGCGAGCCGACCGCGAGCAGGGACACCAGCCATCCCGCGGCCCGCAGGGGGCGGAAGCCGTAGCCGACGGTGGCGTCCTGCACATGGCCCCACAGCCGGCCGTACCAGGGCAGGGTGCCGCGGCGGCGGCGCTGCTTGGCGAGCTGGACCAGGCGGGCGGCGGGGTCGTCGCCGATCCTGCGGTAGGCGGCGGTCAACTGCTCGTAGGCGTGCGGGACATAGCCCTCGCCGTCCCGCTCCAGCCTCGCCAGGCGTCGCTCGGCGGGCTCGTGCGGGGTGAGGGAGGTGTAGACGAGGCTGTTGAGCAGGACCTCGCCCGGGACCGCCTCCGGCTCCAGGAACAGCACGTCCATCTGGGCGCGCCGCAGATTGAGGGTGCCCTCCATGGGAGGGCCCTTGCGCATGTCGTCGATCTCCATCAGCCGGGACTCTGACGTGCCCGGCCGGAGGTGTCAACTCACCTCCGGCCGGGGCTCGTTACGCCCGGGTGTTCCACTCCGCGATCACGGGCCGGCCGTGCTCGGCCGACAGCCGGCAGACCGTCCCGGTCTCCAGCCGGAACAGCCGTCCCTCCGCCGGGGACAGGCCCAGCCGGCGGGCCGTCAGCACGCGAAGGAAGTGGCCGTGCGCCACCAGCAGCACATCACCCTCGGGCAGCGCCTGCGCCGCCCGGGCCAGCACCCGGTCGGCCCGCTCGCCGACCTCCTCGGGCGACTCGCCCGGCTCGCCGTCACGGCCGGGCGGGACCCCGTCGGTCCACAGGTCCCAGTCGGGACGGGTGCGGTGGATCTCCTCGGTGGTGACGCCCTCGTAGGCGCCGTAGTACCACTCGTGCAGGTCCGCGTCCCGCACGGTCCCCGTCAGGCCCGCGAGTTCGGCGGTGCGCACCGCGCGGCCGAGCGGGCTGGTGAGGACCAGGGCGAAGGGGCGGTCCGCGAGGAGCGGGGCGAGCGACTTGACCTGCTCCTCACCGTGGCGGGTGAGGGGCAGGTCGGTGAAGCTGGTGTGCTGTCCGCTGCGGCTCCACTCCGTCTCGCCGTGGCGGACCAGCAGCAGATCACCCACGTCCTACGCCTTCTTCGCGGACTCGACGGCGTGGCCGCCGAACTGGTTGCGCAGCGCCGCGATCATCTTCATCTGCGGCGAGTCGTCCTGCCGGGAGGCGAACCGGGAGTAGAGGGAGGCGGTGATCGCGGGCAGCGGTACGGAGTTGTCGATCGCGGCCTCCACCGTCCAGCGTCCCTCACCGGAGTCCTGGGCGTAGCCCCGGAGCTCCTCCAGGTGCTCGTCCTCGTCGAGGGCGTCCACCGCCAGGTCCAGCAGCCAGGAGCGGATGACGGTGCCGTCCTGCCAGGAGCGGAACACCTCGCGGACGTTGTCCACCGAGTCCACGGCCTCCAGCAGCTCCCAGCCCTCGGCGTAGGCCTGCATCATCGCGTACTCGATGCCGTTGTGGACCATCTTCGCGAAGTGCCCGGCGCCCACCTTGCCCGCGTGGACGAAGCCGTACGGGCCCTCCGGCTTGAGCGCCTCGAAGATCGGCCGCAGCCGGTCGACGTACTCCTTCTCGCCGCCGACCATCAGGGCGTAGCCGTTCTTGAGGCCCCACACGCCGCCCGAGACACCCGCGTCGACAAAGCCGATGCCGCGCTTGCTCAGCTCCTCGGCGTGCTTCTCGTCGTCCGTCCAGCGGGAGTTGCCGCCGTCGACCACCGTGTCGTACGGCTTGAGGAGGTCAGCCAGACGGTCGATGACGTGCTGGGTGGGGTCGCCGGCCGGGACCATGACCCAGACCGTGCGCGGCGCCTCCAGCTGGTTGACGAGGTCGGCCAGGCTGGCGACGTCGGACTTCTCGGGGTCGGTGTCGTAGCCGATGACGGTGTGGCCGGCGTTGCGCAGGCGCTCGCGCATGTTGCCGCCCATCTTGCCGAGACCCACAAGACCGATCTGCATGTCAGTTCACTTCCCGAAGATTGCGGTAGGCGGCCACCAGCGCGGCCGTGGACGGGTCGAGACCGGGGACGTCGGCGCCCTCGGTCAGGGCGGGCTCGACGCGCTTGGCGAGCACCTTGCCGAGCTCGACGCCCCACTGGTCGAAGGAGTCGATGTTCCAGACGGCGCCCTGCACGAACACCTTGTGCTCGTAGAGGGCGATCAGCTGGCCGAGGACCGACGGGGACAGTTCGGTGGCCAGGATCGTCGTGGTGGGGTGGTTGCCCCGGAAGGTGCGGTGCGGCACCTGCTCCTCGGGCACACCCTCGGCGCGCACCTCCTCGGCGGTCTTGCCGAAGGCGAGCGCCTGCCCCTGCGCGAACAGGTTGGCCATCAGCAGGTCGTGCTGCGCCTGCAGTTCGTCGCTCAGCTCGGCGACGGGCCGGGCGAAGCCGATCAGGTCGGCCGGGATGAGCTTGGTCCCCTGGTGGATCAACTGGTAGTAGGCGTGCTGTCCGTTGGTGCCGGGCGTGCCCCACACCACCGGGCCGGTCTGCCACTCCACCGGCTTCCCGTCGCGGTCCACCGACTTGCCGTTGGACTCCATGTCGAGCTGCTGGAGGTAGGCGGTGAACTTGGACAGGTAGTGGCTGTAGGGCAGGACGGCGTGCGACTGGGCGTCGTGGAAGTTGCCGTACCAGATGCCCAGCAGGCCCAGCAGCAGTGGGGCGTTGGCCTCGGCCGGGGCGTTGCGGAAGTGCTCGTCGACGATGCGGAAGCCGTCGAGCATCTCCCGGAAGCGGTCCGGGCCGATCGCGATCATCAGGGACAGGCCGATCGCGGAGTCGAACGAGTAGCGGCCGCCGACCCAGTCCCAGAACTCGAACATGTTGTCGACGTCGATGCCGAAGTCGGCGACCTTCTCCGCGTTGGTCGACAGCGCGACGAAGTGCTTCGCCACCGCCTTTTCGTCGCCCCCGAGACCCCTCAGCAGCCAGGAGCGGGCCGAGGTCGCGTTAGTGATCGTCTCGATGGTGGTGAAGGTCTTGGACGCGACGATGAACAGCGTCTCCGCCGGGTCCAGGTCGCGCACCGCCTCGTGCAGGTCCGAGCCGTCCACGTTCGACACGAAGCGGAACGTCAGATCCCGGTCGGTGAACGGACGCAGCGCCTCGTAGGCCATCGCCGGGCCGAGGTCCGATCCGCCGATGCCGATGTTGACGACGTTGCGGATCCGCCTGCCGGTGTGCCCGGTCCACTCCCCGGAGCGCACCCGGTCCGCGAAGCCGGCCATCTTGTCGAGCACCGCGTGCACGCCCGGGACGACGTTCTCGCCGTCGACCTCGATCACGGCGTCCCGCGGGGCGCGCAGCGCCGTGTGCAGCACCGCCCGGTTCTCGGTGACGTTGATCTTCTCGCCACGGAACATCGCGTCCCGGAGTCCGAACACGTCGGTGGCCGTGGCCAGCTCCTGGAGCAGAGCCAGCGTCTCGTCGGTGACCAGGTGCTTGGAGTAGTCGATGCGCAGGTCGCCCACGTGCACGACGTAGCGCTCGGCACGTCCCGGGTCCGCGGCGAACAGCTCGCGCAGGTCCGGCTGCGGCACGGCGTCCGCGCGGTGGTCCTCCAGTGCGGTCCACTCGGGGCGCCGGGTGAGCCTGGCGGAGTGGGAGGGGGAGTCAGACATGGGCAGGGGTCTCCTCGGTCGCCTCGCCGTTCAGAGCGATGGCGTACATCTCGTCCGCGTCGAGGCGCCGCAGCTCCTCGGCGATCAGTTCGGAGGTCGCACGGACCTTGAGCGCGAGGGTGCGCGACGGCTGGCCCGGCAGGGTCAGCGTGGCCAGCGGCCCCTCGGGCCGGTCGATGACGATCTCCCCGTGCTCGGTGCCAAGGCGCACGGCCGTCACGACCGGCCCGGCGGTGACGACACGGTCCACCCGGACGTGCAGCCGCGCCTCGAGCCAGCGGGCCAGCAGCTCGGCGGCCGGGTTCTCGGCCTCGGCCTCCACCGCCGCCGAGACGATCCGCTCCCGGGCCTGGTCCAGCGCGGCCGCCAGCATCGAACGCCAGGGCGTCAGCCGGGTCCAGGCCAGGTCGGTGTCACCGGGTGCGTAGGAGCGGACCCGGGTCTGGAGCGTCTCCAGGGGGTTCTCGACGGCGTACAGGTCGGTGATCCGCCGCTGGGCCAGCGCCCCGAGCGGGTCCTTGGAGGGGACCTCGGGGGCGTCCACCGGCCACCACACCACCACCGGCGCGTCGGGCAGCAGCAGCGGCAGCACCACCGAGTCGGCGTGCTCGGACACCTCGCCGTAGGTCCGCAGGATCACCGTCTCGCCGGTGCCCGCGTCGGCGCCCACCCGGACCTCGGCGTCCAGTCGGGAGGACTGCCGGTCGCGCGGGGTGCGGGCGTGCCGCTTGATGACGACCAGGGTGCGCGAGGGGTGCTCGTGCGAGGCCTCCTCGGCCGCCTTGATCGCGTCGTAGGCGTTCTCCTCGTCCGTGACGATCACCATCGTCAGGACCATGCCCACGGCGGGCGTGCCGATGGCGCGTCGGCCCTGCACCAGCGCCTTGTTGATCTTGCTTGCCGTGGTGTCGGTCAGGTCGATCTTCATGGCCTGCGCCAGCTCCGTCCGTCTCGTGCGAGCATCTCGTCGGCTTCCTCGGGTCCCCAGCCGCCCGAGGCGTACTGCGCGGGCCGGCCGTGCGTGGCCCAGTACTGCTCGATCGGGTCGAGGATCTTCCAGGACTCTTCCACTTCCTGGTGACGGGGGAACAGGTTGGCGTCGCCCAGGAGGACGTCGAGGATCAGCCGTTCGTACGCCTCCGGGCTGGACTCGGTGAACGACTCGCCGTAGGCGAAGTCCATCGTGACGTCCCGGATCTCCATCGACGTGCCCGGCACCTTGGAGCCGAAGCGGACCGTCATGCCCTCGTCCGGCTGGACACGGATGACGATCGCGTTGGAGCCGAGCTCCTCGGTCGCGCTGGAGTCGAAGGGGGAGTGCGGGGCCCGCTGGAAGACCACGGCGATCTCCGTGACCCGGCGGCCGAGGCGCTTGCCGGTACGCAGGTAGAACGGGACGCCGGCCCAGCGGCGGTTGTCCACCTGGAGCCTGACCGCGGCGTAGGTGTCGGTCGTGGAGGAGGGGTCGATGCCGTCCTCCTCCAGATAGCCGCGTACCTTCGCGCCGCCCTGCCAGGCCGCTGTGTACTGCCCGCGCACGGTGTTCGCCCCGAGGTCCTGCGGAAGCCGCACGGCCTTGAGGACCTTCAGCTTCTCGGTGAGCAGCGAGGGGGCGTCGAAGGCGGCCGGTTCCTCCATCGCGGTGAGCGCCATCAGCTGGAGCAGGTGGTTCTGTATGACGTCACGGGCGGCGCCGATGCCGTCGTAGTACCCGGCCCGGCCCCCGATGCCGATGTCCTCGGCCATGGTGATCTGCACGTGGTCGACGTACGACCGGTTCCAGATCGGTTCGAACATCTGGTTGGCGAAGCGCAGCGCCAGCAGGTTCTGTACGGTCTCCTTGCCCAGGTAGTGGTCGATGCGGAAGACCTGCTCCGGATCGAACACCTCGTGCACGATGCGGTTGAGCTCCTCGGCCGACTTCAGATCGTGGCCGAACGGCTTCTCGATGACCGCGCGTCGCCAGGAACCCTCGGGCGCGTCGGCCAGCTTGTGCTTCTTCAGCTGCTGGACGACCTTCGGGAAGAACTTCGGCGGCACCGACAGGTAGAAGGCGTAGTTGCCGCTGGTGCCCCGGGAGGCGTCCAGCTCCTCCACGGCGGAGCGCAGCTGCTTGAACGCCGTGTCGTCGTCGAAGTCGCCCGGGATGAACCGCATGCCCTCGGCGAGCTGCTGCCAGACCTCCTCGCGGAACGGGGTCCGGGCGTGCTCGCGGACCGCGTCGTGCACGACCTGGGCGAAGTCCTGGTCCTCCCAGTCCCGGCGGGCGAAACCGACCAGGGAGAACCCCGGCGGCAGCAGGCCGCGGTTGGCCAGGTCGTAGACCGCCGGCATCAGCTTCTTGCGGGAGAGGTCGCCGGTGACGCCGAAGATGACGAGCCCGGAGGGCCCCGCGATCCTGGGCAGACGGCGGTCGCGCGGATCGCGCAGGGGGTTCTCGAAGTGGGTGTCGGCGTGCTCCGTACGGGGGGCGTGACCGCTCGCCCCGGTCTGCTCCACCCCGGCCGCCTCCTGCGCGGCCAGGGCCTCCTTCTCCTCCTTGGTCCCCTTCGTCTCCTGTTCGGCCGTCTGGGGGATGCCCTCGATGCCCTCGCTCATTCCGCGTCAACTCCCTTGCTGTTCAAGGACTTGGTGACCGCGTCCAGCAGCTCCTGCCAGGCCACCTCGAACTTGGCCACGCCCTCGTCCTCCAGTTGCCGCACCACCTCGTCGTATGCAATGCCGAGCCGTTCGACGGCCGCCAGGTCGGCGCGCGCCTGGGCGTAACCGCCGGTGACGGTGTCGCCCAGGACGTCACCGTGGTCGGCGACGGCGTTCAGCGTGGCCTCCGGCATGGTGTTCACCGTGCCGGGGGCGACCAGCTCGTCCACGTACAGGGTGTCCTTGTAAGCCGGGTCCTTCACACCGGTGGAGGCCCAAAGGGGGCGCTGCCGGTTCGCGCGGGCCCCGCCCAGCGCCTGCCAGCGCGGCCCGGCGAAGACCTGCTCGTACGCCTCGTAGGCCAGTCGTGCGTTGGCCAGGGCGGCCCGGCCCTTCAGAGCGAGGGCCTCCGGCGTGCCCAGCAGCGTCAGCCGCTTGTCGATCTCGGCGTCCACGCGGGAGACGAAGAACGACGCGACCGAGTGAATCGCCGCCAGGTCCAGACCGGCCGCCTGCGCCTTCTCCAGGCCCGCGAGATAGGCGTCCATCACCTCGCGGTACCGCTCCAGCGAGAAGATCAGCGTCACGTTGACACTGATACCCGCCCCGACGGCTTCCATGATCGCCGGCAGACCCGCTCGCGTCGCCGGGATCTTGATCATCACGTTGGGGCGGTCCACCAGCCAGGCCAGCTGCCGGGCCTCGGCGACGGTCGCCCGCGTGTCGTGGGCCAGCCGCGGGTCGACCTCGATGGACACCCGGCCGTCCCGGCCGCCGGTGGCCTCGTACACCGGGCGCAGCACGTCGGCGGCGGCCCGGACGTCGGCGGTCGTCATCATCCGTACGGCCTCGTCCACCGTCACACCGCGCACCGCCAGGTCGGCGAGCTGCTCCTCGTAGCCCGCCCCGGAGCCGATGGCGGCCTGGAAGATGGACGGGTTGGTGGTGACGCCGACGACGTTCCTCGTGGCGACGAGCTCGGCCAGGTTGCCGGACTCGATCCGCCGGCGCGACAGGTCGTCGAGCCAGATCGACACACCCTGGCCGGACAGGCGCTTGAGTGCTCCCGCGTCCGCGGTCGCTTCGGTCACAGTGATCATCTTCTTTCGGGCGGTCGGGTCAGCCGCGGGCGGCGGTCAGGGATTCCCGCGCGGCGGCGACGACGTTCTCGGGGGTGAAGCCGTACTCGGCGAACAGGGTCTGGGCGTCGGCGGAGGCGCCGAAGTGCTCCAGGGAGACGATGCGTCCCGCGTCTCCGACGAACCGGTGCCAGGTCAGGCCGATCCCGGCCTCGACGGCGACCCGGGCCGTCACGGACGGCGGCAGGACGCTCTCGCGGTAGGAGCGTGGCTGTTCCTCGAACCACTCCACCGACGGCATCGACACGACGCGGGTGGGCACGCCGGCGGCCTGGAGGATCTCGCGCGCCCCGGCGGCGACGTGCACCTCGGAGCCGGTGGCGATCAGGATCACCTGGGGCGTGCCGCCCTCCGCCTCGAACCGTACGTAACCGCCGCGCGCCGCGTCCGGGTCCGGCTCGTAGGTGGGCACGCCCTGGCGGGTGAGCGCGAGGCCGTGCGGGGCCGGGGCGGTGCTGTGGCGCTCGAGGATCTCGGCCCAGACGACCGCGGTCTCGTTGGCGTCGGCCGGGCGTACGACGTTCAGGCCGGGGATGGCCCGCAGCGCGGCCAGATGCTCCACCGGCTGGTGGGTCGGGCCGTCCTCGCCGAGGCCGATGGAGTCGTGCGTCCACACGTACGTCACCGGCAGCTGCATCAGGGCCGACATCCGCACCGCGTTGCGCATGTAGTCGGAGAAGACCAGGAACGTGCCGCCGTGGACGCGGGTGTTGCCGTGCAGCGCGATGCCGTTCATCTCCGCGGCCATGGAGAACTCGCGGATGCCGAAGTGCACGGTGCGGCCGTAGGGGTCGGCCTCCGGCAGCGGGTTGCCCCGCGGGAGGAACGAGCTGGTCTGGTCGATGGTGGTGTTGTTGGAGCCGGCGAGGTCGGCCGAACCGCCCCACAGCTCGGGCACGACCGGTCCCAGCGCCTGGAGGACCTTGCCGGAGGCGGCGCGGGTGGCGACGGCCTTGCCCGGCTCGAACACCGGCACGGCGTCCTCCCAGCCCTCGGGCAGCTCGCCCTTGCTGACGCGGTCGAACGTGGCGGCCCGCTCCGGGTTCTCGGACCGCCAGGCGGCGATCCGCTTGTCCCAGGCGGTGTGCGCCTCGGCGCCCCGGTCCAGGGCCTCGCGGGTGTGCGCCAGCACCTCGCCGGCGACCGCGAAGCTCTCCTCCGGGTCGAAGCCGAGGACGCGCTTGGTGGCGGCCACCTCGTCCTCGCCGAGCGCCGAACCGTGGGAGGCCTCGGTGTCGCGCGCGTTCGGGGCCGGCCAGGCGATGATCGTGCGCATCGCGATGATCGACGGGCGCTCCGTCTCGGCCTGAGCCGACCTCAGCGCCGCGTACAGCGCGTGCACGTCGACGTCGCCGTTCTCCTGCGGCTCGATCCGCTGCACGTGCCAGCCATAGGCCTCGTAGCGCTTCAGCACGTCCTCGGAGAACGCGGTCGCGGTGTCGCCCTCGATGGAGATGTGGTTGTCGTCGTAGAGGAAGACCAGGTTGCCGAGCTTCTGGTGGCCGGCGAGCGAGGAGGCCTCGGCGGAGACACCCTCCTGGAGGTCGCCGTCGGAGGCGATCGCCCAGATGGTGTGGTCGAAGGGGGAGTCGCCGTCGGCGGCATCCGGGTCGAACAGGCCGCGCTCGTACCGGGCGGCCATCGCCATGCCGACCGCGTTCGCCACGCCCTGGCCGAGCGGGCCCGTGGTGGTCTCCACACCCGCGGTGTGGCCGTACTCGGGGTGACCGGGCGTCTTGGAGCCGTGCGTGCGGAATGCCTTCAGGTCGTCCAGCTCCAGTTCGTAGCCCGCCAGGTAGAGCTGCGTGTAGAGGGTCAGCGAGGTGTGACCGGGGGAGAGGACGAAGCGGTCACGGCCGGCCCACTCGGGATCGGCGGGATCGTGCCGCATCACCTTCTGAAAGATCGTGTAGGCGGCCGGTGCCAGGCTCATCGCCGTGCCGGGGTGGCCGTTGCCGACCCGCTGGACGGCGTCGGCCGCCAGCAGACGGGCGGTGTCGACGGCACGCCGGTCGAGTTCGGTCCAGTCGAAGCGGTCCGCTGTCTGCGTGCTCATCTTCAAGAAGTCCTCGATGGGAGCGAAGTTGCTGGTCTGACGCGTTCAAAGTTAAAAGTCTGACTTTTACGGCGGAAGGTCGGCGTGTGCCAGCCTGTGGTGAAAGTGGGACACCCGCGGGCAGCAGGACACGCGAACGGTGCAGCACGAGGCGGACATGGCAGACAGAACCATTCAAGACGGCGACGGGATCGATACGTTCCCCTTCCCGGTCGGGCTCAGCGTCGGCGGCGTCGGCATGCAGATCGCCCCCATGGGCGACACCTGGCCGTCCGGCGTACCGCTGGAGCGCGTGCACCGCATCGACTTCCACACCGTCCTGCTCTTCGAGGCGGGCCCGGTCCGGCACATGGTCGACTTCACCGAGCACGAGGCCACGGCCGGGGACCTGCTGTGGATCCGCCCGGGACAGGTCCACCGCTTCTCGCGCACCAGCGAGTACCGCGGAACCGTGCTGACCATGCAACCGGGCTTCCTGCCCCGCTCGACCGTGGAGGCCACCGGCCTCTACCACTACGACCTGCCGCCCCTGCTGCACCCCGGCACAGCTCAACTCGCCGCCCTGAAAGCCTCGTTGACGCAGTTGCGGCGCGAGTACGAGGACACGGCCACACTCCCGCCGGCCCTGCACACCGCCGTCCTGCGCCACACGCTGACGGCGTTCCTGCTGCGGCTCGCCCACCTCGCCGCGAGTTCGGCGAAGGCTCCGCGGCAGCAGTCCGACTCCACGTTCACCCTCTTCCGGGACGCCGTGGAGCGGGACTTCGCCACCAACCACAGCGTCAGCGCCTACGCCGACGCGCTCGGCTACTCCCGCCGCACCCTGGTCCGGGCGGTGCGCGCCGCGACCGGTGAGACCCCCAAGGCCTTCATCGACAAGCGGGTGATCCTGGAGGCCAAACGGCTCCTCGCCCACACCGAACTGCCCATCGGCCGGATCGGCGTGGCGGTCGGCTTCCCCGACGCCGCGAACTTCTCCAAGTTCTTCCACCAGCACACGGAACGGACTCCGGCGGCCTTCCGCGCGGAGTTGCGCTGAGCACGGCGAAGGGCTCCACGCGCGCGTGGAGCCCCGTGTCCCCTGCCGTCAGTGCCCGAAGGCGAACCAGTTGACGTTCACGAAGTCCGCCGGCTGACCGCTGGTGAAGGTCAGATACACGTCGTGCGTGCCCGTCACGGCACTGATGTTCGCCGGGACGGTCCGCCACGACTGCCAGCCCCCGGTGCTGCCCACCGCGAAGCTCCCGACGGGCGCGTTGCTCCGGCTGTCCAGCCGGACCTCGACCAGCCCGCTGACGCCGCCGGCCGCTCCGCTCGCGACCCGGGCGCTGAACTGCCGGGCCGCCGTGGAGCCGAAGTTCACGCCCTTGAAGTGCAGCCAGTCGCCATTGGCCAGGGCGCCGACGTTCTGCCCGCCGCCGGAGTCGGCCGTCGTCTCGGTGATCACGCCGGACTGGCCGTCGTAGGACTCGGCCTGGATGGTCCCGTAGGCGTCGCGGCCTCCGGTCGGGGGAGGCGTGGTGCCACCCCCGGACGACAGCACCTGTACGTAGTCGACGACCATCGCGTGACCCGGCTGCGTCCCGGCGTCCGGGCCCCCGCCGAACGCGTCGGGGAAGCCGCCGCCCATCGCGACGTTCAGGATGACGAAGAAACCGTGGTCGGTGGCGTTCTTCCAGGTCGTCGCGTCGACCTGGTTGGCGCGCACCGTGTGGTAGTTGACGCCGTCGAGGTAGAAACGGATCTCCTCGACGCTCGTGGAGCGGTCCCACTCCATCCGGTACGTGTGGAAGCCCGCCTGGCAGGAGGTGTTCTGACAGGTGGTCGAGCCGCCGATGCCGCTGGTCTCGTTGCAGGGGCCGCCGGGTGAGGTGCCGCAGTGCATCGTGGCGAACACCGTGTTCATGCCCTGGGTGTTCTCCATGATGTCCAGCTCGCCGACCGCCGGCCAGTTCCAGTGGTTGCCGCGGTAGGGGCCGCCCAGCATCCAGAACGCCGGCCAGTAGCCCTTGGCGGCGGCGCCGGTGACGTCGGGCACCTGGATGCGCGACTCGACGCGCAGCGTGCCTCCCGCCGGGGGCTGGAAGTCGGTGCGGTTGGTCTCGATCCGGCCGGAGGTCCAGTTGCCGGCGGCGTCCCGCCGGGGCGTGATGCGGAGGTTGCCGTTGCCGTCGAGCGAGACGTTGTCCGTGCTGTTCGTCATCGTCTCGATCTCGCCGGTGCCCCAGTTGGCGGGTCCGCCCGGGTAGCCCTTGCCGGTCGCGTACCGCCAGTCGGAGGTGTTGACGCCGGAGCCGGCGGCTCCGTTGAAGTCGTCCACGAAGAGCTGCGTCCAGCCCGACGGGGGCGGGGGCGCGGAGGCGTTCGCGGAGGGGGCGGCGACCGCGGAGGCGGCTGCCGCGAGCCCGAGGGTGCTGACAACGGCGACGAACGCCCGCCGCAGCGGACGCCGTCCGGGGGACGTGCCGGTGGTGTCGCTCATGTGGGGATGCCTCTCGGATGGGAGACGGGTGAGAGCGCTCTCAAAGTGCCGTCAATGTGCTCCACGCGCTCTGGGGCGTCAAGAGGTAAAGCCGGGATTGGTGCGCGGCGGTGCGTGAGTGCACTCCTTTAACGGGACGGCCCCGCGCTGTTGAACAAGGGGTTCCGGGGCACTCGGGGTGGCGACGGACCACCGGTCGAGGCAACAGGAGGCAGCCGTGGCCGTACGCCATCACCTGATCCGAGTCGGCCCGGGCGCCGTGTGGGACGTTCTCGCCGACGGTCACCGCTATTCGGAGTGGGTCGTGGGTACCTCCGAGTCCCATCCGGTGCGCGGAAACTGGCCACGCACCGGCTCCGCGATCGGCTACGAGGTCCGCCTCGGCCCGGTGCGGCTCGACAACGAGACGGTCGTGCGCCACTGCGAGGAGGGCAAGCTGCTGGAGCTGGAGGCCCACGCCGGTGCGCTCGGCTCGGCACGCATCGCGATCGAGCTGCGGCCCTGGGGCGAGCACTGCCTGGTGATCGTGGACGAGCATCCCCTGCGGGGCGCCGGCGGCCGGCTGCACAACATCGGATTCGAGGCCCTGATCCAGCTGCGCCACCGCGCCATGCTGGCCCGGCTGGCCAAACTGTGCGAGGCCGAGGCGCGGGTCCCGGGAGGCACCCGCCGCGGCCTGGGTCAGGTGACCGCGGGGTCCGGCGCGGACGGGCCCGGCCATGCCTGACGCCGTGGTGATCGGCGCGGGCCCCAACGGCCTGGTGGCCGCCAACGTCCTCGCGGACGCCGGGTGGAGCGTCGAGGTGCTGGAGGAACAGCCCGAACCGGGCGGCGCCGTCCGTCACGACCGCGGCGTCGACCCCGCCTTCGTCAACGACCTCTTCAGCTCCTTCTACCCCCTTGCGGCCGCCTCACCGGTCCTGGCCGCGCTGCACCCCGAGGAGCACGGACTGCGCTGGAGCCACGCGCCCAGCGTGCTGGCCCATCCCCTCACCGACGGCAGCTGCGCCGTCCTGGACCGGAACATCGACATCACCGCCGCGTCCCTCGACACCTTCGAGCCGGGCGACGGAGCCGCCTGGCAGCGGCTGCACCAGGTGTGGCAGAACTTGCGCCCCGGCCTCCTGGACGCCCTGTTCACCCCGTTCCCGCCCATCCGCGCCACGGCACGGCTCGCACTGCGGCTGCGGGCCGCCGGCGGACTGCGCATGGCCCGCTCCCTGGTGCTGCCGGTGCGCCGCCTGGGGGAGGAGGAGTTCCGCGGCCAGGGTGGGCGACTGCTGCTGGCCGGCAACGCCCTGCACGCCGACCTCGCCCCCGAGTCGGCGGGCAGCGGCGGCTTCGGCTGGCTGATGGCCATGCTGGGCCAGACCTACGGCTTCCCGGTTCCGGCCGGCGGCTCCGGCGCGCTGACCTCGGCCCTGGTCCGGCGGCTGGAGACCCGGGACGGCCGGGTGCGCTGCGGGCAACGCGTCGAGCACGTCGTCGTCCGCGGCGGGCGAGCCGTCGGCGTGCGCACGGCGGGCGGTGACGCGGTACAGGCCCGCCGGGCGGTACTGGCGGACGTGTCCGTGCCCGCCCTGTACGGCGAGCTCCTCGACCCGGAGCACCTGCCCCCGCAGGTCCTCGACGACCTGCGGCGCTTCCAGTGGGACTTCGCCACCTTCAAGGTCGACTGGGCGCTCGACGGGCCGGTGCCCTGGCTGACCGAGCAGGCGTCCCGGGCCGGCACCGTGCACCTCGCCGACGGCATGGACGACCTGACCCGCTTCACCGCGCAGATCGCCATGCGGCAGGTCCCGGACCGGCCGTTCACGATCTTCGGCCAGATGACCACCTCCGACGCCACCCGCTCCCCCCAGGGCACCGAATCGGCCTGGGCGTACACCCACATCCCGCACGAGATCCGCGCCGACGCCGCCGACGAGGGCATCACCGGCCGCTGGGACACCAAGGACCAGGAACTCATGGCCGACCGCATGGAACGCCAGGTGGAACGCTTCGCACCCGGGTTCCGCTCGCTGATCCGCAGCCGCCGCATCCTGGCACCCCCGACGCTGGAGGCACTCGACGGCAACCTCGCGGGCGGCGCCATCAACGGCGGCACCACCGCCCTGCACCAGCAGCTCGTCTTCCGGCCCCTGCCCGGCACCGGCCGCCCGGAGACCCCGGTACCGGGCCTTTACCTCGCCTCCTCCGGAGCCCACCCGGGCGGCGGAGTGCACGGCGCCCCCGGAGCCAACGCCGCCCGGGCCGCCCTGCGCCGCAACCGGCCTCCCGGCCTCGCCCGCGCCCAGCGGCTCCTCGCCCACCGCGACCGCACCGGAGCCAGGCGCTGAACCCGGCCCCCGGGGCAGGGCCGGCACCGTAAGGAAGGCAGCCCATGGCAAGCAGTCCGCTCGCCGAGCGCACGATCGTCGTCACCGGAGCCGCCCGCGGCGTGGGCGCGGCCGTGGCCCGCGAAGTCGCCCGCCGCGGCGCCCGGGTCGCGCTCGTCGGCCACGAGAAGACCGCCCTGGACGCGGTCGCCGCCTCCCTGCCGGGCCCGGCCCTCGCCCTGGAGACCGACGTCACCGACCTCTCCGCGCTGGAAGCGGCGGCGGACACCGTGCGGGACCGTCTCGGCCCGCCCTCGGCCGTGGTGGCGAACGCCGGCATCGCCGAGGGCGGCGCACTCCTCGCCACGGACCCGGCCGCCTGGCGCCGCGTGATCGACGTCAACCTCACCGGCAGCGCCCAGACGGCCCGGGCGTTCCTGCCGGACCTGCTCGACACGGCGGGCTACTTCCTCCAGGTCGCCTCCCTGGCCTCGATCGGCGCCGCCCCGCTGATGAGCGCCTACTGCGCCTCCAAGGCGGGGGTCGAGGGCTTCGCGCACTCCCTGCGCGCGGAGGTGGCGCACCGCGGGGTCGCGGTGGGCATCGCCTACCTCAACTGGACGGACACCGACATGATCCGCGACGCCGACCGGTACGACGTCCTGCGCGAACTGCGCCTGCACATGCCCCCGCCGGCCCGCCGCGTGCACCCGGTGGACGTCGTCGCCGCCCGCCTGGTCAGGGGCATGGAGCGGCGGCGTACGGCCGTCTACGCCCCGGCCTGGCTGCGGCTCGCCCAGCCGATACGCCCCGCCATGCCCCCGGTGGTCCTGCGCGTGGCGCGCCGCGCCCTGCCCCGCCTGGAGGCTTCGGGCCCGGTCCGCTGCACCGGCCCACTCGGCGCCGGCGGCCAGGCCGACCGCGCGGCGTCGGGCCAGACATCCTGACCCCGGCGACACGGCAAGGCGGGGGCACAGCCACGCCCGCAGTCCCGCAGTCCCGCAGGCCCGTGATCCGGCCATCTCCGGCTGGGCCCGGCAGGCCCGGTCAGGCACGAGCGTTCGGCGGGTCGGCAGCCCCCCGGCCGGCGCCGCCATGACGGACACTGGGCAGCAGGAGAAGGGAGGCCGACCGTGCTGACCGGAGTCCGTGATCAGCTGGGCCAGGCCCTGTTCCGTCGGGTCGCCGGGCCCGGCGGGTCCGCGGCCCGGGCCCGCATCCACCACACGCCCGGGCCGCGCTGGTTCGGGCCGGACCGGCCCATCCGCACGGTCCACGGTGACGCCTCGATGTTCATCGGCGGGCTGACCGCCCTGCTCCTGCAGTCCCTGCACCCCCTCGCGATGGCGGCGGTCGCCGGTCACTCCGGCTTCCGCGGCGACCCGTGGGGCCGGCTGCAGCGCACCAGCACCTTCCTGGCCGTGACGACGTACGGCACCGCCGCCGACGCGCAGCAGGCGGTCGACCGGGTGCGCGGCATCCACGAGCGGATCCGCGGCACGACGGCCGACGGCGTGCCGTACCACGCGGCCGACCCCCACCTGCTCGGCTGGGTGCACGCCGCCGAGACGGACAGCTTCCTGCGCGCCCACGAACGCTACGGGGCCCGGCCGCTGGACGCCGCCGGCTACGACGCCTACGTCGCCGACACCGCGCGCGTCGCCGAGGCACTGGGGGCTGCCGACCCGCCGCGCGACCGCGGCGAACTGACCGAGCGCCTGACCGCCTACCGGCCCGAACTGCGGGCCACGCCCGAGGCCCGGGCGGCCGCCCGCTTCCTGCTGTTCCAGCCTCCCCTGCCCCTGGCCGTCCGGCCCTTCTACGGCGGACTGGCGGCGAACGCCGTCACCCTGCTCCCGCCCTGGGCCCGCGGCCTGCTGTGGCTGCCCCGGGTGCCGGTCGTCGAGGACCTCGCGGTGCGCCCCACGGGCCAGGCCCTGACCCGGACCATCCGCTGGGCCATGACACCGGCTCGGGAAGCCTGAGCCCACGGCGTCCGTCGAACCCGGCGCCGCTCAGGGCTGCCACCCCAGCGCCCGCGAGATCCCCCGCGCCGCCACCCGCACCGCCGGGCCCAGGACCGGCACCTGGGCGTCGGCGTGGGGCACCACGATCGACACGGCGGCGATCACGCCGCCGTCGGCGCCGCGCACCGGAGCGGCCACCGACAGGGCGTCCTCGGTGACCTGACGGTCGCTCACCGCCATGCCCGACCTGCGCACCTCGGCGAGGACCCGCCGCAGCCGCTCCGGTTCGGTGATCGTGTACGGGGTGAAGGAGGCGAGTTCGCCCGCGCAGTACTCCTTGCGGAACACCGGGTCGCCGTGGGCCAGCAGGGCGAGTCCGACCCCCGTGGCGTGCAGCGGCCAGCGGGCGCCGACGCGGATGTGCACACCGACCGCGGACCGCCCCGACAGCCACTCGATGTAGACCACGTCCCGGCCGTCCCGCACGGCCAGTTGCACGTTCTCGTGCGTCGCCTCGTACAGGTCCTCCAGGTACGGCAGCGCGATTTGCCGCAGCGCGAGGCCGCGCGGGGCCAGCGCGGCGAGCTCCCACAGCCGCAGCCCCACGTGGTAGACACCTGACTCGTCCCGCTCCAGGGCGCCCCACTCGGTGAGCGCTCCCACCAGCCGGTGTGCGGTGGTCAGGCTCAGCCCGGCCCGCCGGCTGATGTCCGTCAGGCACAGCGCCGGATGCTCGTGGTCGAAGGCCGCGAGCACGGACAGCAGCCGGTCGGGCGCGGTGGGGCCGGTCATGGCCGGGCGTCTGAGGGGTGGGCGAGGTCGTAGGGGCGCGGGTAGGCGCTCGGACGGTACGGCAGGTAGCGGGGCTCCGTCGTCGGATCCTCGGCCCGGGCGCGGGAGTTGAGGGCACCCGGCGAGGTGTCCCAGCGGCCGGTGTCCACGCGGTGCTCCAGGGTGTGCAGGGCGGCCAGTGTCTCGCCCGGGCCGAAGGTGCAGTGGCCCGGCGCGTCGACGTACGCCTGGCGGAGGAGCCCGGCGGCGCCCGCCGCGGTGGCGGCCCGCCGGTAGGCGCTCTCCGACTGCACCGGGATCAGGGCGTCACCGGTGGTGTGGATGTTCAGCTGGGGGTCGGTGAGGCGGCCGGAGAGCGCGCTGGTGTTCCGCATCCACCGCACCGCCGACGGGTCGGCGGCGACCCGGGGTGCCCGGCCCAGGGCCGAGAGGTCCGTGCGCAAGGACAGGCCCGCCTCCTTGTAGAGCTCCGTCACCTCTTTGTACAGCGGGGAGCGTGCGAGCATCGAGCGGTAGTCGACGCCCGTGTTCCAGGACGGGTTGCCGCCCGCCCGGCTCTCGGCCTCCTGCCGCCAGGCGAACGCGGGCAGCTGGAGCAGGCCCCGGACGGCGGCGTACTGGTTGGACTGCGCGGTCTTCCAGTCGGCGGGGCCCGGTTCGGTCTGCGAGGCGTCGTTGTGGCCCGGGATGTTGTGCAGGGCGGCGGTCAGGGCGATCCGGGCCCGGCCCCCGGGGGTCTGCTGGGCCGCGTCGACCTTCGAGGTGAGCGCCTTGCCCGCGGCGATCGCCTCGGCCTGGTCGGCGAACCCCGCGAGCCGCACACCGGAGTCCGGGGCGAGCAGGGTGCGCAGCGCGAACACCGGGTCCAGGGTGCTGTTCCAGTTGGCGACCCCGCCCTGCACCAGCCCGCACATCGACAGGGAGCCGTCGAACCGTCCGGCGTGCCGCTCGGCGAGCATGCCGGTGACGAAGCCGCCGTACGAGGTGCCCCAGGCGAGCGTCCGGCGGGCCGCTCCGTACTTGCCCGTGAAGAGGTCCAGCGTGGCGAGCTGGTCGGGCACCGCCTCGGCGATCGCCCAGCCGTTCGTCGCGTACGAGGAGCCGATCAGGGCGTACCCCTCGGCCAGCAGCTGGTCGCGGACGGGCGGACCGGGCGCGTTCTGGGCGGGGTTGGGCGCTCCGGCCGGGGTGTAGCCGTGGCTGTAGAGCAGGACCGTGCCGTTCCAGGACGCGGGGACGTCCATCACGTACGTGGCGCCGGAGGAGAGCCGGCCCTCCCAGTGGGTGCCGGTGGTGGCGGCGACGGCGGGCAGGGCGGTCGCGGCCAGGGACAGGCAGGCGGTGGTCAGTAAGGCGAGGCGGATCCTCAACGGGGGGTTCCTTCCAGGGCGGGGGCGGCGGCAGGGGAGTGGAGGGCGTCCGTGTGCGTCTCGCGCAGCCGCCACACGGTGACCGCGGTGACGGCCGCGCCGGCGCACAGCATCAGCGACACCGGGGTGCTGCCACCTCCGAAGGAGGCCAGGAGGCCGCCGGCGATCAAGGGCGAGAATCCGGCGCCGATCAGGGTCGCCCCCTGGTAGCCGAGGGAGGCGCCGGTGTAGCGGACGCGGGTGCCGAACATCTCGGTGAGCAGGGCGCCGAGAGGGCCGTACATCGTGGACTGGGCGACGCCGTGGCCGAGGGCCAGGGCGAGGATCAGCAGGGCGGGCGACCCGGAGTCGACCAGGGCCAGCACCGGGAACGCGAGCGCCGCCGAGGCGACGGCGCCGGCCAGGACGACGGGCCGGCGTCCGACCCGGTCCGACAGGGCGGAGGCGGCGGGCAGGACGCCGAGGGCCACGCAGGAGGCGACGGTCACCGCGGTCAGCACCTGCGGGCGGGTGTACCCCTCGTCGACGGCGTAGGAGATCATGAAGCTGGTCAGCAGCGACTGGGCGGTGAACGCGCCGATGCCGACACAGGCGGCCAGCAGCACGGGCTTCGGGCGGCGCAGCACCTCGACGATCGGTGGCCGGTCCGTCGGCTCCTTCTCGACCTGCGCCAACAGCGGGCTCTCGGCGACCTTCAGACGCACGAACAGACCGACGGCCAGCAGCACGATGCTCAGCAGGAACGGCACGCGCCAGCCCCAGGAGCGGAAGTCGTCGTCCGGCAGCGCGGCGACGAGTGTGACCACACCGGCCGACAGCACGGAACCGAGCGGAGCGCCGAGCTGTGTGAAGCTGGACCACAGGCCGCGCCGGGAACCCCGGGCGTGCTCGGCGTGTTCGACGACCATCAGCATCGCGCCGCCCCACTCGCCGCCGATCGCGATGCCCTGCACCACACGCAGGGCGACCAGCAGCACCGGCGCCCAGACGCCGATGGTGTCGTACGTCGGCAGCAGGCCGATGAGGAAGCTGCCGGACCCCATCAGCACCATGGTCAGCAGCATCATCGACTTGCGGCCGATCCGGTCGCCGAAGTGCCCGAACACGATGCCGCCGAGCGGCCGGGCGAGGTAGCCGGCGGCGAAGGTGCCGAACGCCGCGATGGTGCCGACCGCCGGGTCGGCCCGCGGGAAGAACAGTTCGCCGAAGACGAGCGCGGCGACGGTGCCGTAGACGAGGAAGTCGTAGAACTCGACGGCTGTGCCGAGCAGGCCGGAGACGGCGACCCGGCGCAACTGCGCTGTATCGGGGGAGGGTTGGGATGCGGACGGGGATGGCTGCACGGTGGGCTCCCTGGGGACGGGGCGCGGTTGGTCCGTGAAGTTATGCAGTCATCGTGCAGCCGTCAATCACTTGCACAACATCAGTTCAGGCCGTCCTCCGCGATGCGCAGCAACAGCGCGTGCAGCGTCTCCCGCTCGGCCGCGTCCAGCGGGCCGAGGAGTTCACCGGTCACCCGCAGGCCGTCCTCGTCGGTGTCGCGGAGGAAGTCGCGGCCCCGCTCGGACAGGACGACGATCCGGCTCCTGCGGTCGCCGGGGGAGGGGCGGCGCTCGGCGAAGCCCAGCTTCTCCAGGTCGTCGACCAGGCCGACGATCGCGCTCGGGTCGTAGCCGAGGCGCGTGCTCAGCTCGCGCTGCAGGGCGCCGTCGGTGCCGGCGAGGAACCGCAGCACCGCGTAGTGGCGCAGGCGCAGGCCCGACTCCTGGAGGCAGGCGTTGAAGAGCTGCCCTGAGCGCAGCCCGAGGCGGTACAGCAGGTAGCCCGTGTCGGCGTGCAGGCCGCGCATCCACGGCTCGTGGGCGTCGATGGGGTTCGCGGTGACGTTCTCGCGTGTGATGGCGGGCTCCCTGGGGTCGGTGCTGCTTCCTGCAGATTCCAGCATCTCGCACCCATGGGTCACCAACAACTATTGACGGCAACAATTATTGCTCTTAGCTTCGATCTCGCAGTCGAACCCGTGCGAGTCGCTGTCGAATCCGTGCGACTCGCTGTCGAACCCGTGTGAAGGGACCCGCCCGTGCCCAGCATCGATCTCTCCGGCAAGGCCGCCGTCGTCACCGGCAGCGGCCGTGGCCTCGGCCTCGCCTACGCCCACGCCCTGGCCGCCCACGGCGCGTCCGTGGTCGTCAACGACGTGGACGAGGCGGTGGCCGAGGCGGCCGTGAAGTCCATCGTGGAAGCGGGCGGCAGGGCCGTCGCCGAGGTCGTCCCGGTCGGCACCTCCGAGGCCGCCGAGCGGCTGGTGAACCGCGCGGTCGAGGAGTTCGGCCGGCTCGACGTGCTCGTCACCAACGCGGGCATCCTGCGCGACAAGGTCCTGTGGAAGATGACCGACGAGGACTTCGACGCGGTGCTCACCACCCACCTCAAGGGCACTTTCACCTGCGCCCGCGCCGCCGCCGTACGGATGCGCGAGCAGGGCGAGGGCGGCTCACTGATCCTGGTCGGCTCCCCGGCCGGGCAGCGCGGCAACTTCGGCCAGACGAACTACGCCGCCGCCAAGGCCGGCATCGCGGCGATGGCCCGCACCTGGGCCATGGAGCTGGGCCGCGCGAACATCACGGTCAACGCGATCGTGCCGGTCGCCGCCACCGCGATGACCGAGACCATCCCGGCCTTCGCGCCCTACGTCGAGGCCATGCGGAACGGCGAGCCCCTGTCGGACTTCCTCCGCAAGGGCGAGGGATTCGGCACCCCCGAGGACTGCGCGGCCCTGGTCCCGTTCCTCGCCTCCGAGGCCGCCCGGGGCGTCACCGGCCAGGCCATCGGCATCGGCGGCGACAAGGTGGCACTCTGGTCGCATCCGCAGGAGATCAGGGCGGCCTACGCCGACGGCGGCTGGACCCCCGACACCCTGGCCGACGCCTGGCCCACCTCGGTCGGTGCCGAGCTCCAGACGGTCGGCATCCCGGCGCCGAAGCTTCCGGAGGCGTGATGGACCGCCCGATGAACGTCGACGAGCTGGTCGCGATCGACGTCCACACCCACGCGGAGGTGTCCTCCCAGGGCCACTCCTCGCTGGACGACAACCTGCACGACGCCTCCTCCGCCTACTTCAAGGTGGAGGGCAAGCGGAAGCCCACCCTTCAGGAGACGGCCGTCTACTACCGCGAGCGGAACATGGCCGCGGTCATCTTCACCGTCGACGCCGAGTCCGCGACCGGCACCGCGCCCGTCCCGAACGAGGAGGTCGCCGAGGCGGCGGCCGCCAACTCCGACGTCCTGATCCCCTTCGCCTCCATCGACCCGTTCCGGGGCAAGGCCGGCGTCAGGCAGGCCCGGCGCCTGGTCGAGGAGTACGGGGTGAAGGGCTTCAAGTTCCACCCCAGCATCCAGGGGTTCTTCCCCAACGAGCGCGCGGTGGCGTACGACCTGTACGAGGTGATCGAGGAGACGGGCGCCATCGCCCTCTTCCACACCGGCCAGACGGGCATCGGCGCCGGAGTCCCCGGCGGGGGTGGCATCAGGCTCAAGTACTCCAATCCCCTGCACGTGGACGACGTGGCGGCCGACTTCCCGCACCTGAAGATCATCCTGGCGCATCCGTCCTTCCCCTGGCAGGACGAGGCCCTGGCGGTCGCCACGCACAAGCCGGGGGTGCACATCGACCTGTCCGGCTGGTCGCCGAAGTACTTCCCGCCGCAGCTCGTGCAGTACGCGAACACCCTGCTGAAGGACAAGGTGCTCTTCGGCTCCGACTTCCCCGTCCTGACCCCCGACCGCTGGCTCGCCGACTTCGACAAGCTCACGATCAAGGACGAGGTCCGGCCGAAGATCCTCAAGGAGAACGCGGCCCGCCTGCTCGGGCTGACGACACCGTAAGGGGCGAGACATGCGCAACGAGGGACTGGGTTCGTGGCCCGCACGCCGGGCCCGCAAGACCCCGCACCGCACCGCCCTGATCCACGACGGGTCCGCCACCGACTACGCCACCGTCCACACCCGCACCACCCGCCTGGCCCACGCCCTGCGCGCCCGGGGCGTGCGCCGCGGCGACCGCATCGCCTACCTCGGCCCGAACCACCCCTCCTATCTGGAGACGCTCTTCGCCGCAGGCCTGCTCGGCGCGGTCTTCGTCCCGCTCAACATCCGCCTCGCCGGACCGGAGATCGCCCACCAGCTCGCCGACTCCGGCGCCCGGGCCCTCGTCTACGGCCCGTCCCACGCGGGTCTGGTCGCGGGCCTGCCCGGCAGCACGGACGTACGCCTCTACCTGGAGGTCGGCGCGGAGTACGAGGCAGCCGTCGCCGAGGCGCCCGGGGAGCCGATCGACGAACCCGTCGGCGCCGACGACACCTGCATCATCATGTACACCTCGGGCACGACCGGCCGCCCCAAGGGCGCCATGCTCACCCACGGCAACCTCACCTGGAACGCCGTCAACGTCCTCGTCGACACCGACCTGATCGCCGACGAACGCGCGCTGGTCTCGGCCCCGCTGTTCCACACCGCGGGCCTGAACATGCTGACCCTGCCGGTCCTGCTGAAGGGCGGCACCTGTGTCCTGGTCGACGCCTTCGACCCGGACGCCACCTTCGACCTCATCGAACGGCACCGGATCACCTTCATGTTCGGCGTGCCCACGATGTTCGACCAGGTGGCCCGCCACCCGCGCTGGCCCGACGCGGACCTGTCCTCGCTCCGCATCCTCACCTGCGGCGGCTCCCCGGTCCCCACCCCGCTGATCGCGGCCTACCTGGAGCGCGGCCTGACCTTCCTCCAGGGCTACGGGATGACCGAGGCCGCCCCGGGCACGCTGTTCCTGGACGCCGAGCACGCCGTGAGCAAAGCGGGTTCGGCGGGTGTGCCGCACTTCTTCAGCGACGTCCGCGTCGTACGGCCGGACCTGTCTCCGGTGGGCACCGGCGAGGTGGGCGAGGTCGTGGTGCGCGGCCCGCACGTCATGCCCGGCTACTGGGGGCTGCCCGAGGAGACCGCCGCCTCCTTCGCGGACGGCTGGTTCCGCAGCGGGGACGCCGCACAGGTCGACGAGGACGGCTACGTCCACATCGTCGACCGCATCAAGGACATGATCATCTCCGGTGGTGAGAACGTCTACCCCGCCGAGATCGAGGACCAGCTCCTCGCCCACCCGGACATCGCCGAGTGCGCGGTGATCGGCGTGCCGGACGACAAGTGGGGCGAGGTGCCCCGCGCGGTCGTCGTCCCCCGCGAGGGCGCCGCCCTCGACCCCGACGAGGTGCTCGCGTCGCTCGCCGGCCGCCTCGCCAAGTACAAGATTCCGAAATCGGTGGTCCTCGCGGACGCACTCCCGCGCACGGCCTCCGGAAAGCTCCTCAAGTCCCGCGTCCGTACGCGTTACGGCCAGAGTCAAGGATCCGCATGAGCATCACCGTCAACGGCCTCGACGAACTCAAGAAGCTCGCCGGCAACGACCTCGGCACCAGTGAGTGGATCGAGGTGACGCAGGAGCGCATCGAAACCTTCGCCGACGCCACGGGCGACCACCAGTGGATCCACGTGGACCCCGAGCGCGCCAAGGACGGCCCCTTCGGCGCACCCATCGCGCACGGCTACCTCACGCTGTCCCTCTTCATCCCCCTGTTCACCGAGCTGCTGGACGTCCAGGGCGTGACGACGAAGGTCAACTACGGCCTCAACAAGGTGCGTTTCCCCGCTCCCGTCAAGGCCGGCTCCCGCATCCGCCTGACCGCGAAGCTCGCCGAGGTCGAGGAGGTGCCGGGCGGCGTGCAGATCACCGTCGAGGGCGCCATCGAGATCGAGGGCGGCACCAAGCCGGCGGCGGTGCTTCAGAGCCTGTCGCGGTTCTACGCCTGAGGGCGCGCCGGTACCAGGTCCAGAAGGCGTCGCGAGGCGTCGCGGACGAGCGGCGAGAGCCTTTCGTGCACGATGCGGAACGTCTTCTCGGCCTGTTCGGCCGGCCAGTCGGCGGGCAGGTGTTCGACGGGGAGCCGTGGGTCGCGGCGGACGATCTGCAGCCACTCCGTCTGGAGGCGCAGGCGCAGCACGAGGGCCTCTCCGGCGTCCGGCAGGTCGTCCTCCCAGTGCTGCCAGCGGCCCGCGAACCCCTCGTAGCGCTCGGCCAGTTCGGACAGCTCCCAGGTCTCCTCGATCATCCGGCCGATGTCCATGCCGGTGTCCGCGTGCGCCCGGAAGACCTTGACGTGGGCGGACAGGCCGAGCTCGGACACCAGGGCCGACACGTCGACCTCGCCCGGGGCGATCCACAGGCCGTTGAAGAGGGGGCCGAAGCCGCTCCAGGTCAGCTGGGAGCGCAGGTCGTGCCGCTGGCGCTGCCAGGTCTCCGGCAGGGAGAAGCCGAGCAGCGTCCAGCTGCCGTCCCACCGCCGGTTGACGGCACCCGTCCGCCAGATCCGCCGCTCGCCGTCGCGCAGCACCGCCTCCGAGCGCTCGGTCAGCCCGAAGTACATGCGGCGGCCCTCGCGCTGGCGGCGCAGCAGGTCACGGCCCACCATGCGGGTCAGAGTGGAGCGGGTGGCCTGCTCGCCGATCCCGGCGCGGGCGAACACGTCGATGACGCTGCCCGAGTACACGCACACATCACGGCCGAGCACCTGGTCGCCCAGGAACGTCAGCATGAGGGACTGGGGCCGCAGCGACTCTTCACCGGTCACGCGGCCCACCGTACCTCCGCTCGCCCCGTCCGCTCGATCGGTCCGTGACCTGCTGGTACCCGGAGGTCAGGAACCCTCGACGTCCACGAACACGGGGTTCGAGCAGAACCAGGTGTCCGCCCACGGTCACCGTCCCCGGGCGCGTGCGGGACCGGCCCGTGCGGGTCGACCGACGCGCCGAGGTAGCCGGGGCCGTTGCGGTTGCCGTCGCTGCCGCGCAGCCGGACGTAGAAGGACTCCTCGCCGGCGGTCAGCGGGATCCGCAAGGTGCAGGCGCCCTTCCGTCCGGAGACGTGCTCGGTCCGGACGACCCGGGTGTCCGGGGCCTTCCACGTGTCGCGGTCGGCGACCGGCTGCTCGGTCATGATCAGGGGCCCTTCGGGTTCTCAGTGGTTCATGAAGGAGGTGACGGGCAGCGCCCTGGCGACGATCCGGACGTCGCCGAGCCGGCCGCGGAAGATCTGGTCGATCTTTCCGCCGTACTCGTAGCCGCCCAGTAGCCACGGACCTCCGACGGAGGTGATGCCGACCGCGGGCGCCTTGGGGTTGCGGACCACCGGGCAGCCCTCGACGTACAGCGTGGTGTGCCTGCCGTCGTTGACGACCGCCAGGTGCCACCAGGTCTCCACCGGCGTCTCCTGGCCCCAGTTGGTGGCGATGCCCTGCTGGTTGAGCGGCTGGTGCGCAGGCCGAAGCGGGCGGCGGCGACCGCGAGCTTCGCGATGCCGCCCGGGCCGCAGCCCATGCCCCGGGTCCAGATCTCCTCGCCCGGGGTGGGCGGCCCGCCGGGCCCCGTGAGGACGAGGTCGTAGAAGAGCAGCCCGGTCAGCAGCACATCGGGCCGGTCGTCGTCCACGGATGTGTCCTCTCACTCACGGCTTCGACGGAGATCGTCAAAACTCTTCATTTCGGTGAGCGGAATCGTGCGCCGCTTCGCGAGTCCGGTCAATGCCTGAGCAGAAATAAGCATGGCGATGATTGGAGATGACGAGTAATGTGCACGGCGTGCTGGCGGAACGACGACACCAACTCATCCTGCGGGCCCTGCGGGCCGGTGGTCCCGCGGCCGTGACCGACCTCTCGGAGCAGCTGGGCGTGAGCCCCGCCACCATCAGGCGTGACCTGGTCAAACTCGAAGAGGACGGACTGCTCACGCGTGTGCACGGCGGCGCCGTCGTGGAGGAGGGCGACCAGCCCTTCGCCGAGGTCGCCGAGGTGCGCGTGCCCGAGAAGGACGCCATAGCCGAACGCGCCGCCGCGATGATCAGGGACGGCCAGTCGGTGCTGCTGGACATCGGCACGACGGCCTACCGCCTGGCCCGGCAGCTGCACGGGCGCCGGCTCACCGTGATCACCAGCAACCTGGTGGTCTACGAGGAGCTCGCCGACGACGAGGGCATCGAGCTGGTCCTGCTCGGCGGCATGGTCCGCCGCGAGTACCGCTCCCTGGTCGGCTTCCTCACCGAGGACAACCTGCGCCAGCTGCACGCCGACTGGCTCTTCCTCGGGACCAGCGGGGTGCGGCCCGGCGGGCAGGTCATGGACACGACGGTCGTGGAAGTGCCCGTCAAGCGGGCCATGATCAAGGCCGGTGAGAAGGTGGTGCTGCTCGCCGACGCGGCGAAGTTCCCCGGGCACGGGATGGCGAAGGTCTGCGGTCCCGAGGACCTGGACGCGGTGGTGACGAACGCGCCGGTCGACGCGGCGACACGGACCTCCTTCCAGGAGGCGGGCGTCGAGGTCGTCGTGGCGGGAAAGGTGCAGGCGTGAAACTGACGATTCTGGGCGGCGGAGGATTCCGCGTGCCCCTGGTGTACGGAGCGCTCCTCCAGGACCACGCCCAGGGCCGGGTGACCCGCGTCGTCCTGCACGATCTGGACGCCGGACGGCTGTCGGCGGTGACCCGCGTCCTCGCCGAACAGGCGGCCGGCGTCCCCGACGCGCCCGAGGTGAGCGCCACCACCGACCTCGACGACGCCCTGCGCGGTGCCGACTTCGTGTTCTCCGCGATCCGTGTCGGCGGCCTGGAGGGACGCGCGAACGACGAACGCGTCGCCCTGGCCGAAGGGGTGCTGGGCCAGGAGACCGTGGGAGCGGGCGGCATCGCCTACGGCCTGCGCACGGTCCCGGTCGCCGTCGACATCGCGCGACGGGTCGCCCGGCTCGCGCCCGACGCCTGGGTCATCAACTTCACCAACCCGGCGGGTCTCGTCACCGAGGCCATGTCCCGCCACCTCGGCGACCGCGTCATCGGCATCTGCGACTCCCCGGTCGGCCTCGGCCGCCGCATCGCCCGGGTGCTCGGCGTGGAGAACCCGGGGGAGGCGTGGATCGACTACGTCGGGCTCAACCACCTCGGCTGGGTGCGCGGCCTGCGCGTCGCCGGCCGGGACGAGCTCCCGCGCCTGCTCGCCGACCCCGACCTGCTCGGCTCGTTCGAGGAGGGCAAGCTCTTCGGCGCCGCATGGCTGCGCTCCCTGGGCGCGATCCCCAACGAATACCTGCATTACTACTACTTCAACCGCGAGGCGGTCCGCGCCTACCAGCAGGCCGAGAAGACCCGCGGCGCCTTCCTGCACGACCAGCAGGCCCGTTTCTACGCCGAGATGCGCAACCCGGACACCCCCGCCCTCGACGTCTGGGACCGCACCCGCGCCGAGCGCGAGGCCACGTACATGGCCGAGAACCGCGAGACCGCGGGCGCCGGGGAACGCGACGAGGACGACCTGTCCGGCGGCTACGAGAAGGTGGCCCTCGCCCTGATGCGGGCCATCGCCCGGGACGAGCGCACCACCCTGATCCTCAACGTGCGCAACCGGCGCACGCTGTCCGTCCTGGACACGGAGGCCGTGATCGAGGTCCCCTGCCTCGTCGACGCCAACGGCGCCCACCCCGTCGCCGTCGACCCGCTGCCCGACCACGCCACCGGCCTGGTCTGCGCGGTCAAGGCCGTCGAGCGCGAGGTGCTGGCCGCCGCCGACACCGGCTCCCGCGCCACCGCCGTGAAGGCCTTCGCCCTGCATCCGCTCGTCGACTCCGTCAACGTGGCCCGCAGGCTGGTCGAGGGCTACGCGGAGGTCCATCCCGGGTTGGCGTACCTTAGGTGAACGCCGCTCGGTAAGCGCTTTCCCCCACCGCCTGCCGTCTGCTCGCTCTTCCCGCTTCCTGGAGACAGCCCATGCACGACGAAAGCCGCCGCATCGAGGAGCGCGTGCAGCGCCTTCACGACCAGCGCGTCAAGACCGCGGTCTACGCGGCCACCGTCCCCTTCGAGGTGGAGGCCTGGCAGGCCCCGGGGGAGCCGGTGCCGTTCGAGGAGGCCGCCGCCGCCTCCTACGAGCCGTTCACGATGGGCACCCCGTGGGGCCCGCCCTGGGGCACCACCTGGTTCCGCATGCGCGGGCGGGTGCCCGAGGAATGGGCGGGCCGCCGCGTCGAGGCCGTCATCGACCTCGGCTTCGTCGGCGCCTGGCCCGGCAACCAGGCCGAGGCCTTGGTCCACCTCACCGACGGCACCCCCCTGAAGGCCGTCAACCCGCTCAACCAGTACGTGGCGATCGCCAACCCCGCGCAGGGCGGCGAGACCGTCGACTACCTGGTCGAGGCCGCCTCCAACCCGGACATCCTCGCGGACAACTTCTCCAGGACCACGCCCCTGGGCGACAAGCTCACCGCGGGCGACAAGCCCCTCTACACCTTCCGCAGCGCCGACATCGCGATCCTCGACGAGGAGGTCTGGCACCTCGACCTCGACGTGCAGGTGCTGCGCGAACTGATGCTGGAGCTCGGCGAGCACGACCCGCGCCGGCACGAGATCGCCCACGCCCTCGACCGCGCGATGGACCTGCTCGACCTGGACGACGTCTCCGGCTCCGCCCCGGCCGTCCGCGAGGCGCTGAAGCCGGTGCTGTCCAAGCCCGCGCACGCCAGCGCGCACACGATCTCCGGCGTCGGCCACGCCCACATCGACTCCGCCTGGCTATGGCCGATCCGCGAGACCAAGCGCAAGACGTCCCGCACCTTCTCCAACGTCACCTCGCTCGCCGACGAGTACGACGACTTCATCTTCGCCTGCTCCCAGGCCCAGCAGTACGAGTGGGTCCGCGACAACTACCCCAGGGTCTGGTCCCGCATCCAGGAGTCGGTCAAGAACGGCCAGTGGGCACCAGTCGGCGGCATGTGGGTCGAGTCCGACGGCAACCTGCCCGGCGGCGAGGCCGTAGCCCGCCAGTTCGTCCACGGCAAGCGGTTCTTCATGGACCACTTCGGCATCGAGACCAAGGGCGTGTGGCTGCCGGACTCCTTCGGCTACAACGCGGCCTACCCGCAGATCGCCAAGCTCGCCGGGAACGAGTGGTTCCTCACCCAGAAGATCTCCTGGAACCAGACCAACAAGTTCCCCCACCACACCTTCTGGTGGGAGGGCATCGACGGCACCCGCATCTTCACCCACTTCCCCCCGGTCGACACCTACAACGCCCGCTTCAGCGGCGAGGAGATGTCCCGCGCGGTCCGCAACTACTCCGAGAAGGGCGGCGCCTCCCGCTCCCTGGCCCCCTTCGGCTGGGGCGACGGCGGTGGCGGCCCCACCCGCGAGATCATGGAACGCGCCCGCCGGCTGGCGGATCTCGAGGGCTCCGCGAAGGTCGTCGTCGAGCACCCCGACGAGTTCTTCGCCAAGGCCCGTGAGGAGTACCCGGACGCGCCCGTGTGGGTCGGCGAGCTCTACCTGGAGCTGCACCGCGCCACCTACACCTCCCAGGCCCGCACCAAGCAGGGCAACCGCCGCTCCGAGCACCTCCTTCGCGAGGCCGAACTCTGGGCGACCACGGCCGCCCTGCACGCGCCGGGCTACAGCTACCCGTACGAGAAGCTGGACCGGCTGTGGAAGACGGTGCTGCTGCACCAGTTCCACGACATCCTGCCCGGCTCCTCCATCGCCTGGGTGCACCGCGAGGCCGAGGCCGAGTACGCCCGCGTCGCGCAGGAGCTGCACGCGCTCACCGCGCAGGCGGTGGCCGCGCTGGGCACCGGCGAGACCCGCGTCTTCAACGCCGGCCCCTGCGACCGCGCCGAAGTGGTCCGCACCGCCGACGGCGCACCGGCGTACGTGCAGGTGCCCGCGAACGGCTCCGCGCCCCTCACCGGCTCCGCACCCCCGCAGCCGGTGACCGTCGACGGCCGGGTCCTCGACAACGGACTGGTCCGGGTGGAGGTCGCCGCGGACGGCACGCTGTCCTCCGTCCGCGACCTGCGCGCCGGCCGCGAGGTGCTCGCCGAGCCGGGCAACCTGCTCCGCCTGCACACCGACCTGCCCAACTACTGGGACGCCTGGGACATCGACAAGCACTACAAGAACCGCTACACCGACCTGCTGGACGCCTCGTCCGTCACCGTCGTCGAGCAGCACCCCCTGATCGGCGCCATCCGCGTCGAACGGTCCTTCGGCAGGGGCTCCACGATCACCCAGACGATCACCGTCCGCGCCGGCAGCCCCCGTATCGACATCGAGACGGACATCGACTGGCACGAGACCGAGAAGATCCTCAAGGCGGCCTTCCCGGTAGACATCCGCGCCCCGCATTCCTCCGCCGAGATCCAGTTCGGCCACGTCCAGCGCCCCACCCACACCAACACCAGCTGGGAGTCGGCCCGCTTCGAGGTCTCCGGCCACCGCTGGGTGCACCTCGGCGAACCCGGCTACGGTGTCGCCGTCGTCAACGACTCGACCTACGGCCACGACGTCTCCCGCACGGTCCGCGAGGACGGCGGCACCACGACCACCGTCCGGCTGTCCCTGGTCCGCGCCCCGCGCATCCCGGACCCCGAGGCCGACCAGGGCCCCCACCGCTTCACCTACGCCCTGCTGCCCGGCGCGAGCATCGAGGACGCCGTCGCCGAGGGCTACGCCCTCAACCTGCCGCTGCGGGTGGCCGACGCGGCCGGTGCCCCCGAACCGGTCGTGTCCACCGAGGGCGAGGGCATCACCGTGGAAGCGGTCAAACTCGCCGACGACGCCTCCGGCGATGTCGTCGTACGGCTCTACGAGTCCCGTGGCGGCCGCGCCACCGGCACCCTGCGCACCGGGTTCCCGCTCGCAGGCGCCCAGATTGCCGACCTGCTGGAACGGCCTCTGGAGGACGCGGAGACCACCGACGGGTCCGTCACCGTCGCGCTGCGGCCCTTCCAGATCCTCACCCTGCGCCTGCGCAGGGGCTGACCTCGGGCTCGTGCAGCCGGGGACGGGGACGCCGGGGCTCGGCGTCCCCGTCCGCCGGGGCAGCGACGCCGTCGACGGCGTCGCTGCAGCCCCGGTCGTACTGCGACGACGTCGTGGCACACGGCCGGTCCCTGTCCGGCACTGTCGTGCGCCGGAGGGTCAGGCGACCGGATCGAGGAAGGTGAGCACGGAGGCGCTCTCCTCGATCAGCGGCGCGAGCGCGGCGTTGAACGGGCCGCCGTACGGGGCGTCCAGATGTGCCTTGAAGGCGTCGTCGTCCCGGTAGACCTCGAAGATCCAGAAGGCGCGCGGGCGGGAGGCCTTGGTGTAGACGTCGAAGACGAGGTTGCCTTCCTCGTCCCGCACCTTCAGGGCGTAGTCGCGCAGCAGCCGGGCGACGTCCTGCTCCGCTCCCTCGCGGGCGGTGAACTCGGCGAACAGGGTCTTCTTCACGGTGAGTCGGCCTCCATGGTCGGGGATGGCGGTGAGGATCAGTCGCGGTAGGAGCCGAGGTGCCAGACGGCCGCCCGGTCCAGCTTCACCGAGCCGTCCTCGGCGAAGATCCGCACTCCTGTGCTCCCGGGGTCGGGGAAGATCTGGTCGGTGATCACGGCCTCGCCGTTGCCGCCGAAGACCTCGACGGAGGACCGGTCGACCAGGATCCGCAGCCTCACCTTGCCCTTCTCGGCCTTCAGCGGTGCGCGCTGGACGCCGGGGAAGGTGTTGTGGAAGTCCACGGTCCCGGAGCGGGTGCGGTCGACGTACAGCTCCTCGGTGGTGGTGTCGTAGCCGATGACCGTCTCCTGAGCGGCACCGGTGCGTACCTTCAGTCCAAAGCGGTCGGCGTCCTCCAGGGCGAAGGTGGCTTCGATGTCGAGCGCCTCGCCTTCGGCGGACGGGCCGATCAGCGGTTCGGAGGTGTTCTGGACCGTGACGCCCGACGCGGTCGCGGGCTCCTCGCCGCGCAGCGAGCCGAGACCGTCCACCGGCTTGGCGACCAGGCGGATCCGCCCGTCGACGGTGCGCAGGGCCATCTCCCGGGGTACGGTCTGCGCGCCGCGCCAGGGGGAGGTCGGGACCGCGCCCGCGTAGTCCCAGTTGCTCATCCAGCCGATCATGTACCGCTTGCCGCCCGGAGCGTCCTCCCAGGACACGGCCGCGTAGTAGTCCTTGCCGTAGTCGGCCCAGTCGGCGCGCTGCAGAACGGACTTGGCGGGGGCCTCGGCGGTGGTGAACCGGTCGGCCAGGACGTGGCCCCAGCCTCCGGTGTTCATGTCGGCGATCTGGATCTGCGCCTTCTTCCCGGCGTAGGGCCGCAGGTCGAAGGAGGCCCAGTCCAGGGTCTCGCTGTCGGTGCCCGTGGCGTTGCCGACGACCTCGCCGTCGACGAGCAGGTTGACGGACGTCTCGTCGGAGACGGGGCGGGCCCGGGTGTCCGACAGCACGACGTGGTCGACGTTGATGTGGCCCCAGCCGCCCGTGTTCTCGTCGGTGATCCTGATCCGGGCCTTCCGGCCGGCGAGGTCACGGACGTCCCAGGCGGCCCAGTTGAGCGCCTCGGTGTCCTGACCGGTGGCACCGCGTACGGCCTTGCCGTCGACGACGAGTTCGACGGCGGTGGGGTCGGCCTGGCCGGCGGGGTGGGCGCCGCCGGCGATCAGGAAGTCGATGTAGTCCTTGTCGATGGTGAACTCGGGCGACGTGAGCGTGCCGGTGGCGGAGTCACCGTTCAGGAAGGTGTTGACCAGCCCGTCGCCGAGCCACCCGGTCACCTGCTGCTGGCCGGGAAGGGTGCCGGTGGCGGGCGCGGTGCCGAAGGCGTCGCCGGTCCTGGTCCAGTCGCCGTAGGTCCCGCCCTCGAAGTCACCGATGACCGTGCCCTCGGGCACGGGCCCCCGCTCCAGGACGGTTCCCTCCCGGTGCGGGTGCCGGCCGCCGCCGATCCTGAAGTTCAGATAGGGGCTGTCGACGGTGAAGGGGGGCGAGGTGAGGGTGCCGGTGGCGGCGTCACCGCCGTGGAAGCTGTTGGCGAGACCCGTTCCCTCGACCCCTTCGACGGGCAGCTGTCCGTCCAGTGCCCCGGCCGACGGCCCCGGTCCGAAGGCGGTGCCGGCAGGTGTCCACGTACCGAAGTCCGTGCTCTCGAAGTCCTGCACGACCGTGCCACTGGGCGGGGTGTAGGTGCCCTTGTCGTCGGCGGTGAACTTCTGGCCGTCGAAGTCTCCGATGAAGTACTGGGCGGCCGAACCGCCCGCGATGCCACCGGGGTTGATGTTGACGACCAGGACCCACTTGGTCTTCTTCTTGTCCCCGTCGACCGCGAGCGGGAAGAGGTCGGGGCACTCCCAGACACCGCCCGTGGCACCGGCCGGGCCGAACTCGCTCTGCAGCGTCCAGTCCTTGAGGTTCTTGGAGGAGTAGAACAGCACCTTGTGCTCGGCGGACAGCGACACCGTCATGAGCCAGCTCCTGGTGGGCTCGTGCCACTGCACCTTCGGATCGCGGAAGTCCTTGGAGCCGATGTCGATGACGGGGTTGCCCCGGTACTTCGTCCAGGTCCGGCCGCGGTCGGTGCTGTAGGCGAGCGACTGGGCCTGGACGCCCGTGTTCTTGTCGAAACTGGTGTAGAGCGCCACCATGGCCGGGTTCTTCCGGGTGCCGAAGCCGGTGGTGTTGTCCCGGTCGACCACCGCGCTGCCGGAGAAGACCATCTCCTCGTCGTCGTGCGGCAGGGCGAGCGGCAGCTCCTTCCAGTGCACGAGGTCCTCGCTCACCGCGTGGCCCCAGGACATGTTGCCCCAGGAGTTGCCGTCGGGGTTGTACTGGTAGAAGAGGTGGTATTCGCCCTGGTAGTGGACGAGACCGTTCGGATCGTTCATCCAGTTCTTCTGCGGCGTGTAGTGGAACCGGGGACGATGGGTCTCGGAGTAGGGCGGGGTGTCGGCGGCGACGGCCCGAGGGGCGAGCGGAGCGGCGGACAGGGCGCACAAGGCCACCACCGTCGCGACCATCCGTCGGTGAGCACGCAGGGGTACACGTTCAGAGCTCATGAAGTCTCCTGTGCCGCGGCCGTCCACGCAGCGGAGCCCGAGCTGCCCCGTGCGGACCGGCCGAGAGGTGATGCCCCTGGCCGGCGCCGGCGTCCACGTGCCCAGGGGATGTCATCGTTGACTTGTGTCATCGATGACATCGAGGTGCCCGATGATGGAGGCAGAACGGCCGGCACGTCAACGGTCCGGGCAGGATCGGCCCTTCGGGTCGAAGCCCTCAGGTCCGGTCGGCCTCCGCGGCACGCGTCAGTTCGTGCCGCCACGGCGGGTTGGGGCCGGCCACCGAGCAGGTCAGGGAGGCGACCCGGGCGGCGAAGCGGCAGGCTTCCTCGACGTCGCCGAGCCGGAGATCCGTCAGCCGGCCCCCGAGGAGGCCGTCGGCGGCGAGGCGGTGCAGCAGGCCGGCGGTGAAGGAGTCCCCCGCCCCGACCGTGTCGGCAACCTTCGCCGCGACCGCCGGCACCTCCACCCGTTCCCCGTCGAGCGAGGCCAGGGCGCCGTCCCCGCCGCGCGTGATCACTACGAGCCGGGTCCCCGCGGCGTGCCATGTGTCGCATGCCTGCTCGGGGGACGCGCCGGGCAGGAGCAGGTCGAGGTCTTCGTCGCTGAGCCGCAGGATGTCGGCGAGCCGGCACCAGTGCGCGAGCCGCTCGCGGTAGACCTCGGGACGCACCAGCAGCGGACGCACGTTGGGATCGACGCTGATGGTGGCCCGGGGTGCGGCAGCCGCCAGGAACTCCTCCACCGCGGCCGCTCCGGGTTCCCGGACCAGGGCGAGTGATCCGGTGTGCACGCAGACGGACCCGGACAGGTCCGCGCCGGCGAGTTCCCCGGCCGTCCACTGCCAGTCGGCCGTGTTCTGCGCGTGGAAGGAGAACGCGGCCCGGCCCTGGGTGTCCAGTTCCGCCACGGCCAGCGTGCTCGGTTCGGACGCCTTGACGGTGTCCGACAGGTCCACTCCGGAATCCTCCAGGTGTGCCCGGAACAGGCGGCCGAACACGTCGTCGGACAGGCGGGCCAGGAAGTGCGCTCCGGTGCCGAGCCGGGCGAGCGACACGGCCGTGTTCGCCGGCCCGCCCCCGGGCAGCACCCGCAGGGCGAGTTCGTTCGAGCTCTTCGCGGGCTCGGTGAACGCGTCCGCGACGCACTCCCCCAGGACGGTGATCTGATGCGGGCTCATCTGCTGCTCTCCTCTGCGGCCGTGCGGGCGAACCGGTCACGTCATGACGCAGCCGCTGATCGGCCGCGGGGACGGCGGCCCGGACGTTGCCGATTTGTGACGCGGGTAAGGCATTGACGTTGCCGGGAGCCGGAGTCCATCATCCTCGCCATGCAGTGTCAACGATGACATAAGTCAACGATGACACCTCGGGACGGCATGCTCCGATGCCGGCCGCGCCGCTCGTTATCCCGCAGGAGTCGTTTCATGTCTCGCACCACTCGTATGCCCTCCTCCCTCCTCAGAGCCGCCGCGTGTACCGGCGTCGCGGCCCTCGCCCTGACGGCCTGCGGATCCGGCTCCGGCGCCGGTTCGGCTTCGGCCGGCTCCTCCTCGGGCGATGTCAAGGTCGGTCTGATCACCAAGACCGACACCAACCCGTTCTTCGTGAAGATGAAGGAGGGTGCCGAGAAGGCCGCGAAGGCCGAAGGCGTGCAGCTCATGACCGCGGCGGGCAAGTTCGACGGCGACAACGCCGGTCAGGTCACGGCCGTCGAGAACATGGTCGCGTCGGGCGTGAAGGGCATCCTCATCACCCCCAGCGACTCGAAGGCGATCGTGCCCGCGCTCGAGAAGGCCAAGGCCAAGGGCGTCCTCGTCATCGCGCTCGACACCCCGACCGAGCCGCAGAGCGCCGTCGACGCCCTCTTCGCCACCGACAACCTCAAGGCCGGCGAACTGATCGGCGAGTACGCCAAGGCCGCCATGAAGGGCAAGACCGCGAAGATAGCCGCCCTCGACCTCGCGCCGGGCGTCTCCGTCGGCGTCCAGCGGCACAACGGCTTCCTCAAGGGCTTCGGCGCCACCGACAAGGACGTCGCCTGCGCCCAGGACACCGGCGGTGACCAGTCCAAGGGCCAGACCGCCATGGAGAACTGCCTCCAGAAGGAACCCGGCATCAACGTCGTCTACACGATCAACGAACCGGCCGCCCTGGGCGCCTACACCGCCCTGAAGGCCAAGGGCCGCGAGAAGGACGTCCTGATCGTGTCCGTGGACGGCGGCTGCACCGGAACCCGGGCCGTCAAGGACGGCAAGATCGCCGCGACCTCGCAGCAGTACCCGCTGAAGATGGCCGCCGAGGGTGTCAAAGCCGTCGTGACCTACGCCAAGGACGGCAAGAAGGCGTCCGGTTACACCGACACCGGCGTCACCCTTGTCTCCGACAAGGCACAGCCGGGGATCACGTCCAAGGACACCGCCTACGGCCTGGAGAACTGCTGGGGCTGAGCCGCCCCGAGGACCGCCCGCACCGCCTCACCCCGAGCCGGCGGGCCGGCTCCCACCTCCCCGGCCGGGAGCCGGCCGCCTCCCCATCCTCCGTCAAGGACCTCGCATGACTGCCACGTCCACGCCACCGTCCACATCCTCGCCCTACGCCGGGCTGAAAGCCCCGACGACGGCCCGCAGGCTGCTCACACAGCCGACCACGGGTCCGCTGGTCGCGCTCCTGCTGGCCTGTGTGTTCTTCTCCGTCTCGACCGACCAGTTCCTCACGGGCGGGAACTTCTCACTGATCGTCCAGCAGGTCATGGTCGTCGGAACACTCGCGATCGGCCAGACGCTGATCATCCTCACGGCGGGCATCGACCTGTCGTGCGGGGCCGTGATGGCGTTCGGCAGCATCGTGATCGCCAAGATGGCGGCCGAGGGCTCGTTGCCGCCGCTGGCCGCGATCGCCCTGGGGCTCGTCGTCTGCGGCGGTTTCGGCCTGCTCAACGGGCTGCTGGTGCAGAAGATCCCGCTGCCGCCGTTCATCGTCACCCTCGGCATGCTGAACGTGGCGTTCGCGCTCACCCACATCTACTCCGAGGAGCAGACGGTCACCAACCTGCCCGGCCCGCTGACGGCGCTGGGGCAGACCTTCCCCCTGGGAAGGACGGACATCACCTACGGCTCCCTGGTCACCATCGGCCTGTTCCTCCTCCTCGCCTACGCGCTGAGCAGCACCGGCTGGGGCCGGCACGTCTACGCCCTGGGCAACAGCCAGGAAGCGGCCCGCCTGAACGGCATCCGCACCTCCCGGCTGACCATCGGCGTCTACACCACGGCCGGCGTCCTCTACGGCATCGCCGCCCTGCTCCTCATCTCCCGGACGGGCGTGGGTGACCCGCAGGCGGGACAGACGGACAACCTGGACAGCATCACCGCCGTGGTCCTCGGAGGCACCAGCCTCTTCGGCGGACGCGGCTCGGTCCTGGGCACCTTCATCGGCGTCCTCATCGTCGGCGTCTTCCGCAACGGGCTCCAGCTGATGGGCGTCGCCTCCATCTACCAGACCCTGATCACCGGCGTCCTGGTGATCCTCGCGGTGACCGTCGACCAGATCTCCCGGAAGAAGGCCCGATGACCGCCACCTCCTCCCCGACGCCCGTCCTCCAGGCCCGCGGTCTGGTCAAGCGCTACGGCCACGTCACCGCCATCGACGGCGCCGACTTCGACCTGCTGCCCGGCGAGGTGCTCGCCGTCATCGGCGACAACGGCGCCGGCAAGACCAGCCTCATCAAGGCCCTCACCGGCGCGGTGACCCCCGACGCGGGCGAGATACGCCTGAACGGCGAACCCATC
The DNA here is from genome assembly GCF_040706515.1 of Streptomyces sp. NPDC047880. NCBI lineage: Bacteria > Bacillati > Actinomycetota > Actinomycetes > Kitasatosporales > Streptomycetaceae > Streptomyces > Streptomyces sp. NPDC047880. The sequence goes on along the minus strand of NZ_JBEZOK010000019.1, from coordinate 35,657 downwards.
ACCTTCTCGGGCCCCCAGAGCGCCCGCGCCCACGGCATCGAGACGGTGTACCAGGACCTCGCCGTGGCCGCTTCCATGGACATCGCGTCGAACATGTTCCTGGGCCGCGAACTGCGCCGCCCGGGCGTCCTCGGCAGTGTCTTCCGCATGCTGGACAAGAAGCGCATGCGTCAGGAGGCCGCCGCGCACATGGCCGATCTGAAGATCGGGCTGCGCTCCCTGACACAGGCGGTCGAGACCCTGTCGGGCGGACAGCGCCAGGCCGTGGCCGTGGCCCGTTCCGTCGCCTGGGCCCGCAGCGTCGTCGTCATGGACGAACCCACCGCCGCGCTGGGCGTGAAGGAATCGGGGCAGGTCCTGGACCTCATCCGCCGCGTCCGGGACAAGGGCATGCCGGTCGTCCTGATCAGCCACAACATGCCGCACGTCTTCGAGATCGCCGACCGGATCCACGTCCACCGCCTGGGCCGCCGCGCCGCCCTGATCAAGCCCTCCGACTACTCCATGGCGGAGGTCGTCGCCATCATGACCGGCGCGCTCGGCGTCGACGCGGCCGGAGATACTGTCGTGGCGGATTCCGCGGCAGCGAAGGCCGCCGGGGTCCAGGCCACTTGACCACCCGCCCTCACAGGCTTCCGGCCGAGGCCGCGGCCGGAACCGACGAGCACAGGAGACAGTCCTCCCCCATGGCAGCGAACCGCCGCCCGACCCTGGCCGACGTCGCACGCGAAGTCGGTGTCAGCGCCAAGACGGTCTCCCGTGTCCTCAACGAGGACGGGCCCGCCTCCGCCGAGACGAGGGAACAGGTCCTCGCCGCCGTCGCCCGACTCGGCTTCCAGCCGAACCTCATGGCCCGCAACATCCGGGTCGGCGGACCGGACACCACCATCGGGCTGGTCATCCCCGACCTCGGCAACCCCTTCTTCGGGGCCGTGGCCCGAAGCATCGAGGACACCGTCCGCGAACGCGGACTGACCCTCCTCATGGGCTCCTCCGCGGACGACCCCGACCGCGAGCGGGCCCTGACCGACAAGTTCCTCGCCCGCCGCGTCAGCGTCCTCATGGTCGTGCCGTCCGTCGGCGCCGACCACTCCCACCTCAAGGCCCACCGCACCAGGGGCCTGCCCGTGGTCTTCCTCGACCGGCTGGGGTCCGGCCTGTCCACCGACAGTGTGGTCAGCTCCAACCGCACCGGCGCGCACGACGGTGTCGCCCACCTCGTCGCCCACGGCCACCGGCGCATCGGCTTCGTCGGCGACCTGCCCACCAAGCTCTACACCCGCCGTGAACGACTCGCCGGCTACCGCGACGCCCTTCAGGAAGCCGGCATCGCCTACGACCGCACCCTGGTCGCCAACGCCCATGACCAGCGCGGGGCCTCCACCGTCACCTCCCGGCTGCTGGGCCTGGACGATCCCCCCACCGCCCTGTTCGCAGGCAACAACATCGTCGCCCTCGGCATCGTCAGCGAACTCGCCCGCAGCAGGAGGAAGGACGTCGCCGTCGTCACCTTCGACGACGTGGAACTGGCCGAGGCCCTCGAACCGGCCCTGACGGCCGTCGCGCAGGACCCCGAGGAGATCGGCAGGGCGGCCGCCACGACGGCCCTGGCCCGCCTCGACGGCGACCGCTCCCGCGCCCGGACCGTCACCGTCCCCACCCGGCTCATCGTCCGCGGCTCGGGGGAACTCCCGGCCCCGGCACCGCGGAAGGCGTGACGACGCCGGAATCCATGGTCCAAAGCGAGCGCAGGCCGCGGCCGCAACCCGTCCGCGCTTCGAATTGACCCACGAACACGGCACCCGAATGCCCCCTGTCGTGGGTCGCCCGGATCCGTAGGGTCATGGTCATGACGACGACACAGCATGAAACGGGAAGCAGCAGCGGCTTCGCACCGGTCCTCACCCGCGCCGCCGAGGCCGAGACGACGCGCGACCCCAGCAGCGTGATGACATTGCTCGCCGACTCCGAGAACACCGGCGGGCGGCTCACCAGCTACCGGTCCACGTTCGCGGAGGGCGCCGTCGGCGCGCCCGCCCACCTGCACACCAAGGCGTCCGAGATGTTCTACGTCATCGACGGAGCACTCCAGGTGCTGGTGGGTGAGGAGATCACCGTGCTGCGGGCCGGCGACTTCCTCCTGGTGCCGCCGCACACCCCGCACGCCTTCGCCGCCGCGCCGGGGGCGAAGGCCGACGTGCTGTTCGTCTTCACCCCGGGTGCGGGACGGTTCGACTATCTGCGGCTCCTGGGCCGGGTGATGCGCGGCGAGGCCGACCCGCGGGAGATCAAGGACTCCTCGGAACGCTTCGACAACCACTACGTCGACAGCCCGGTGTGGCGCGAGGCGCTCGCGGCCAGGCCCGGAAGCGGGGCCGCCTGAGCCGCCGGCTCGATGATGCCGGCCTGCTCGGCCGCAGTGGGCGAGGGCACCGCCGGGAGCGGCTCCGGCACTTCCGGCCGCTGCAGTGGCAGCGACACCGGGAGCAGCGGACGCGGCCCCGACACCACCGTGTAGTCCTGGCCCAGAAACGGCGGCTCGATCTCGCCCGGGTCCTCGCCGAGGGCCAACCGCACGGCGGCCCAGGGCGCGTTGACACCGCACTGGGACAGCTGGTGCAGTCCGCCGGCCGGGCGGGTGTTGACGTCCATCAGCACCGGCCGGTCGCCGAACATCCGGAACTGGATGTTGGACAAGTAGTGCAGACCGAAACCCTCGGCGATCCGCCGGGCCGGGCCCAGCCACTGCTCGTGCAGCGTGAAGCCGCGGCGGCGGCCGTTCTTGGTACGGCCCACCGCCAGCCGGACCCGGTTGTCCGGCCCGGTCAGGCAGTCCACCGACACCTCGGGCTGCTCCAGACGCGGCATCACCAGCCAGTCCACCGGCTCCTCGTCCCGCCGCAGCGCCTCCAGCACCAGGTCGAGCGGCACGTACGGGCTCGGGAAACCACTCAGATGCATCAGGGAGAAGGGCGTTCGCGTGATCACGCGGAAGCCCACCCCGCCGGCCCCGGACGCCGGCTTGAAGCACGCCTTGTGCCCACCGGCCTCCAATGCCTCGACCGCGGCGATCAGTTCGTCCTCCGAGCGGACCCGGTACCACGGCGGCACCGGCACACCGATCGCCTGGACCGCCTCGTAGGCGATCACCTTGTCGTGGAAGACGGCCACGGCCTCGGGCGGCGGCGCCAGGACCGCCGTGCCCGCCGCCTCGAACTCCGCGCGGTGCGCCACGATCGCCGACTGGTGCAGCCGCGGCACGAACACGTCGATGCCCCGCCGCGCGCACTGGTCCAGCGCGTACTCGGCGTACCCGGCGGGGGAGAGGTTCTCGGGCTCCAGCTCGGCGGTGTCGGCGGCGGCCAGCACCGGCGAGTCGGGGTCTGCGTGCGTGGCATGGATCTCGACCGCCCGGTCGCTGGGATTCCTCCGCAGCTGATCCATGAAGAACACGTTCTCCGCGTACGTGCGGTTGAGCCAGACGCGTACGCGAGAGACCATGCAGGCCGCCTTTCAGGGTTCGCGGGCAGGGCTGAGCAGCCCGTGCCCGGGCAGAAGAAGGGAGGGACACCAAACCGCCCCTGTGAAAGGGACGTTCGTAGCGGTGGTGTTGGGCCCAGATCATACGGCTTCGACGGGCCGCCTCGTGCAACGCGCGTGTGAAGGAATTCTCCGCCCACGGCCCCCGGGCCGCGCTTGTCCCCGTCACACGGATGTGATCTCTTGGTGGCGTCCGGACGGACGGAGGGGGCGAGAGGTGACGTCGACGGCCGGTGGCGCCGCACAATTGCTGGCCATCAGTGACCTGCACATCGGTTACCCGGAGAACCGCGCCCTGGTCGAGGGCATGCGGCCCGGGACGGACGACGACTGGCTGCTGGTCGCCGGGGACGTCGCCGAGACCGTGGCGGACATCCACTGGGCCCTGAAAACGCTCGCGGGCCGCTTCCGCAAGGTCGTCTGGGTGCCCGGCAACCACGAGCTGTGGAGCCATCCGGGCGACGCCGTCACCCTGCGCGGCGCCGCCCGCTACACCCACCTGGTCGAGCTGTGCCGTGACCTCGGCGTGACGACACCCGAGGACCCCTACCCCGTCTGGGAGGGCCCCGGCGGCCCGGCGGTCGTCGCCCCGCTGTTCCTGCTGTACGACTACTCGTTCCTGCCGGCCGGCTGCACCACCAAGGAACAGGGCCTGGAGTACGCGCAGGGCACCGGGATCGTCTGCACCGACGAGTACCTGCTGCACCCCGACCCGTACCCGAGCCGGGAAGCCTGGTGCCGGGCACGGGTGGCCGAGACCGAACGCAGACTCGCCGCACTGCCCGGCGACCTGCCGGTGATCCCGGTCAACCACTACCCGCTGCACCGGCATCCGATGGACGTGCTGTGGCACCCCGAGTTCGCCATGTGGTGCGGCACGGACCTGACCGCCGACTGGCACCGCAGGTTCCGTGTGTCCGCCATGGTCTACGGCCATCTGCACATCCCCCGCACCACCTTCCACGAGGGCGTGCGCTTCGAGGAGGTGTCGGTGGGCTATCCGCGAGAGTGGAGCAAACGGTCCCAGCCACCGGGGCGGCTGCGGCGCATCCTGCCGGAGGAGGGCGAGGAGCGGTGATCGAGGAACTGCTGCCGCAGACGGTGGTCACCGTCGAGACGTACGGACACGCAGAGGCGGACACCCCGCTGTACCCCGAGGAGGCCGCGCTCCTGGCACGGGCGGTCGCCAAGCGGCGCAGGGAGTTCGCCGTCGTGCGCTCCTGCGCCCGCAGGGCCATGGAGAAACTCGGCGTGCCGCCGCAGCCGATCCTGCCCGGGGAACGCGGTGCCCCCGGCTGGCCGGCCGGGCTGGCCGGCAGCATGACCCACTGCGACGGCTACTGCGCCGCCGCGCTGGTGCGCGCCACCGACCTGGCGTCCCTCGGCATCGACGCCGAGGTCCACGGACCGCTGCCCGAGGGTGTCCTGCCGTCCGTGTCCCTGCCGGCCGAGGCCGACCGGCTGCGGCGGCTGGCGGCCGAACGACCCGACATCCACTGGGACAGGCTCCTGTTCAGCGCCAAGGAGTCCGTCTACAAGGCGTGGTTCCCCCTCACCGGGAAGTGGCTGGACTTCATGGAGGCCGACATCGAACTCACCGCCGACGGCACCTTCCGCGCGGACCTGCTCGTCCCCGGGCCCCGGGTGGGCACCCGCCGCCTGGACCACTTCGAAGGCCGCTGGACGGCGGGGCGGGGCCTGATCGCGACGGCGATCGCGGTACCGCACGCATGAACCCGCTGCACGGCACTCGCCCCGAGGCGTACCCGGTTCAGCTGCCCGGCTCCGGGCACCACTGCTCCAGGAGGCGGAAGAACGCCTCCTCGTTGCCGGACAGGCCGGCGCGTTCCAGGGCCTGCTCCGCCTCGGCGAGCACCGCCGGCGGGACCAGTGGGGGTCCGCCCTCCCGGTCGAAGGCGGCCCGGACGGTGTGCAGCAGCCGCAGATAGGCCTGGACGGCGGTGCGTTCACGATCGGTCAGAACGGCGGTGGGCATCGGTCGGCTCTCCCCGTGTCGGCGTCGTCGGTCCCGCGCCTCGCGGCGCGTGCGCCCCCGCACAGCGATGGCGCACCTCCAGCTTGCCGCCCACCACTGACAATCCGGCCCCGCCGCCCTCCGGTTCGCCCGCTCGGCGCAGGCCGCCGCACCGCGTCACCGCGCCGGGCGGTCCGTCAGCCCTGGGGTCCGCGATACCCCAGCGATGCCTCGATCCGCCCCGCCAGATGGTCCCGCTGCACCGGCCCCCGCGAGGACGAACCGGCCAGCCAGGCACGGCACTTGCTGGCGAGCAGCAGGCCGAAGCTCTCGGCCTCCTTCTCGTCGGCGAGGTCGAAACGGGTGCGGGCGGCGACCTTCAGCACGGTCGCCTGGAGGTCGGCCCCGTCGTCGAGCAGCCGGGCCGCCACGGCCGCGCCCTCGACGTGGTGGGAGCAGTGCCCCGCCTTCATGTGCCACAGTTCATGGCCCAGGATCACCAACTGGTGCTCGGGGGCGGTGCGTTCCTCGATCACCACGAGGTCCTGTTCGGCCATGTCCAGCCACAGTCCGCTGGCCGTTCCGGGAGGGAACGCGGCCGTGCGGAAGCGGACGGGGCGGCCACGGCGTCTGCTCATGCCGTCGCACAGGGCGGCGTACAGCTCGTCGGGCCGGGCCGGCACGGGGAGGGTCAGCTCCGCGACCAGCTCGCCGCACAGGCGGCGCATTTCCCTACCGATGCCCACAGTTCTCCCCACGGTCACGACTCGGGCCGCTTGACGCTCTCCAGGAGCATGTCCAGCCACTCCGCGACCTTGTCGCGGTGCTGGTCGGTGGGCAGTTGCGCGGCCCGCCAGGCGATGCCGCGCACGCCGTGGTCCTGCAGCAGCCGCTCCAGGGGGTCGTCCGCCGCCGCGGCGGCCTGCCGCTCACGGTCGGCGAGCTTCTGCAGCAGCTCCTGCTCGGTGTGCTGGAGGGCGCTCACGAGCGCCTCGGGGTCCTCGGCGGTCAGGAAGCCGGCGTGCACCCGGAAGAACCGCTGGAGGGCGTCGCAGTGCTCCATGGTCGGCCGCCGGTCGCCGTTGATGAGGGCGCCGGCCTGCTGGCGGGACATGCCGGCGCCGTCGGCGATCTCCTGCTGGGTGTACTTGCGGCCGTTGGGCTTGAGCCGGGTCCGGCGCAGCAGGTCCAGCCGCTGCAGGAACCGGGCCTGGACGTCGGGCTCACCCGCCGGACGGCCGCTGAGCAGGGCCTTGATCACGGGGTCCGGGACGCCGGAGGCGACGGACAGCCTGCCGACGTCGAAGACCTCGGCGTGCGGCACGCCGAGCCGGTCGGCGAGCGCGCCGACACGGGAGACGACGGCCGGCAGCACGGCCGTAGGCGTGACGCCCGGACCTTCGACGAAGCCACCCGTCACCGACAGATCTCCTACGTATCTCACAGGCTTCTCACACGTGGATGCCGTGACCTACCCCGGCGTGAACTTCCCGGAGCGTAGCCGGTGCTTCGAACTCACATCCAGGTCTCGCCACAACTGTGGCCAATTTCAGCCGTCAACAGACGCTGAATGCCACGATAGTTGACACGCCTCAGCTCGGACCAGCAGGATCGGGGCGCCGCGTCAAGGCCGCACAGGCAAGAGGGGTGACCTCCCGATGGCATATCAGGCAGGAGGGCAGCGGCCGGCACCGCGGCCCGTCCCCGAGACTCCCGAGGCCCAGGCCTACCTGGAGGACTACGCCGGGCTCCTGGAGGGTGTCACCTTCCCCTCGCTCGTCGTCGACCACTGCTGGGACGTGGTGCTGACCAACGGCGCCTTCCGGTCACTTTTCCGTGAGATCGGCCCGCACCCGACCGCGATGCCGGACGACAACTTCCTCAGGTTCGTCCTCTTCCACCCCGACGCCCCCACGGTGCTCGGCGACCACGAGGCGAGCTGGTGCCTGCCGATGCTCGCGCACTTCGCACGGACCGTGGACGGCCACGGCCCCGACCACGGTCTGCAGGCCATCCGCCGTGACATCGCCCAGGACCCGATCATGGAGGCCGCCTACCGGCACGGCCTGCCGCACTGGATCCGGGCGGTCGGTGAGGGCGCCGTCGAGCAGGACGGAGCCGTCCGGCTCCTGGTGCACCCCGATCCGCACCGCGGCGCCACCGAGTGCCGGATCGTCGTCGAGACGTCCAGGGCGCTCGAGGAACTGGGCTGCGCCCGGGTCACGCTCGTGCTGCGCGAGGCCCGCCGCTCCGCGTCCCGCGAGCGCCGCGCCCGCCGCACCGCCTCCCATCTGAGAGTCGTCCCCACGGTCGACTGACCGTCGCCCGGGTGTCCCGCCCGCCTTGCCGGCACCCTTCCCCGAGCCTGTGGTGTGTGACATAGTACCGATGTGAGCGAGTCGCTGACCTGCGATGTCGTGGTGGTCGGAGCCGGATTGGTCGGCGCCGCCACCGCCCTGTACGCGGGCCGGGCGGGCCTGGACACCGTCGTGGTGGACCGGGGCCCGGTGGCCGGTGGCACGACCGGAGCGGGGGAGGGGAATCTCCTCGTCTCCGACAAGGAGCCTGGCCCCGAGCTCGAACTGGCCCTGCTGTCCGCCCGGCTGTGGGCCGCCCTGGCCCGGGACGGGCTGGGCGGGGCCGTCGAGTACGAGGCCAAGGGCGGTGTCGTCGTCGCCCGCACGGACCGGGCCCTGGCCGGGCTGGAGAAGCTCGCCGCGGAGCAGCGCGCGGCCGGGGTCGAGGCCGTCCCGGTGCCGCCCGACGCGCTCACCGACCTGGAGCCGTACCTGGCCCCCGGCCTCGCGGGCGGCATGCACTACCCGCAGGACGCGCAGGTGATGCCCGCCCTGGCGGCGGCGCACCTGCTGCGTGCCTCGGGGGCCCGGGTGCTCACCGGGCGGGAGGTGACCGGGATCCTGCGCGGTCCGGACGGTGCGGTGCGTGGTGTGCGGACCGACCGGGGCGTCGTGCACGCACCCGCGGTCGTCAACGCGGCCGGCACCTGGGGCGGCGAGGTGGCGGCCCGCGCCGGGGTGTCCCTGCCGGTGCTGCCCCGCCGGGGGTTCGTCCTGGTCACCGAACCACTGCCGCCCCGCATCCGGCACAAGGTGTACGCCGCCGACTACGTGGCCGACGTCGCCAGCGACTCGGCGGCACTGCAGACCTCCCCGGTGGTCGAGGGCACCCCGGCCGGACCGGTCCTCATCGGCGCCAGCCGCGAACGCGTCGGCTTCGACCGGTCGCTGTCCCTCCCCGCGCTGCGCGCGCTGGCGGCCGGGGCGACCGGGCTCTTCCCGTTCCTCGGCGATGTCCGGGCCCTGCGGACGTACGCCGGCTTCCGGCCGTATCTGCCGGACCATCTGCCCGCGATCGGCGCGGATCCGAGGGCGCCCGGGCTGTTCCACGCCTGCGGGCACGAGGGCGCGGGCATCGGGCTGGCCACCGGCACCGGGCATCTCCTCGCACAGGTGCTGAGCGGGCGGACGCCCGATCTGGACCTCGTTCCCTTCCGGCCCGACCGCTTCACCGAGGAGGCCGCATGAACCCGCTGGAGCTCGCGGGGGCCAGGCCCGGCCCCGCCTTCACGGTCACGTTCGACGGGCGGCCCGTCGAGGCGCTGCCCGGGCAGACGGTCGCCGCCGCGCTGTGGGCGGCGGGCGTCACCTCCTGGCGTTCCACCCGCTCACAGGGCCGTCCGCGCGGGGTGTTCTGCGGGATCGGCGTCTGCTTCGACTGCCTGGTGACCGTCAACGGCCGCCCCAACCAACGCGCCTGCCTGGTGCCGGTGCGGCCCGGGGACGAGATCGGCACGCAGGAGGGCACGGGCCACGGGGAGATGGGCACGCGGGGAGGGACGGGCTGCCGGGACCTCGGCACCCAGGGCGCCACAGGCCAAGGGGAGATCAGCGCTCGGGGCGGCACAGGCCGCGGGGACATCGCCGCTCAGGACGGCACAGGCCCCGAGGACATCGGCACTCAAGGCGGCACAGGCCAAGGGGCGATCGGCCCCCAGGACGGCACCAGCGGCCAGGAGGCCCGTCATGCGGACTGACCTCGTCGTGGTCGGCGCCGGACCGGCCGGGCTCGCCGCTGCCCTGGCGGCCTCCGCGCGCGGCGTCCGGGTCACGCTCGTCGACGCAGCCACACAGCCCGGCGGGCAGTTCTACCGGCAGCCCGCCGCCGGACTCGGCGCCGGCCGGCCCGAGGCGCTGCACCACCGGTGGCGGACCTGGGAGCGGCTGCGGGACGGGCTCGCCGCAAGCGCCGTACGCGTGCTGACGGACCACCACGTCTGGAACGTGGAGCGCACCCCTGACGGCTTCACCTCGTACGCGCTGCTCGGGCCGGAGCAGGAGCAGCCCGTCGAAGTGCACGCCCGCGCCGTGCTCCTGGCCACCGGCGGCTATGAGTACGTGCTGCCCTTCCCCGGCTGGACCCTCCCGGGCGTCGTCACGGCCGGGGGAGCCCAGGCCATGCTCAAGGGCGGGCTCGTGGTGCCGGGTCACCGAGCCGTGGTGGCCGGGTCCGGACCACTGCTGCTGCCCGTGGCGACCGGGCTCGCGGCGGCCGGCGTAGAGGTCGCCGCACTCGTCGAGTCCACCGACCCCAAGCGCCTCGCCCGGCACGCCCCCGCCCTGGCCGGCAAGCTCCCCGAGGGCGCCGGACACGCCGCCGGGCTGCTGCGCCACCGCGTCCCGGCCCTCACCCGGCACACCGTCGTCCGCGCCCATGGCGACGACCGGCTGACCGGCGTCACCGTCGCCGCGCTCGACGCCGACGGGCGCGTCCGTCCCGGCACCGCACGGCACCTGGCGTGCGACACCCTCGCCGTCGGCCATGGCATGCTCCCGCACACCGACCTCGCCGAGACCCTCGGCTGCCGGCTCGACGGGCTCACCGTGGCCGTCGACACCGAGCAGCGCACCGACGTGCCCGGCGTGTGGGCGGCCGGCGAGGCCACCGGCATCGGCGGCGCCGCCCTGGCCCTCGCCGAGGGGCACATCGCCGGCTGCTCGGCCGCCGCCCACCTGCACGGCATCGCCCCGGATCCGGCCCCCGCCGCCCTCAAGGCCCGCGCGAAGCTCACGCGATCGGCAGCCGCCCTCGACGCCGCCTGCGCGCCGCCCGCCCACTGGCCCGAGCACCTCACCGACGACACCGTGGTCTGCCGCTGCGAGGAGGTCACCGCCGGCGCCGTACGCGAGGCGCTGGACCTCGGCGCGGGCGACGAACGCACCGTGAAGCTGCTCACCCGCGCCGGGATGGGCTGGTGTCAGGGCCGCATGTGCGGCACCGCGGTCGCCGGTCTCGCCGGCTGCCCACCCGCCCCCGGCAAGCGCCCGTTCGCCCGTCCCGTGCCGCTCGGCGTCCTCGCCCGGCAACACCCCCAGGAGGGACCGTCATGACCGAACACCGCCCCTGGCGCGGCGTCCTCGTCGCCACCGCGCTCCCGCTGAACGACGACCTCTCGGTGAACCACGACCGGTACGCCGAGCACTGTGCCTGGCTGGTCGAGAACGGCTGCGATGGCGTCGTACCGAACGGCTCCCTCGGCGAGTACCAGGTGCTCACGCCCGAGGAGCGGGCCCGGGTCGTCGAGACGGCCGTCGCCGCGATCGGCGGGGAGCGCGTGATGCCCGGCGTCGCCGCCTACGGGTCGGCCGAGGCCCGGCGCTGGGCCGAGCAGGCCGCGGAGGCCGGCTGCCGCGCGGTGATGCTGCTGCCCCCGAACGCCTACCGCGCCGACGAGCGCTCCGTCCTCGCCCACTACGTCGAGGTCGCCCGGTCGGGCCTGCCTGTCGTCGCGTACAACAACCCGATCGACACCAAGGTCGACCTCGTGCCCGAACTCCTCGCCCGGCTGCACGGCGAAGGACACATCCAAGGCGTGAAGGAGTTCTCGGGTGACGTCCGCCGGGCCTACCGGATCGCCGAACTCGCCCCCGAACTGGACCTGCTGATCGGCGCCGACGACGTCCTGCTGGAGCTGGCCGTCGCCGGAGCCAAGGGCTGGGTCGCGGGCTACCCGAACGCGCTGCCCCGGGCCTGTGCCGAGCTGTACCGCGCGGCCGTCGGCGGTGACCTGGACACCGCGCTGCCCCTGTACCGGCAACTGCACCCGCTGCTGCGCTGGGACTCCCGCGTGGAGTTCGTCCAGGCCATCAAGCTGTCCATGGATCTCGTCGGCAGCCACGGCGGCCCCTGCCGCCCGCCGCGGATGCCGCTGCCGCCCGAGCAGGAGGCCACCGTCCGAGCCGCCACCGAGAAGGCCGTCGCGGCCGGATTGAGCTGAGGACCATGCGCAGCAGACTCGTCCTGCACGCCGTCGACTCGCACACCGAGGGCATGCCCACCCGCGTGATCACCGGCGGCATCGGCACCGTCCCGGGCGCCACGATGAACGAACGGCGGCTGTGGTTCCGCGAACACCGCGACGACATCAAGCAGTTGCTGATGAACGAGCCGCGCGGCCACTCCGCGATGAGCGGCGCGATCCTCCAGCCGCCGACCCGGCCCGACTGCGACTGGGGCGTCCTCTACATCGAGGTCTCCGGCTACCTGCCCATGTGCGGGCACGGCACCATCGGCGTGGCGACCGTCCTGGTCGAGACCGGCATGGTCGAGGTCGTCGAGCCGGTCACCACCATCCGGCTCGACACCCCGGCCGGGCCGGTCGTCGCCGAGGTGGCGGTCCGGGACGGGGCCGCACGGGCGGTCACCCTGCGCAACGTGCCCTCCTTCGCCGTCGGCCTCGACCGCAAGGCCACCCTCGCCGACGGCCGGACGGTGACGTACGACCTGGCGTTCGGCGGCAACTTCTACGCCGTCCTGCCGCTGGAGCAGTTCGGCCTGCCCTTCGACCGGTCCCGCAAGGACGAGATCCTCGCCGCGGGCCTGTCCCTCATGGCCGCCGTCAACGCCGAGGACCCGCCCGTCCACCCGGAGGACGCGTCCATCCACGGCCTCCACCACGTCTACCTGGCCGCCCCCGGCTCGACGGCCCGCCACTCCCGGCACGCCATGGCCATCCACCCCGGCTGGTTCGACCGCTCGCCCTGCGGCACCGGCACCAGCGCCCGCATGGCACAGTTGCACGCGCGCGGCGAACTCCCGCTGCACACCGAGTTCGTGAACGAGTCCTTCATCGGCACCCGCTTCACCGGCCGACTGCTCGGCACCACCGAGGTCGCCGGCCACCCGGCCGTCCTGCCCAGCTTCACCGGCCGCGCCTGGATCACCGGCACCGCCCAGTACCTGCTGGACCCCGAGGACCCGTTCCCGGCCGGGTTCGTCCTGTAGACGACCCCGCAATCCACCAGAGAGGAACCCCGAACGGTCATGGCCCCGCAGCACACCCCCGCCCTGCCCATCCTGGGCAGCAGGAAGCCCAGCCACCGGGAGCGGGTCGCGGACGCGCTGCGGGCCGCCCTGATCGCCGGTGAACTGCGGCCCGGCGAGGTCTACTCGGCCCCCGGCCTCGCCGCCCGCTTCGGCGTCTCCGCCACGCCCGTGCGCGAGGCCATGCTCGACCTGGCCAAGGAGGGCCTGGTCGACACCGTGCCCAACAAGGGCTTCCGGGTCACGGCCGTCTCCGAGCGGCAACTCGACGAGTACACACACATCCGAGCGCTGATCGAGATCCCCACCACGGCGGAACTGGCCCGCACGGCCGACCCGGTGGCCCTGGAGGCACTCCGCCCGGCCGCCCGGGAGATCGTCACCTCCGCCGCTGCCGGGGACCTCATCGCCTACGTCGAGGCCGACCTGCGCTTCCACCTCGGTCTGCTGGCCCTCGCCGGCAACGGCCACCTCGTCGACGTCGTCCGCGACCTCAGACGCCGCTCCCGGCTCTACGGCCTGACGGCACTGGCCGAACAGGGGCGGCTGGAGGCGTCGGCGGAGGAGCACCTGGAGATCCTGGACGCGCTGCTCGCCCGCGACGAGGAGGCCGTCCGCGCCGTGATGACCCGGCACCTCGGACACGTCCGGGGCCTGTGGGCAGCGCCCTGAACGGCCGGGACGGCGGACGGGGCGGGCCGATCGGGCGTGCCGGTCGGGCGGGCCGGTTCACAGATCCAGGACGAGCCGCTTCCCAAGGCAGCGGGACACACAGATCATCATGGTCTCGCCCGCCGCCCGCTCGTCGTCCGTCAGCACCGAGTCGCGGTGGTCCGGCTCGCCGCCGAGGACGTCCGTCTCACACGTGCCGCAGGTGCCCTCGGTGCAGGAGTACAGCACTTCGACCCCGGCCGCGCGTACGGCGTCGAGCACGGACACGTCCGGCGCGACGGTGATCCTCGTGCCGCTCCGCGCGAGTTCCACCTCGAACGCGGTGGCGGCGCCGGTCTCCTGCTCCTTCGGCTGGAACCGCTCGACGCGCAACGCCCCCGACGGACACCGGGCCTCGACCGCGTCCAGCAGCGGCCCCGGACCGCAGCAGTAGACGAGAGTGCCCTCGGGCACGTCGTCCAGCACGGACGGAAGGTCCAGCAGACCCGACTCGTCCTCGGGAGCGATCGTCACCCGGTCCCCGTAACGTGCCAGTTCCTCCGCGAAAGCCATGGACCCGCGGCTGCGCCCGCCGTACAGCAGCGTCCAGTCGGCGCCCGCCGCCTCGGCCGCCGCCAGCATCGGCAGGATCGGTGTGATGCCGATGCCGCCCGCGACGAAGCGGTACCGGGGGGCGGGTTCCAGACGGAAGTTGTTGCGGGGCCCGCGCACCCGTACCTTGGCGCCCTCGCCCACCTGCTCGTGCAGATGGGCCGAGCCGCCCCGCCCGGCGCTCTCGCGGAGCACCGCGATCCGCCAGGTAGACCGGTCCGCCGGATCCCCGCACAGCGAGTACTGCCGCTCCAGACCGGGCGCCGGCACGACGTCGACGTGGGCGCCCGGCTCCCACGCCGGAAGCGGCTCACCCAGCGGATGGCGCAGGGTGAGGGCGAGCACCCCGTCGGCGGCGAACTCCCTCTTCTCGACGACGAGTCCGGTCTCGTAGATCTTCATGAACTGGTTCCTCGTGGCTCGTCGACCAAGTGCCCCTGCGGGTGGGCCAGCATCCACTCCCACATCTCGACCGGGTCCTGCGCGGTGTGCTCGCGGCCGCAGTGGCACGTGCCGTGCAGGGTGTCGGTGCCGGGCAGCCAGGCGATGCGGTAGATCTCGCCGGTCGGAGCGGTCACCGGATCTTCTCCTCGGGCTTGGCACCCTGCTCCACCAGCCGGGCGAGGATGCGGCGGGCGGCCAGACCACCGGTGTCGATGTTGATGCTCAGCTCCTGGTAGCCGGTGCGTTCGGTGCCGAGCGTCTTCTGCAGCAGGTTGAGCGCGGTGACGTCCTGCATCACGACCGTGTGGTTGTTGCCCCGCAGGAACTCGGTGACCTCGGCGTCGTCGGCCGCCCAGTCGCGGGAGACGGCCCAGAAGTCGTACACCGTGCCGTCACCCGAGGGCGTGATGGCGTACGTGATCTCGGTGTGGAAGCCGTTCGGGTCGCTGCCGTCCGCCTCGGGCAGCACCCCGGCCGGGGCGATCCGGCTGTGCAGCAGATACAGGCAGGGCGCGTGGTACTCGATGTCCTGCCAGCGGGTGATCCGGCCCTCGATGCCGGTGGACTTGGCGTAGAACGGCGGGCACGCGGCGTCGTCCATGTGCCGGCTGACCCGGACGATCCCGGCGCCCTCGTCGACCTCGGTGGTGATCGGCGTCTCGGCGACCTCGGGGGTGCCGATGTAACCGCCGTGCAGATACGTCTCGTGGGACAGGTCGAGGAGGTTGTCGACGAGCAGGCCGTAGTCGCAGTCGATGGGCTCCATGCCGCGCACGGTGACCCAGCCGGGGGCGTCCAGGTGGCGGGCCCGGGGGACGGACCACGGGTCGGCCAGCGCCGGGTCACCGATCCACACCCAGATCAGCGAGTCCTGCTCGACGACCGGGTAGGAGGCGACCCGGGCGGTGCGCGGCACCCGCTTCTGCCCCGGCACGTACACGCACGTGCCGGTCGTGTCGTAGGTGAACCCGTGGTAGCCGCACACGATCCGGTCCCCGTCCAGCCGCGTCGGCGCCTCCGACAGCGGGTAACGGCGGTGCACACAGCGGTCGTGCAGGACGACCGGCGTGCCGTCCGCCTCCGTCCGGTAGAGCACGAGCGTCTCACCGAGGATCGTCCGGCCGAGCAACTCCCGCCCCACCTCGTGGCTGTAGGCGGCGACGTACCACTGGTTCCTGGCGAACGCGGTCATGTGAGGCATGGGCGCCGGCTCCCGTCTCTCTGTCGTGGCGACCATCGTCGGGAAGCGCTTCACGGGGGCGCAACACCACTTCCGCCCGGTGGAAGGACCGGTGCGACACGCCTGTTCAGCGCCGTTCCTCGCCCCCGCGCGTCCCGGCGTGTGCCGCGGTGGAGCCCACCGCCTCGCGGACCGCCTCGGTCACCTCGGCCGCGGTGCGGCCGCGGCAGTCGACACGGTGGACGGCGACCTCCGGCCGGGTGCGCGCCAGCCAGGCCAGGGCGGTCTCGTAGTGCTGCCGGACCAGCGACAGCAGGTCCGCCGTCTCGTGCAACTCGCCCCCGCCGCGCCGGACCCTGGTCCGTGCCAGGGCGTCCTCGACGGGCAGGTCGAGCAGCACCACCGCGTGGGGCAGTGACACGCCGCACGACCGGCTGAAGTGGTCGAGGACGTCCTGCGGCGGCCCCGTCGCCCGGCGGAGGAGATCGGTGCCCAGCGGCCTCGGGTCGGCGCTTCCGGTACGGGCCACGAGCCAGTCGCGCACCGCCCCGGCGGCCCGGGGCTCCTGTCCGCGCCAGAAGGCCTCGACGTCGGCGTCGGGAGCCTCCGCACGGTCGGCCCGGACGAACATCGGCAGGTACGCCAGCGGATCGATCAGCGGATGCCGGTCGGAGACGAGGATCCGGCCCTCCCGCGCCGCCCGCCGCTCCGTCGGGCCGTACAGACACAGCTGCAGGTACAGCACGGCCAGCTTCAGCTGTACCCGGCCCAGGGCGTCCGCCGCGGCCGACGCCCCGGCCAGCGCCCTCGACAGCGCGGCGTACGGACTGCCCGGGTCGTCATGGGCCCGGATGGCGTGCACGACCGCGATGTCGCCGCGCTCGCGCATCCGGCGCAGCACCGTGGTCTTGCCCGTGCCGTCGATCCCCACGACAGCGGCCCGCACCTCAGTCCTCCTTCCGGGCCTCTTCGAGCTCCCACAGCCGGAACGAGGTCTGCGCGAGGCGCGGCAGGAAGCCGAACTCGCGCTGGCTGTGCCCGGCGAGGTACAGCGCCAGCCGGGTCGTCATGAACGTGCGCAGCGCCAGCCGGTAGCCGTGGCGCCAGTCGCATCCGGCCACCAGCGCGGCCGCCTCCGGCGACACCGCGGCCACGGCTTCCGCGTGCACGGCGAGCGCGTGCTCGACATCGTCCGCCGTGGCGTCGGGACCCAGGGTGGACGCGAGCAGCTCCACGACGTCCCGCTGCGGCACGTCGACCGTGGCGAGTTCCCAGTCGTACACCACGACCCGCTCTCCCCGCACCGCGATGTTGCGCGGATTGAGGTCGTTGTGCACCAGCGTCCGGGGCAGGGCGTGCACCGAGGGCGCCCACTGGCCGGCCTCCTCCACCAGACCCGTGAGCACATCCGTCCGGGCGGGGCCCAGCAGGTCGGGCTGCTCCTGCGCGGCGTGCCGGACCAGCGCCCCCCACAGCTCGTGCGCCTTGGCCACGTCCGCCGGCTCCGGCACCCGCTGCAGCCAGCCCTCGGCGAGCAGTTCCTCGTCCCGGCCGAGCCAGTGGCCGTGGACCCGCCCGACGCCGCGCAGCACGCCGTCGATCCGGTCACGCGTCCACGGCCGGCCGTCGTCGGACAACCGCTCCATGAGGACGACGTACGCCTCCCGCTCGTCGTCCTCCAGGATCCCGAAGCAGCGCGGGAGAATCTCCGTCAGAGCGCTCTCCGGGCGCCGGTACACGGCCAGTTCACGGCGGTGCGCGTCACCGAACCCGGTGACCGCGCCCCAGCGCTCCCACGCCGCGGCCGGTTCCGGGCCGCACAGGGACAGCACCATCGCGATCCCGGCGACGATCTCCTCGCCCCGGGGTTTGACCTTGGCGACCAGGTCGGCCGCGGTGGGGGACCCGTCGCCGGAGGTCCACTCGACCCGCAGCGGGTGCAGCCCGCTCAGTCTGCGCCGTTCGGCGAGCGCCCCGAGTTCGCCGGCGATCCCGTCCCCGCGCAGGGGCGGCGACGGCTCCACCCGGGAGACGTGCAGGCCGGGGTCGTCAAGAGCGCGCGTCAGCATCGGCTGCAGCAGGGCCGCGTCGAGATCACCTTCCCGCAGCCAGTCCACCCGCCGGGCCCGCCCCAGCCGCTGGTGCGCCTGGGCGAACTGGCCGCTGACCAGCGCCGCCATCGTCGACAGGTCCAGGGCCAGCGCGAACCCGGCGACGATCTCCGCGAACCGGCGGCCGCCGCCCTCGCCCGCGCAGCCGAGCAGGGCGAGCAGTTCCCGCTGGTGCGGCAGCCCGGTGCCCCCGCCGACCGTGCCCACGACCAGGTTGGGCAGCAGGATCGTGGCGACCAGGTCGTCGCCGTCCTGCTCCATCGAGAAGATCGACACCCCCGACTCGTGGACACAGGCCACGTCCTGGCCCGTGGCGACGAACAGGGCCGCGACGATGTTCGCCGCGTTGACGCCGTGCCCCGGCATTCCGATCTGCTGGGCACCCAGAACCGTGGAGACGTGGTTCTTCACCATGGCCTCGGGCGTGGTCTTGAGCACCGAGGCCACCGTGTCGCGGCTCAGGCGGCACTCGGCGGTCACCCGGGTGCCGCGGCCGGCCAGCATGGAGCCGACGGTCGCCTTCTTGTCCCCGCTGAGATTGCCCTCCAGCAGCAGGTTCCTGGGCCTGAGCCCTTCCTCGGCGGCGAGCGCGTCGGTCAGCCAGCGGCAGATCTGCCAGGTCGCCGCCGTCGTCATGTTCTGCCCGGCCGCGTCGGCGGTCTCGAAGACGAACCGCACATGCAGGTACCGGCCGATCTGGTGCGGCTCGACGTCCACCAGACGGGTGTGCCGGGACACCAGCCCGACCTGTGCCTCCAGCGCGGGCCGCCGCTCCCGTAACCACTCGGTGAGACGGTGGGCGGCGGCGATGTCGGCGCACTCGAGCACGGGCGCCCGCGTCATCCGCTGCGACAGCACTCTCGTCGACACCCCGCCGGACGCGGTCACGGCCCGGGCGCCCCGGGACGCCGACGCGACCAGGGCGCCCTCGGTGGTCGCCAGCGGCGCCACCACCTCCCCGCGCGCCGCGTCCCCGACGAACAGCAGCGGCCCCGCCAGGCCCACCGGCACCTCGACCGAACCGATGAAGTTCTCCACGTTGCCGACCAGGTTGTACGCGTCCAGGCCGGTCCGCTCCAGCGACGTGAGCGCGGCGCCGCTGTGCCCGCGCAGCCACTCCAGCCGCTGTCTGCGGGCGTCCTCGGTGTACTGTCCCCGGCCGGGGACCACGTCGGCCGCCCCCTGCCCCGCTGCCCGCTCCCGCGTCACGCCGCCACCTCCTGCGCGGTGGCGACGATCCTCGCCCACCTCTCCTCGTCGGGCATGAAGACGCGGTCCTTGATGCGGGGCGGGCGCTGCCCGGAGCGGGCCGCGCGCTCCCACTCCCGCAGGAACGCGTCCGGGTGGACGGTGATCACCTCGACCGGTCCGATCGCCCCGGACCCGCGGCCGGCGGCGTAGCCGGGACACTCCCGCGACAACCGCCGGTCGAGCGCGGCGGCCAGTCCGGGCACCGCGGGCCCCGCGAAGGCGACGGCGACCTGGTGGCGCGGGCCGGCCCCCTCGCCCTCGGGGCACAGGCGGAACGTCGCGTTGCGCAGCTCCGCGCCGGTGTCGTCGCACGCGGCCCTCAGGGCGCGCAGCGCGACGGCCTCGGTCAGCCGCTCCCCGGCCGCGGACCGGACGACGTCCCGCCCGGCGTACTCGATGCGCGGGGTACGGCCCACATGGCCGACCACGGTGACCACGTCCGTGACGGCGCACCGGTACAGCCCTCCGACGTGGCTGAGCACCAGGTGGTAGTCGCGTCCCTCCTCCACCTCGGTGGCCGACAGCGTCTCACTGCCGGCGGTGACCGGCCGCTCGGCGGGTGCGAACTCGTAGACGCAGCCCGGCAGATACAGCGGGGCCCCGTGGGGATGCCCGTCGACGGGTACGGCCGCCGGTCCCTCGCAGGACGCGATCGGCGCCGGGAACAGCCGCACACCCGGCCCGTACGTCTCCCGCACCCGGGGGAGGTAGGACCGCGCGAGGCCGCTGTTCCACACGAACACGGCGGCCAGGTGCGGCCACAGGTGGTAGGGGTGGACCGTGCCGAACGTCTTCGCGTACTCCTCGATCTGCTCCGCGCGCTCCGGGTTCGGCGTCGAGTGCCGGTGACCGCCGAGGGTGCCGGCCCGGATGTCGTCCACCAACCGAGGCCACATCTGGCGCAGTTGGTACGGCAGCCCGGCCACCATCGCGGGATTGACGCCGATCACCACCCGGATGTCCTGCTCGGCGGCCAGGCGCAGTTTGTAGTAGCTGCGCTCCCATGGGTCGTCGCCGGCCAGCGCCTCGGGGATGCGGCTCCACTCGGCGTTGTTGCCGAGGCCCACGGCGGAGTCCTCGCCGAACTTGCGGTAGTCGACCTGACTGGCGCCGATGTGCGGCCGGCCCTGCGGGGTGCGGGTGATCGGCGAGGTGGGGTCCTGCCAGAGGTTCAGCACACCACCGGGTGCGGCCGGTGCCTGCGGCAGCGCCCGCAGCAGCGGCGCGAAACTCGCGTGGTAGAAGGGCAGGAACGTCTGCCGCATGTAGGTGCGGGTGATGGGGATGTGCTTCTCGCGGCCCGTGCTCCCGCTGGACGAGAAGTAGACGACCGGGTCGTCGGTGGTCAGCACCTTCGGCTCGCCGGCCATGGCGCGTTCGATCCACGGCATCATCGCCTCGTGGGTGCGGATCGGCACGGCCCGGCGCAGCTCGTCCAGGGTGCGGACCGAGGCCAGCGCGTGCTCGCGCCCGAACGACGTGTCCGCGTTCCGCTCCAGCATGTCCCGGAGCAGGTCGTGTTGCACTTCCTCGGGGCGCTCCAGGCACTCCAGGAACCGTCGGTGCTCCGCGAGCACCCGTTCGGCCTGCACGTCAGTTGTCTCCTTCGCTGCGGTCCGACGTCAGCACGCCGAACAGGGCCAGTCGGTCGGGGGCGGAGCCGCTGCCGGCGATCCGGGTCTGGACCGAACCGGCACGGGCGGGGTCGAGGGCGTCGTGGAACTCCGCCGGGTCGAGGAACCGCCGGTGGCCGACCCGCAGGGTGTCACCGGGGCCGACCAGTCCGCGCAGCACGGCCTCCGCGATCAGATGGTGCACATGGACGAGGTAGGCGCTGGTGCTGACGCCGCCGACCGCGACCGATGCCTGTGCGGTGTGGCCGGAGGGCGGTCCCGGCACGGTCACGGTCAGGGGCCCGGCCGGCACCTCGACCGGCCGGGGGCCCTCGAAGGAGCGCAGCAGCCGGGACAGCGGCAGCATCGCCCCGCGTGCGGCCGGGCCGTACCACGCGAGGTTCCCGTCCGCAGTGACGAGCCGGTGCGGGTGCCGGCCCGCCACGGCGGCCGGCCGGCCCGCCAGGAACACCGTTCTGGTGAAGGTCCGGTACCAGCCTTCCCGCAGGTCGGCCGGGATGCCCACGGCGAACTGCGCGGCGCCCCGGACGAACGCCGCGACGTCGAGGTCCGCCACGACCACGGCCACCCCCAGCCCCCGGGGAACCGGTCCGGCGCCCAGCCCCGCACGGACCGCCGCCACCCGGGACAGCGCCGCGGCCCTCAGGGCCGCCACGCCCGCCGGTGCCCCGGCCGGTAACCCGCTCACGTGTAGATCCTCAGCAGCCGCGGGTCCGCCGGCAGCGGGCCGAGCAATGACGTCGTCAGCCGGTAGGGGTCGACGAAACCGTTCGGGTCCCGGGACCGGGAGAGCGCCTCCGGCGGCACGCGCCCGTCGACGTCGGCCGGGGTGCGCGTGAGCAGCCGGGCGGCGCGTCCCACGCACCGGCGCAGCACCGGCATGCGGAACGGCTGCGCGGAGCGGCGCGGCAGCACCCCCGCGAAGTACAGCCGCATCCCCAGCCGGTAGGCGGCCCGGTCCGCCGAGCCGGAGACCGCCGACAGGTCGGAGAGGGTGTGGCCGCGCCAACCGCCGTAGCGGCTGGAACGCACCGCCCCGGCGACGGGCACCCTGCTGAACGGGAGCCGTACCGAGCGGCCGCCGAACGCGGTCAGCACCCGGTCGAGCAGCAGGTAGTCGGCGGCCAGACCGTCGTCGAAGACCAGCAGGAACACCCGGCCCGGGCCGATCGCCGGGATCAGCTCGCGCAGGATGGGCAGCAGGTAGTTGGGATGCCCGTCGCTCCCGACCAGCTGCCGCAGCGGCAGGCCCCAGCGCGTGCCGTCCAGGTGGACGGGACCGCCGAAGCGGCGGTGGTCGACCAACAGCCCCCGCCCCGCCAGCGCTTCGAGTATCGGGTCCGCCGCCGCGGCCAGCGGACGGTCCTCCCCGAGGCCGAGATCGCCGACACCCAGCAGCTCCAGCTCGGCGCGCCACGCATCCAGCACCCGCCGGCCGGCCGGGTGGATCCACCCGGCCGCGTCGACCCGCTCCAGGTAGGCGCCCACACCCCGGGGATCGCTCCTCCCGCCCTCGGTGTGGAAGCGGACGTAACGCTCACCGATCGCGGCCGCCGACTCGCGGCTCCAGTCCGTGTCCGGCTCGACCCGGTCCAAGTACTGCCAGAACGCCGTCGACTGGGTCGTCAGCGTCGCCATGCGGTCGTTCCACAGCAGCCGCACCCGGCCGGCCAGCGCGCTCGCCTTGACCAGGATGTCCGTCCACAGCAGGCCTTTGACATGCGTGGGCGTGAGCGGCTTGGTCGGCGTGATCGTCACCGGAGCCACCACGAGTTCGTCGAGGACCACGTGATCGACCCTTTCTGCACAAGGAATTCCGCGGCAATTCACGGGGCGGCGACGGAAGAGTGCACGAAGAATGAGGCAACCGTAACAATGGCCCACGGGTGTTCAACTGCCGCTGGTACACGGTTGAACAGCCGGAGCTTTTCTGCCCGAATTGCAGAGGGCTTTCCGGACGTTCAACTGCGGCGAGGAGGCAGTTGAACGCAACGCCGTGAAATCTGTTGGACATTGATCGGCCAGCCCCGTCACGCCTAGCTTGAGGCCGCACCCCCGCCTGTTCAAAAGCTCCAAGAGATGGGAAACCCATGGCTGATCAGCAGCTGTTCCTGCGCTCGAAAGTGATCGTCGAACCGCTGATCGACAGATTCTTCGCGTGGCCCTACACCACGGCACCGGTGCAGTCGGCGATGAACCTCGCATTCCTCCAGGTACCGCTGCTCGAGTCCTACCTGCAGTCCCCCCAGGTTCACGTGGCGGCCAGCAACAACCCCGACCTCCGCGGCGGCTACTTCATCAACATCCCCGAGGAGCGCGCCGACGAGGTACGCGATCTGCTCGCCGCGATCAAGCGGGACCGCGCGCACATCCTGCGCTTCGCCGACGCGATCGTCGCCGGCCAGGAACTGCTGCGTGCCAACGCCACCGGCTTCGACCTCACCCCGCTGTACCCGAAGCTGCCGCCGGAGCTCGGCGGCCTGATCGAGCTCGCCTACGACACCGACAACCAGGCGCAGCTGCGCTTCATGGAGCCGGTCGTCTACAAGAGCGACATCTACCAGGAGTCGCGGCAGTCGGTGCAGTTGTCCTTCGAGACCGGCATCGAGCGCCCCTTCGTCCTCAGCACCCCGCGCCTGCCCTCCCCGGACGTCCTGGAGATCGACATCCCCTTCCGCCACGAGGGCCTCGCGGAGCTGTTCCGCACCCGCGTGCGGCCCACCACCCTCGGTCACCTGCGCGAGGCCCTCGGCCTCGACGACACCCGGGCCGGACAGCTGTCGCACATGCTCAGCGAAGAGCCCTCCCTCGCCGAGGACCGCCACATCGAGTCCGGCGGCCGCATCCGCTACTTCGGCCACGCCTGTCTGGTGATGCAGACCCCGCAGGCGGCCATCGTCACGGACCCCTTCATCAGCGCCGACAGCACGGCCGGCGACCGCTACACCCTCGACGACCTGCCCGACTTCATCGACCTCGTGCTCATCACCCACGGGCACCAGGACCACATCGTGCTGGAGACCCTGCTGCAACTGCGCGGCCGCGTCGGCGCGATCGTCGTGCCCCGGTCCTCCCGCGGCAACCTGGCCGACCCGAACATGGCGCTGATGCTGAAGAGCCAAGGCTTCCCGGTGATCGAGGTCGACGACTTCGACGAGATCGAGTTCCCCGGCGGCAAGGTCACCGCCACACCCTTCCTCGGGGAGCACTGCGACCTCGACATCCGCGCCAAGTCCACCTACTGGGTGCGGCTCGCCGACAGGAACGTCTTCGCCGGCGCCGACTCCTCCGGCATCGAGCCCTCCCTCTACCGCTACATCAAGCAGGAACTGGGCACCGCCGACTACGCCTTCCTCGGCATGGAGTGCGACGGCGCCCCCCTCACCTGGCTCTACCAGGCCCTGCTCACCATCCCGATCACCAAGAAGATGAGCAACTCCCGCAAACTGTCCGGCTCCAACGCCGAGCAGGCCGCCGCGATCATGACCGAACTGGGCGCCAAGGAGGCGTACGTGTACGCCATGGGCGAGGAGCCCTGGCTCGGCCACGTCATGGCCACGACGTACACCCCCGACACGTACCAGATCAAGCAGATCGAGGAGTTCATGACCTGGTGCGCCGACCGCGGCATCAAGGCCGGCCACCTCTACGGCCAGCAGGAATGGCGCTGGTAGACATGGCACCCGCCACCCTGCGGAGAGCCGAGCTGCACGCCAGCGTCGGCGACCCGGTCCTCGACACGATGAACTTCCTGAACGAGATCACCCACCGCTACCCCAGGGCGGTCTCGTTCGCACCGGGCCGCCCGTACGACGGCTTCTTCGACGTCGAGGAGATCTTCCGGCACATCCGCCGCTACCTCGACCACCTGGTGGAACGCGGCGCCTCCCCGGCGCAGATCCGCGACGCGCTCTTCCAGTACGGGCCGACCGGCGGGCAGATCCGCGAACTCGTCACACGGTCACTGCGCGAGGACGAGGACATCGACGTGCCGCCCGAGGCCGTGGTGGTGACCGTGGGCTGCCAGGAGGCCATCTTCCTCACCCTGCGCGCCCTGCTGGCGGGACCGCGGGACACCCTGCTGGTCTCCAGCCCGTGCTACGTCGGCATCACCGGGGCCGCCCGGCTGCTCGGCGTCGAACCGACCCCGGTGGCGGAGGGCCCGGACGGCTTCCGCGGCGCAGACCTGGAGGCAGCGGTCGCCGCCGAGAAGGCGCGCGGCCGCCGCCCCCGCGCCTTCTACGTCGTCCCCGACCACTCCAACCCGTCCGGATCCACGATGCCGTTGCCGGAGCGGCACGCCCTGCTCGACCTGGCGCGGCGCGAGGACTTCCTGATCCTGGAGGACAGCCCCTACCGGCTGGTCAGCCCCGGCCGGCAACTGCCCACCCTGAAGTCCCTCGACCACGACCGCCGGGTCGTCCACCTCGGCTCGTACTCCAAGACCCTCTTCCCCGGCGCCCGGGTCGGCTTCGCCGTCGCCGACCAGGTCGTCGTGGACGAGGACGGCGGGCAGGGACTGCTGGCCGACGAACTCATCAAGATCAAAAGCATGGTCACGGTCAACACCTCGCCCCTGAGCCAGGCCGCAGTGGCGGGCATGCTCCTCGCCGCCGAGGGACGCACCTCGGAACTCAACACCGAGACCTCGGCGTACTACGGGGAGGCGATGCGGGCCATCCTGAAACGGCTCGACGCATGCTTCCCCGAGCCCGAACGCAGCGCACTCGGCGTTCGCTGGAACGAGCCGGACGGCGGATTCTTCCTCACCCTGGAGGTCCCCTTCCCCGCCGACAACGCCGCCCTGGTGCGCTCGGCGGAGGACCACGGCGTGATCTGGACGCCCATGTCCTACTTCTATCCCCAGGGCGGCGGCGAGCACAGCCTGCGCCTGTCGGTCAGCTACCTGACCCAGGCCGACATCACCGAAGGCACAGCCCGGCTGGCCCGGTTCATCACGGCCGAAGCGGCCCGGGCCCGCTGAAGCACCGCCGTTCCCTCCCGTCACTCACAGAAAGCGAAGTCCCGTGTCGACAGCACGACGTCTCATTCGCAGCAAGCCACGCATGTGGGGGTGGACCTTCCGATGACCGCCGACGCAGATCTCCACAGCACCGCCCTCCTCGACACCCCCGTCACCACACCGTCCAAAGGCCTCGGCAGCCCACGGATCATGGGGGTCGGCACCGCCGTCACCGACCACTCGTACTCCCAGCGGGAAGTCCTCGACCTCTTCGGCATCACCGACCCCAAGGTCCGCTCGGTCTTCCTCAACAGCGCCATCGAACGCCGTCACCTCACCCTCCCGCCCCGGGACCCCGACGGCGCCGTTTTCACCGAGGCCCAGGGCGAACTCCTCGCGAAGCACAAGCGGACCGCCCTCGACATGGGCGCCCGAGCCGTACGCGCCTGCCTGGAGAACACCGGCCTCGACCTCGCCGACATCGACTACCTCTGCTGCACCACCACCACCGGATTCCTCACCCCCGGCCTCAGCGCCCACCTCATCAAGGACATGGGCCTCCTGCCCCGCACCAGCCGGGTCGACGTTGTCGGCATGGGCTGCAACGCAGGCCTCAACGCCCTCAACGCCACCGCCGGCTGGGTCACGGCCAACCCCGGCAAGGTCGCCGTGATGCTCTGCGCGGAAGCCTGCTCCGCCGCCTACGTCATCGACGGCAGCATGCGCACCGCCGTCGTCAACAGCCTCTTCGGGGACGGCGCCGCCGCCGTCGCACTCACCGCGGACCCACCCGACGCCGCCTACGGCCCGGCCGGCACCCCACCGGCACAGGACGGCCCCCGCATCCTCGCCTTCGCCAGCCACCTGATCACCGACGCCATCGAAGCGATGCGCTACGACTGGGACGACGACCAGAACAAGTTCAGCTTCTACCTCGACCCGCTCGTCCCCTACGTCGTCGGCGCCAACGCCGAGCAGATCGTCGACCGGCTGCTCACGAGCGCCGGCCTGCGCCGGCGCGACATCGCCCACTGGCTCGTGCACTCCGGCGGCAAGAAGGTGATCGACGCCGTACGCGTCAACCTCGGGCTCACCCGCCACGACGTACGGCACACCACCGGCGTCCTGCGCGACTACGGCAACCTCTCCAGCGGGTCCTTCCTGTTCTCCTACGAGCGACTGCTCCGGGAGGGAGCCGCCCACGCCGGCGACTACGGCGTGCTGATGACGATGGGCCCCGGCTCGACCATCGAGACCGCGCTGGTGCAGTGGTGACCACGGAACAGGTGAGAGAAGCGATGAAGAGCAACCCGACCGCCGCGGCACACCCCGCGTCCGAGGAGATACCCCTGCGGATCGACGGGCGGCAGCCCCTGTCCGCCGACACCGTCGCCGCCGTCACCGCGGTCTGCGAGGCCGCCGAGGACCTCGACGGCCTCGCCAGCGTCGTCGTACGCGTCTCCGGAGCCCCGAGCGGGCCCCTGCCGGGCGACCTGACCGTCTCCCTCGTCAGCAAGTGGGAGCGCGTCCTGCGCCGCCTGGAACGACTGCCCGCCACCACGGTCGCCGTCGCCGACAGCGACTGCGGAGGCCCCGCCCTGGACGTGCTGCTGGCCACCGACCACCGCATCGCCACCACCACGGTGCGCCTGGTCGTGCCCGTCGAGGGCGGCGGGACCTGGCCGGGCATGGCCCTGTACCGGCTCGCCGGACACGGCCCCCACGCGGCCCCCATCCGCCACGCCGTCCTCTACGGCACCCCCGTCGGCGCCGCCGACGCCCTGGCCCTGCACCTGGTCGACGAGCTGACCGACGACGTGCCCGAGGCCCTCCGGCTCGCCGCGGAACGCGCACGCGCCGTCTCGGGCACCGAGCTGGCCATCCGCCGCCAACTGCTGCACGAAGCGGCCGGCACCAGCTTCGAAGAGGCGCTCGGAGCCCACCTGGCGGCCTGTGACCGCGTCCTGCGCCGCGCCACGACAGGAGCCGAAGCATGACCGCCACCGCGGAGCCCACCGCACCGCACACCGGCCCGGACGACGTCCGCGCACCCCTGCCCCGGGCCAGACAGACCCTGGAACAGGCGGCACGCCACTGCCAGACCCTGCTGGACGGCCTCCCCCCGCACGGCGAACGCTCCGTGCGGCAACAAACCCTCGCCGCCACGGCCGCCGACACCGTCCGCAACCTGCGCGCCGCGTTCCTGGACACCCACACCGACGCGGTCTACGACGAACTCACCGACCTGCGCACCCGCCCCCTGCGCATCGACGAACTGGCCAGGGCCGCCGCGACCGCCTTCCCCGGCCTCGTCCCCACCGACGACCAGCTCGCCACCGAACGCGGCCGGCCACAGGCCCGCAAAGAGGGCCACGAGATAGACCAGGGCATCTTCTTCAGCCGGATACTGCGCTCACCCCTGGCCGGCGCCCATCTGCTCGACGCGATGCTCCGGCCGACCCCGCGCGCCACCGCGCTGCTGCCCGAGTTCACCCGCACCGGCCGCGCCGACCTGGGATCCGTCCACCTGGAACGCACCGGCGCCGTGGCCCGGCTGACCATGTGCCGCGACGACGCCCTCAACGCCGAGGACAACGCCCAGGTCGACGACATGGAGACAGCGGTCGACCTCGCCCTGCTCGACCCGGCCGTCGAGGTCGGACTCCTGCGCGGCGGCGAGATGACCCACCCCCGCTACCGCGGACGGCGGGTCTTCAGCGCGGGCATCAACCTCAAAGCCCTGCACAGCGGAGACATCTCCCTCGTCGACTTCCTGCTCCGCCGCGAACTCGGCTACATCCACAAGCTGCTGCGCGGCATCCGCACCGACGAACCGGGCTGGCGGCCGGGGAGCACCGACAAACCCTGGGTCGCCGTCGTCGACTCCTTCGCGATCGGCGGCGGGGCCCAGCTGCTGCTCGTCTTCGACCACGTCATCGCGGCCGCCGACGCCTACGTCAGCCTCCCCGCCGCACAGGAGGGCATCGTCCCCGGCGCCGCCAACTTCCGGCTGACCCGCTCCGCGGGGCCACGCCTGTCACGGCAGGTGATCCTCGAAGGAAGACGGATCTTCGCCACCGAACCCGAGGCCCGCTTCCTCGTCGACGAGGTCCACGACCGGACCGACCTCGACCTCGCGGTGGAACGCAGTGTGGAACGCCTACGCGGCAGCGCGGTCCTCGCCAACCGGCGGATGCTCAACCTCGCGGAGGAGTCACCGGACGACTTCCGCCGCTACATGGCCGAGTTCGCACTGCAACAGGCACTCCGCCTCTACAGCTCCGACGTGATCGACAAGGTCGGCCGCTTCACCACGGCCTCGGCACCCGCAGCCGGGCGCACACCGTGATCGGCGGCGGGGACTCGGGCGTACGGTACGAGAAGGACGGCCAGATCGCCCGGGTCACCCTCGACCGGCCCGAGGTGCTCAACGCGATGAACCAGCGCATGCACCGCGAACTCGCGCTCGTCTGGGACGACATCGAGGCCGACGACGACATCCGGGCCGCGGTGCTGACCGGCGCCGGCGATCGCGCGTTCACCGTCGGCCAGGACCTGCGCGAGCGGGCCCGGCTCGACCGGGAGGGTACCCCGCCGACCAGCTTCGGCAGTCGCGGCCAGCCAGGCTCACCCCGGCTGACCGACCGGTTCGACCTGACCAAGCCCGTGATCGCCCGCGTCAACGGCTACGCTCTCGGCGGCGGCTTCGAACTCGCCCTGGCCTGCGACCTCGTCGTCTCCGCCGACCACGCCGTGTTCGCGCTGCCCGAGGCCACGCTCGGACTGGTCCCCGGCGCGGGCGGCGCCTTCCGCCTGGCCCGGCAGATGCCCCTGAAACAGGCCATGGGCTACCTGCTCACCGGACGCCGCATGAGTGCCGCAGAGGCGCTGCGCTTCGGCCTCGTCAACGAGGTCGTCCCGCTGCACGGCCTGGACGCCGCCGTGGACACCTGGACGGACGCCCTGCGGCGCAGCGCCCCGCTCTCCGTACGGGCCCTCAAGGAAGCGGTGCAGCGGTCCCTGCACCTGCCGCTGGAAGAGGCCTTCACGGCGACCTACCCGTGGGAGGAGAAACGACGCCGCAGCCATGACGCCGTCGAGGGCCCGCGGGCCTTCGCCGAGAAACGCGCTCCCGTCTGGCGCGGCGCCTGACCCCCTCATCGGCACCCGGTGCCGCCGGCCCACACCGCACACACCCCGGCACTCGCGCCGGGCCCGGCCCCACCGCGCCGGAAGGGACGGTGCGGCCCGGACGGTCGTTCAACCGCGCGGACGCAGCGGTTGAACGACCGCGTGGGCCCCGTCCCGGCCCACCCGGCAACGCTTGATCGCCGCCGAGTTGCGATGCCATCGTGAGCCGTGACGGAGCCCGCGCGCTCCACCGAGCACGACACCCGGCCCGCGAGCCGGGACCGACGGGGGCCGACGGCGGGGCGGCCACCCGGACCTCTCCGTGGTGACCGCACGGAGAGCGCCTGTTGCCCCCTACGAGAACGGGCTCGACATGCCATTCGTGAACACCAACGGTGTGAGGCTCTCCTACCAGCGCTCCGGCAGCGGCACGCCGGTCCTGCTGATCATGGGCTCGTCCGCGTCGGGCCGGGTATGGACGATGCACCAGACGCCGGCGCTGAACCGCGCCGGCTACGAGACCGTCACCTTCGACAACCGGGGCATCGCACCGTCGGACGCCCCCGCGGGCGACTACCGCCTCGCCGACATGGTGGCCGACACGCGCGGCCTGATCGAGCAGCTGGGACTGGGCCCCTGCCACATCGTGGGAACGTCCCTCGGCTCCATGATCGCCCAGGAACTCGCCCTCGCCGCACCCGAACTGGTGCGCTCCGCGATCCTGATCGCCTCCCGGGCCCGCTCCGACGCCTTCCGGCGCGCCCAGAGCGCCGCCGACCGCGCGCTGCGGGAGAGCGGCGTACAACTGCCGGCCGGCTACGACGCCGTGAAGACGGTCACCGAGATGTTCTCCCCGACGACCCTCAACGACGACACCGCCGTCAGCCCCCTGCTCGAGCTCTTCGAACTCACCGGCGGCGGCCACTCGTCCGCCGGCCAGGCCGCCGCCGTCGACGGTCTCGGCGACCGGCGCGAGTCACTGCGCGGCATCACGGTGCCGTGCAGGGCCGTCGCCTTCAGCCACGACCTCGTCTGCCCGCCCCATCTGGTCGCCGAGGTGGCCGACGCGATCCCCGGCTGCGACCTCGTGGAGATCGCCGACTGCGGTCATCTCGGCTACCTGGAACGCCCCGACGAGGTCAACGCGGCCCTGATCGAGTTCCTCGACAAGTACTGACCACGCGGCACCGTCCACGCCCCACGGACACGACAGCCGCAGGCCGGCACCGTGCGCGCCGCACGCACGACCCCCGCGCACGCGGCCATGACGTGTACGCGGCCACGCCGCGCACCGAACGTCGGCTCTCGAAGTGGGGGGGGGCACCGCCCTCACCGGACCACCCCGCGCAGGAAGGAAGACCTATGGCAGGGCACGGCATCGCGTACGTCGAGTTGTACGCCAAGGACAAGCAGCGGACCGCCCAGTACCTCGTCTCGGCCCTGGGATTCGACTGCGTGGCGGACTCCGTCGCCCCCGGCCGCAGCTCCCTGCTGCTGAAGCAGGGCACCGCCTCCCTCGTCGTCACCTCCGGCCCCGCCACCTGGGGATTCCTGGACGCACACGGCGACGGCATCGCCGACATCGCACTGCACTGCACGGACGTCACCGCGACAGCGGAGCGGGCCCTGCGGGCCGGCGCCCGTGAGGTCGGCTCCGCACGCGGCAATCCGATCCTCGCGGGGGCCGGCGGCATGACCCACACCCTGCTGCCCGCCGGACACACCCGGCCGGGCCGGCCGGGCGGCCACCGCTGGGCGCGGCTCCCACAGAGCCCCCGCCGCGAGGTGTCCGCGGCCCCCGTCGCGCGACTCGACGGCGTGACGACCGGTGTCGGGGCGACGAACCTCCAGGAGTGCGTCCGCCTGTACGAGGAAGGGTTCGGGCTGATCCCGCGCAGGCCGCGAAGGGACTCCGCACCGGACCTGACGCCGCACGCGGTGGAACTCGCCGGACTCCAGGGCGGCATGACCCTCACCGTCGTGGCGTCGGAGCCGCACACCGACCTCCGCCACGGGGCGTCACCGCAGCCGACCCCCGCGCACCGCGCGGAGCAGCGACTCTCCTTCGGGGCGGACGACATCGCCCGCGCGGCCCGCGAACTCCTGCAAGCGGGAGTCGAGTTCCACCCTCCGGTACCGTCCGAGCAGCCCGCGGGACACCGCACGCGACCGCACCTCGTGGGCACCTCGGAACACTTGGGTGACACCCTGCTCATCGAACTGGCCGGGCACGGAGGCGGGCCCGGCGCTCTCGGCGGCGACGACCTCCAGGCCCTGTGCCAGGCGGTCGGCCGTCACAGGCTGGCCGCCCGGTGAGCCACGCGACGCACCCACCCTCCGCCAACCAACTTCCGCCTCTTGTGGGTACCGGCCCGAAGGGCCCCGCCCTGAGGCGTCCTCCCCCGGGATGACACACCCAGGGGAGGACACCCTCCGGCGGTCCCGGACGGGAGGACGTGGCGCCGCGAAGGACACGGGGTCGTCACCGCGGGGGACGCGGTCCGGCGGGTGAGGAACCTAGCCTCGAACCGTCAACGGGCCGCCCGGCCACGACGCCGGCGCGGTGACACGACCCGGAAGGACTGATGAGCAGTGGCAGACCACGGAGGGCCGGGGCGCAAGGGCGCCGACGGGCCGCCGACCGAGGCATCCGAGCTCCCCACTGCGGATGACCCGCGCGGTTCCGTCGTCGCGCTGCCAGGGCTCCGGCACTCCCGGGAACCGGGACCCGCCTCTCCGGTCGCCCAGGGCCGGCCACACCGGCCCGTGCCCCATCCGGAGGCCCCGGGACTGGACCAGCTCGTGTCACCCGGCGCCGTCTGCGTGGACGTCGGGGCCGGCTGCGCGCGGTGCACCGCGGCACTGAGGAGCCTCGCCGGCCCGGACGGGCAGGTGCACCGTCTCGTGCCGGGACGCCCGGGCGGCCCACGGGCGGCCACCCTGGACGATCTCTGCCGGAGGAAGGACCTGACACGGGTCGACTTCATCCGGATCCAGTTCGGCGAGGACGAACTGGGCGTCCTGCTCGGGGCGTTCGCGACACTGCTGCGCGACCGCCCCGCTCTGCTCCTGCGGTGGGGGCGCCGACGCCCCGACCGGCGGCGCACGGCCGACACCGTCCGCAGCCTCACCGTCTCCCTGTCGTACACGATGCACGGCTGGCAGGAAGGCACCTGGCGGCCGGTGACGGACGCCATGCCGGGTTGGGGCGGTTTCCTGTTCCGGCCACAGCCGGTCCCGGGCCGATTACCGTGACAGAGACAGCCGGATCACCCGGGTCCAGGCTCCTCACCGGTGCGAGCCGAGCATGTCCGCGGCCGTCGGTGGGTGCCCCTGCACCAGGTCGGGCGAACGTCCTCACCCGCTGGCGAGAAGCCCCGCCCGCAGACGCTCGTCCAGCTCCTGCGCGAAGCCGAGCCATGTCTTGGCGTACTCCCGGGCGAGACTCGCCACCGTCTCCCTGGAGTGGCCCGACAGGGAGGTGCTCAGCGCGGGCCATTCCTGCGTGGCGATCGCGTGCTGCTGGAGCAGCCGCAGCAGCCGCCGCCCTTCCTCCCTGTGACGCAGGGACGGGTCACGCGACAGCTTGTCGAGCACGACCCCCGGATCCTGCGCCACCAGACGCATCCGGCGGTGCGGCTTACGCCCGGCCGGCTGGGGAGGTACGGCGGTCCGGCCCGCGGCCGGGCCCTTGTCCGCCTGGCTCCTGGCCCCCGAGCGCTCCGGGGCGGGCGGTTCGCCGGAGGCGAGACGTCGTCGGACGTCGCTGACGGTGGCCGGTGAGACGCAGGCGAGCCGCGCCAGTTCACGCAGGGAGGCATCGGGACGCTCGGCCAGCAGCTCGGCGACCCGGTACCGCGCCTCGGCGCTGTTGAGCGGACGGACCTTGCCGTCCTGGCCGACGCGGGCCTTGAGTTGGGGTGTCTCGTCCATCCGGCGGCGGATGGTGGCCACGGCCTTGGCACCCAGCCCCGCCGCCTTGGCGATCGCGCGGTCGGACATGTGGGGCAGGGACGCGATGATCCGGGCGGCTGCCGCTTTGCGTTCGGCGGGGGAGAGCGGGAGGCCGTGAACCGAGTTCGCCTGCACGGCCCGGAGGTACGCCTCTTCGGTGGTTCCGTCGAAGAACTCGACCTCGATAGTCTTCTGGCCGTTCGAAAGTGCGGCCAGATAGCGGTGCATTCCGTCGATGACCCGCATCGTCGGTCGGTGCACCAGCACGGCGGGTAAGGGCCCTTCGATTTCGGCGAGCCGGGCGATGTGCTGGGCGTTCACGCCCTCGGTGCGAGGCGAGTCACCCGGCAGCAGTGACGCGGTGGGTACGGTCGTGATCCGGCTGCCCGAAGTCCTGGATCCGTGCTCCGGTCTTGATATGGCCCTTTCACTTCCGGATTGCGTCAAGATCAACCCCCAGATTAATCAGTATCTCGGAACTGCTGTTCGTGGGTCGTGCCGTGCATGGGCCGGGTCGTGCCACGTACTTTTACGAGAACTTGGAGCAACGGGGTGAGTGGGACCGGTGTCTATACGGCCGTTAACGGCCACTGGGTGGCCGACACGCGATCGTACGACGATTGCCAGACGCTGTTCGGCGTCCACCCTACATTCACATCTGTGCGGCGGCAGGCGAGTTTATTCGGAGTCGACAGTTCCGTATTCTGGGCATTACGAGGCGTGAGTGTGCGTGCATCCAGGGTGAAAACGGCGACGGGGTGAGCACTCCAAAGCTCGGATATCGTGTCAAAGCGGATGCTCCACCCATCTCCGGCGCGCACATCCCGCAAAGCCTGGAATCCCAAGAGGTGACGCCCCGACGGCAAGCGGGCAATGCCTCACAGGGGCCGGCCACGCCTGTTCAAGTGCGGTCGGGGAGCAGTTGAACGGTCAGCGAATTCGATCACCGGCATTGATCAGACATGCGGCCTGGACCATAGTGAACTGGCTCCGCCCACGGCCGCCCGTGGACACGTCTTGTAAGGGATGACGGATGGCCGACCCGTTCGACGACCCGACCGCCCCGTCTTCCGGTGCCGGTCGACGGCGAGGAACAATGCCGTCGGCGGGTCGCCGTCGCCCTGACCATCCGAATGCCGCCGCACGACCGGTGAACGGACCAGACTTTCCTGCTCGCATTCAGAACACCTGCTGTTCTTGACGAAAACGGCAGTTGAATATCAAGCCGCCGCTCATGCGGAGGTGCGAAGGCATGCCCCTCAGGTGGGACACCTTCGAATGGGGAACATGACCCCCGCCGCGGTCACGCGTAAACAGGAGGAATCCCGATGATCCCGTTGTCGTACGCGCAGCGCCGGCTGTGGTTCTTGACGCAGCTGGAAGGTCCGAGCGCGACGTACAACATTCCGATGGCCCTGCGGTTGTCGGGCCGACTGGACCGGGATGCCCTGGAAAGCGCGCTGCGGGATGTGCTGGAGCGCCATGAGGTACTGCGCACGGTGTTCGCGGAGACGGACGGCGAGCCGTATCAGCGGATCCTGCCGGTGGAGGAGGCCGGCTTCGCACTGACCGTCGCAGACGTGCGACCGGATGAACTGGACGGCGCGGTGGCGGAGGCAGTGCGCCACGTCTTCGAGCTGAGCACCGACATACCGCTTCGTGCCTGGCTGTTCAGGGTCGGTGCGGATGAGCATGTGCTGGTGCTGGTGGTGCATCACATCGCGGGTGATGGCTGGTCGATGGGGCCGTTGGCGCGGGATGTGTCGGTGGCGTATGGGGCGCGGTGTGAGGGGCGGGTGCCGGGGTGGGTGCCGTTGCCGGTGCAGTACGCGGATTACGTGTTGTGGCAGCAGGAGGTGTTCGGGTCCGA
>NZ_JBEZOK010000018.1:127912-188048 GCF_040706515.1 Streptomyces sp. NPDC047880 | reverse complement strand
GCACCAGCCAGGATGCACTGCCAGGCGTCCTCGGCGTTCTCGATGCCGCCGACGCCCACCAGGGTGATCCGGTCGCCCACAGCCGGGCATTCTGCCCGGCTCGCGCCCTGCCCTCCCCTCGCTCCCACCCCCGAGCCACCTCGCACACGTGTCTCTCGCGCCCGCGGACCGGGCGCCCGGGCCGACTCCGGGCGCGGCGCCCGGCGCCCCGCCGAGGGTGCCCGCGGCGCCCGGTCCGGCGTACCGCGGGCGTCCGCGGCGGGCCGGGCATGCCCTCGGCCCCGCGTCCCCGTGCCCGGCGTGTCCCAGCCCCGCGTCCCCGTGCGCCTCGTGGCGTCAGCCGCACGTCAGCGCCGTGACAGCGGTCGGCGGCAGAGTCGACGTCGTGGGCCCGGAGCCGCAGGCGCGGCCCCGGCCCCGGACCCGCCGGCACCGTCCGACGAAGGAGTACGCCCGCATGGCAGATACAGCAGCCCCGGTCCCGACCCGGGCCCTGGTCCTGGCCAACCCGGCCTCCGGCAGCCACAGCCCGGAACGGGTGGAACAGGTGCGCCAGTTGTGCGACTCGTACCTGGAGCGCACCGAGGTGCACCCGACCACCGGACCGGGTGACGCCACCGTCGCGGTGCGGAGGGCTCTCGAACGGCACACCGGCGCCCCCGACCTGGTCGTCGTCATCGGCGGCGACGGCACCGTCCGGGAGGCCGTCCAGGGCCTGGTGCCCGCCTCCGGGCGCGCCACGCTCGCGGTGGTGCCCGGCGGCACCGGCAACTCCGGCTACAAGATGCTGTGGGGCGACCGCCCCTGGACGGAGTCCCTCAAGGCGATCCTCACCGATTCCGGCATCGGCGGCAGCGCCCGCCCGCGCCGCCTGGACCTGGCCCGTCTCGCCGAGACCCGTCAGTACGTCTACCTGGGCGCCTGCTCCGGTGTGATCGCCGACGCGCTGATCACCGCCCGAGACCTGCCGCTGACCGGCCGCGAGCGGTACGCTCGCGCCTTCGCCGACACCGCCGCGGGCTACGCGCCGTACCCGGGCCGGGTCACCGTCGACGGGCGGGTCGTGCACGAGGGCCCGACCGTCCTCGCGAACGTCGGCGGCGGCCCCTACCGCGGCGGCCGGTTCAACGTCCTGCCCGACTCGCTGCTCGACGACGGCCTGCTCGACGTCTGCGTCATCGGAGACGGGATCGCCGCGGCCGACGTGCCGCGGCTGACCCTGACCGCCGCCCACATCGGCCACCCCGCCACGCGGTACGCGCGCGGCCGGACCATCACCGTGGAGCGCACCGACGGCCGCCGGCTGCCGCTGGAGCACGACGGCGAGTACCAGCACGGCATCGGCTCCACGGCCACCTTCGAGGTCCTCCCCGGCGCCCTCCCCGTGTGGGCCCCGGCCCTGGACCGCCCCGAGACCCCCTGAGACATCCAGAACCCCCGTCGTACCGCACGCCTGGCGACGGCACGTCGGGTCACCCGCACCAACGGAAACGAGGAGAACACACATGAGCGACCTGACCACCACCGTCGACCGCTACCTGGCCATCTGGAACGAGGCGGACGCCGACAAGCGCGCGGCGGCCATCGCCGAGCTGTTCACCGCCGACGCCCCGTACATCGACCCGCTCGCCGCCGTCGAGGGCCACGAGGGCTTCGGCGCGGTGGTGGCGGGGGCCCGCGAGCAGTTCAAGGGCCTGACCTTCGAACTGCACGGCACGGTCGACGCCCACCACAATCAGGCCCGGTTCCAGTGGGGCCTGGTCACCGAGCCCGGTGCCGAGCCCATCGCGATCGGTTTCGACGTCCTGGTCGCCGACGAGGCGGGCCGCATCAAGGCCGTCTACGGCTTCCTGGACAAGGTGCCGGCCGCCTGAACCCCTCCCGCGGCGGCGGGAGCACCGGCCGACGGTGCTCCCGCCGCCGCTTCCACCCTCCCGGAGCGACCAGCCGCCGGCCACGGCACGCCCCGGCCGGCGTACGGCAAGAGAGGTGCCTCGCGCCATGACGGCAGTACTCGGTGAGAGCGTGGCCAGGGCGCTGTGCGACGACTGGGGGAGCACCGCGCCCAGGCGTCCTCGCCGGCCCACCGACACCCCGCTGCGTGAACTGTCCCAGTGGGCGGCGACGCTGCGCCCCGAGCACATCCCGTGCCGGGTGCTGAAGCTCGCCGCCAGTCAGGTGCTCTCGCAGGCCGCATCCATCAGGGCCGGGCTCCAGCACCCGCTGGGACGACGGCTGGTGGCGGCCTTCGGGCACCCCATGCAGCGTGACCCGCGCACCGCCGCGGGCGTCTTCGCCGCCCTCGGGTCCTGGCTCAATCTCGACGACACCGCCTACGCCGGGCACCTGTCGAACTCCACCGTCGCGGTACCGCTCGCCTTCGCCTACACCCGCCGGCTCGACGGGCTGTCCCTGCTGACCGCCGTCGTCGCGGCCAACGAGTGCGCGGCCCGCATCACCGCCTCGGCCACCCTGGGCCCGCTGCGCGGCCAGAGCGCGGTGCACACGCACCTGGCGGGCGCGGTGGCCGGCCGGCTGCACTGCGACCGGGCCCCGGCCGCGCTCTTCGAGAACGCCTTCGGGCTGGCCTTCGCCATGCCCAACTGGCCCCTGATGCGCGCCTTCCTGGCCAGCGACGCCCGTCTGTTCAACACCTTCACGCCGGTGCGCACCGCCATGGACGCCTGCGACGCGGCGTACGCGGGGCTGCGCGGCGCTCCGGACATCGTCGAGCACGAGGACGGCTTCCTCGCCCGGTTCGCCACCGTGCCGCTGCCGCAGGCGGTGGCCAAGGGACTGGGCCGGCGCTGGCACACCGACACGCTTTCCTTCAAGATGCACCCCGGCGGGCCGGGCATCGACGCGGCCGTGGACTGCGCCGCCGAGATCCACCGGGAACTGGGCGGCCTGCGGCCCGAGGACGTGGCCGAGGTGGTCGTCGAGGCGTCCCTGTACACCCTCTTCGCCGGTGAGCGCGCCGCCCGGTACGTCAACGGTCCGGGCTCCCCGCTCGGCGCCCTGGTCCTCGACGTGCCCTACCCCGTCGCGACCACCCTGCTCACCGGCGAGTTCACCGTGGACGACTTCTCCTCCCCGCACCTGGACGACCCGGCCCGCTGGGCGCTGGCCCGGCGGGTGCGCCTGGAGCACGACACGGAGATGACGCGCGAACTGTTCCTGTCCGACGCCCCGTTCGGTGAGGCGGTACGGGAGGCGGGGGAGCGTGCCGTGCCGTGGCTGCGCGGCTTCGGCGGGGACGAGCTGGTCGACCTGCTTGGCCCGCTGAGCGCCGACGACCGGGACTTCTCCCGCGCCGCGAAGGCCACCGGTGCCCGGGTCACCGTCCGGCTGACCGACGGCCGTACGGTGTCGCGCACCCGGCTGATTCCGGTCGGTGCGGCCGGCCCGGAGACCCGGGTCCGGCACGCGGACCTGGTGCGGGAGAAGTTCCTGTCGGTCGGCGGCCCGCACGAGGTGTCCGACAGCGTGGACCGGCTGCACCGCATGCGTCCGGGCGCCCTGCGTCGCTGGATAGAGGCCGCCTTCCTGGACTGAACCGTCCGGCCCGCCGCCGGACGGCGCGGCGGGCGCGGCGACCGGAGCGGTTCACCGGCTCAGGCCGCACCTTCCCGGCCACACGGCCCTACCGCGCCGGCACCGACAGCAGGGCGAAGGCGTCGAGGATCTCCTCGACCCGCTCCACGATGTCGGCCCGGTCGTTCTGCACCCAGGAGATGTGCTGGGCGCCGAACAGGGCGGAGACCAGGACCCTGGCCAGGGCCTCGGGCACCGCGCTCTCCGGCAGCCGGCCCGCGGCCCGGCACTCCTGGAGGAGTTCTACGATCAGTGACGTGAAACCGACGTACGGGACCGGCATCTCCGCCTTGATGTAGGGACGTTCGATCTGCAGGCGCGCCCCCGCCTTGACGTAGACGTCGTCGCGGAACCCGCACGCGGTGCGCAGCAGCACGTCCACCACCGTCGAGGGCGAGGAGTGGTCGCCCTCGAGCGCGGGGGAGACGATCTCGTTGAGCCTGCGGTAGAACTCCTCCGTCACGGCGACCGCGAGGGCCTCCTTGTTGGAGAAGTGGAAGTACACCGCGCCCTTGGTCATCTCCGCGCCGTCGGCGATGTCCTTGATGGTGACGTTCGGGTAGCCGTGCCGGGCGAAGACCTCCGCGGCCGCGTCGAGGATGGTGCGCCGGGTGCGGATGGCGCGCTCCTGCTTGAGGTGCGAGGTGTCGTCGACCGAGGTGCCGCCGGAGATGGGCGAGCTCTGTGTCGCGTCGCTGTGTTCGCTCATGACGTCCATTCGTGCCGTGCCGTCCGCTGCTTTCGGTGGCCGGTTCGTGGGGGGATGGGGCCGGGGCAGGTGCGGACACTTCGCGGGTTTCGCCCCTCTGACCAGCAGAAATGACCGATCATCCGCTGTGCTCCGCCCGAGCCTTGCAAGATACCTTCCCGAAGGTATATTAATTTCGTGCCGAAGGGCGCCGCACGTCTGTTAGTTCGCATGGTCCTGGTTCTTCCAGTACGGGGGAGGCGAATCCCAGATGTCAGTCGTGCTCAATCATCCCAGCATCCCTCAGGCGTCAGCAATGGCCCACGCCTGTGATTCGTTGAGCTTTGCACGTCCGGTGACGCGTGAGCTGGTGCACCGCAGCTCCGTCGCGGAGGTGTTCGTCACCGACGGCGCCCGTGCCGGTGACCGCGAGTTCGTCGTCGCCGCCCAGTGGCCGCGCGACCATGCGCTCTACCACCCGGACGAGAACGGTCTGAGCGATCCCCTGCTGTTCGCGGAGACCCTGCGTCAGGGGATGGTCTACGTCGCCCACCGGCACTGCGGTGTGCCGCTCGGCCGGCGCTTCATCGGCCGCGACATCGACTTCGAGATCACCGACCCCGCCGCCCTGCGGGTCGAGGGCGTACCGCTCTCGGTGTTCCTGGTGGGCGAGTGGACCTGGGACGGCGACGACGCGCGGGGCAGGAACGGGGCCCGGATGGACTTCCGGCTCGTCGTCGGCGGCCGCGCGTGCGGCTGGGGCACCATCAGCATGCTGATGGTGGACGAACGGCGCTACCGCCTGCTGCGCCGGCTCGGCGGCGGTGCCGCGGACACGCCGGCCACCGTACCGGCGCGGACGGCCGCCTCCGGGGCGCCGCGCACGCCCCCGCACCGGGTGGGGCGGTTGCGCTGGCGGGACTGCGTCCTGGAAGAGGCCGCTAGGTCCGGCGAGTGGCGGTTGCGCGTGGACCGCGACCACGCGGTGCTCTTCGACCACCCCACCGACCACATCCCGATGATGGTGATGCTGGAGGGCTTCCGCCAGCTCGGCCACCTCAAGGTGCACGAGGCGTGCGACGGCCCGTTCGCCGACCTGTCCTTCGCGCTGGCCCGGACCACGGTGCAGTGCCTGGCCTTCGGCGAGTTCGACCGGCCCACCCGGCTGGTGGTCGATGAGTGCGCGTCAGGCGCCCGTCCGCAGGAAACGTTTCAGCTGTCCGTCTCGGCGGTTCAGGGTGACACCGTACTGGCCCGCGCACGGACCGCCTGGGCCTGCGTGGGCACCCGCCCGGCGGCGGCCGTCCCGGCCTCCTGGTAGCGGCGGCCCACCAGCCCGGGCCCCGGGGGCGCACGGGTCGTCGGGGCTCAGGCTGATGCGCGTGTCCCCACCACGCGCGTCAGCACGCCCCACATCGCGGCGACGCTGGGCCCGGGCCGGTCCGGGCCCGCGCAGGCGCCGGTCCACAGCGCGGTGCAGAACGCAGCGACGATGAGATCGGCCAGGGCGTCGGCCGGCGGTGCCTCGTCCCAGTGCCGTCCGCGCTGCACCTCGCCCACGAGTTCGAGCGCGATGCCATGGGTGTCGCTCAGGAGAGGAGCCACCGTGTCGGCCGCCCGAGCCGCCTCCACCTCCAGCCGCAGGGCCGCCTGCGCCCTGTGGTCGGTCTCGAAGAGCCGGCCGAGTCCGAGCACCAGCGCCTCCAGCCGGCTCGTGGCCGGCTCGGGCGAGGTCCTGGCCTCGTCCAGCAGCGTCCGCACGCTCCGGGACAGATGTTCCGTCAGCGCGGCGGCCAGCTTCTCCTTGCTGGAGAAGTGCCCGTACAGGGCGCCCTTGGTCAACCCGATCCGGTCGGCGATGCGCTGCAGGTTCGCGTTGACGTAGCCGTAGCGTGCGAACTCGTACGCGGCGGCGTCGAGGACGCGATCGTGCGTCCGAAGGGCACGCGCCTGCTTGACCACGCTGATCACCTCCTTCACCCCGGCCCGGTGGTGAAGGACCGGCCGAGAAAGATTCGTTCCCGAACGAATTCTAGTCGTGGAGCAAAGGAGAGCGATAGGTGAACCGGAGTCAAATCTGCACAGGCCAGGGGGCACAGGGTGGCGCGCCACGGGCGCGCGTACAGCTGGCGGGCGCCGTGGCCTCCGCCGCGGCACACGCGTCGGCGGCGGACGCCACCGGCCGGCTGTCCGCGGAGACCGTCACGCTGCTGACCCGCGCCGGTTTCGCCCGTCACTTCGTGCCCGGGGTCTGGCACGGTACCGAGGGAACGTTCAGCGACCTCCTCGCCGAGGTGGCGGCCGTCGGCGAGGGGTGCGCGTCCGCCGCGTGGTGCGCCGCCCTGTGGGCGACCCACGGCAGATACGCCGCCCACCTGCCCCTCGAAGGGCAGCTCGACCTCTGGGGCCGATCGCCCGATGTGCGGATCGCCGCCGGACTGCGGCCCTCCGGCTCGGCAGCCCGCTGCTCCGGAGGATGGCTGCTCAGCGGCACCTGGGAGTGCGTCAGCGGGATCGCGGACGCGGACTGGCTGCTGCTCGCGGCCCCGGAACCGGACGAACCGCGGTTACCCGGCGGCCGGAGCCGGCTCTTCGCCGTCCCCGCCGCCGAGATCCACCAACGGGAGACGTGGCGCAGCACCGGAATGCGCGGCACCGGCAGCCACACCGCGGTCCTCGACGGCCCGGTGGTGGTCCCCGATCACCGTACTTGCTCGCTGCCGGACGTGCTGGCGGGCTCTCCCGGGCCCGGACGGTCCCGCTGCCACACCGCCCCGGCGCACCTGGGGACGGGACTGCTGCTGTGCGCGCCCGCCCTCGGGGCGGCCCGCCACGCCCTGCGGGAGTGGACCGCGTGGGCCGCGCGCAGGGGAGCCGGCCGGCCCTCGGAGCGTGCCACGCTCGAGCTGACGCTGGCGCAGTCGGCTGACGACATCGAGGCCGCCGAACTGCTGCTCGGGGACGCGGCGCTGCGGGCCGACTCGGGCACCCGCGCCGAGCGGGACGTGGCCCGCAACCGCCGGGTCGCGGCGGCCGCCGCACAGCACCTGGTCACCGCCGTCGAGCGGCTGTTCCGCGCGGCCGGAACCCACGCGTGCGGCGGCCCCGGGCCGCTGGAGCGCACCTGGCGCGACGTCCACGTGCTGGCCGCGCACCAGGCCGTGCGCCGGGAGACCGCGGCGGCCCTGTACGCCGACTCGGTGTTCGCCGACTTCGAAGACCCTCCCGAGCAGGCGGCCGGGCCGGCGGCCGAGCCCCGGTTCATGGCGCACTCGTCGCCGGCGGAGGTGGTCGCCGGTGTCCACTGACACCCGCAGCGGGCGCAACCGGTCCCCGCGACCCGCGGCGCCGCCTCCCCGCCCCACACCCTCCCGGCCCGCTGCGCGGGCACGCTCCGAGGGCCCTCGCCGGCTGGTGTTCTTCGACGTGGACGAGACGCTGATCGGCCGCAAGAGCGGCCCGGACTTCCTCCGCGACCACTTCGCGCGGATGCACGGCGCGGACGGAGTGCGCCGGGCC
This sequence comes from Streptomyces sp. NPDC047880, assembly GCF_040706515.1. Lineage (NCBI taxonomy): Bacteria > Bacillati > Actinomycetota > Actinomycetes > Kitasatosporales > Streptomycetaceae > Streptomyces > Streptomyces sp. NPDC047880. Next base: position 180,247 of record NZ_JBEZOK010000018.1, on the reverse strand, counting down.
GGCGAACTGCTCGGAGCGCTGGCCGGTCTGCCCCGCGCGGAGGCCAACCGCCGCTTCCACCGTGCCTTCCGGGGCTGCCCGGCCGCGGAGGCCGAGGCCGCGGCCCGCCGGTGGTACCGGGAGCACAGCCGGGCCGACGGCTTCTATCTCCCCACCACACTGGCCGCACTGCGCCGGCACCGGGCCGAGGGTGCGTCCGTCGCCCTGGTCTCCGGCACCTTCCCGCCGCTGCTGGCCGTCATCGCCGAGGCGGTCGGGGCGCGGTTCGCTCTCGGCGCGAGACTCGAACGCTGCGGGCCGCTGCTCACCGGCGAACTGATCGGCCCCCCGGCCATCGGCGAGGGCAAGCGCACCCTGGTGCGCCAACTCCTCGCCCGCCACCCCGACATCGACCCGGCCGACTGCTGGGCCTACGGCGACCATCCCTCCGACCTGCCCATGCTGCACAGCGTGGGGCACGCGGTGATGGTCGCCCCGGACGGGACCCACACCACCGTGTCACCGTACGCCGCCGGGACCGACGGAGGCGGGTGACCGCGGCGGACCGCCGGCTCCGGCCGGGAGCGGTGCGGTTGCCGATGCGGATCACCGTGACCTGTGCTGATCGCGCTGATGCCGTGACGGCAGGGCTGCTCACCCCTGCTTGTCGGAAAGTCGCAGCCGAGCAGGTCGCCCGATGGCGCCACGCTCTCACGGAGGCCGATGGCGGCAGGCCGGTCGAAGAACTCTTCCTCTCGCGCCGCGCCGGCCACCGCGTGCCGGTCCGTCCCGCGCTATGCGCTCGTGCGTCGGCGGTATAGCCGACGGCAAAACAGTCTGGCGTCACATGGCGCCGGGTGGTGCCAGGTGGTGCCATCCGGCGCCATTCCATGTTTGTGCAGGTGGGGGCGCCCAAGGTGGTCGCGCTTCCGATGTGATGCCTGTGAGGGTTGCGCATGGCGCCATAGTGGTGCCATGATGGCGTCATGGATCTCACCCCGTATGTCGACAACCTCCGCCGCGAACTCGCGGTGGCTGCGGAAGCCGGAGGCGACGACGCCCGTGAGCTGGCCGAGCGGCTTACCGCTCCCCTGGAGTCGGCGACCCGGCTGGTCATGCTCAACGTGCTCTCCGTCGCGATGGACGAGATCACCCGCGAACTCGCCCCCGGCTCGGTCGACGTACGGCTGCGCGGGCTCGACCCCGACTTCGTCGTGACACCGCCGCCCGCCCAGAGCGGCACCCCCGCGGAGCCGGCCGCACCCCTCGAACCGCTCAAGACCCCGGCCGAGGGCGACGAAGGCGGCACCGCCCGCGTCAATCTGCGCCTGCCGGCCCACCTCAAGGCTCGCGCCGAGGAGGCCGCGAACCGCGAGGGGCTGTCGGTCAACGCGTGGCTGGTCCGCGCCGTGTCGGCCGCGGTCGACGGCGGAACCCGGCCGCGTACGCCGGGCAGGACCCAGAACGTCGGACAGAGCTTCACGGGCTGGGTGCGCTAGCCGCGCCCCGCCCGCACCCCGGAGATACCAGCACCGCACGTGCATCACGTCCCACCAGCAGGGACGCCCCGAAGACTCAAGAGGACGGGACAGCCATGCCTTCTTACGACACTCCCGAAGCGATCTCGGTCGTCGCCCACGTGGGCGCCGGCTCCCTCCGGCTCACCGCGGGCGACCGCCTCGACACGGTCGTCGAGGCGCGCCCCCGTGACCCGGAGCGGGACAAGGACGTGCGGGCGGCCGAGCAGACCGAGGTGGGCTTCGCGAGCGGTGTCCTGACCGTCAGGACCAAGGAGCGCCGCATGATCGGTCCCTCCGGTGTCGTCGACGTGACCGTCGAACTGCCCGCGGGGTCACATGTCGAAGTGACCGGCGCGTGGGCCCAGGTGCTCGGCGACGGCCGGCTCGGCGAGGTCCGGGTGAAGACCTCGGTCGGCGACGTCCGCCTCGACGCCGCCGGGCCGGTCCAGCTGACCGCCTCCCACGGCTCGATCGTCGTCGACCGGGTCGAGGGCAAGGCCGAGATCACCACCAGCTCCGGCAATCTGCGCGTCGGCACCATCGACGGCCCCGCCGTCCTGAAGAACTCCAACGGCAACACCACCGTCGGCGTCGTGTCGGGCGAGCTGCGGGTGAGTGGTGCCAACGGCGCCATCGACATCGCGTGTGCCGAGGCGTCCGTCACCGGCACCGCCACCAACGGTGTCCTCCGGGTCTCGGAAGTCGCCCGCGGCGACGTCCAGTTGGAGACCTCCAACGGCTCCATCGAGATCGGCATCCGCGAGGGCGCCGCCGCCTGGCTGGACGTCAGCTCCAACCGTGGGCTCGTGCGCAACACGCTCACCGCCTCCGACGCCCCCGAGCGGACCGAGGACACGGTCAAGGTCCGCGCGCGGACCAACTGGGGCAACATCGACGTCTTCCGCGCCAAGGGCTAGCGGCGCCCGTTCCGGCCGATCTCACCTCACTCCATTCAGGCTTCTCACGGAGGGCCTCATGCCTTCATCTGTCATGCCCACATCCATTTCGCACGGCTCGTCGACAGCCGTCTCCGTAACCGGCCTGCGCAAGTCGTACGGCGACAAGACCGTCCTCGACGGCATCGATCTGCACATTCCGGCCGGGTCGGTATTCGCCCTGCTGGGGCCGAACGGCGCCGGCAAGACCACCGCCGTGAAGATCCTCTCCACGCTCATCAGCGCCGACGAAGGACAGGCCCAGGTGGCCGGCCACGACCTGGCCGCCGACCCGCAGGGCGTGCGCGCCGCGATCGGTGTCACCGGTCAGTTCTCCGCCGTCGACGGCCTGATCACCGGCGAGGAGAACATGCTCCTCATGGCGGACCTGCACCACCTGTCCAAGCGCGAGGGGCGGCGGGTGACCGCCGAGCTGCTGGAGCGCTTCGACCTCACCGAGGCGGCGAAGAAGCCCGCCTCCACCTACTCCGGCGGCATGAAGCGGCGCCTGGACATCGCCATGACCCTGGTCGGCGATCCGCGGATCATCTTCCTCGACGAGCCGACCACCGGCCTGGACCCGCGCTCCCGGCACAACATGTGGCAGATCATCCGCGAACTGGTCACCGGCGGCGTCACCGTCTTCCTCACCACCCAGTACCTGGAGGAGGCCGACGAACTCGCCGACCGGATCGCCGTCCTGCACGACGGCGTCATCGCCGCCGAGGGCACCGCCGACGAGCTCAAGCGGATCGTCCCGGGCGGACACGTCCGCCTGCGCTTCGACGACCCGGCCGCCTACCGGAGCGCGGCCGGGGCCCTGCGCGAGGTCGCCCGGGACGACGAGTTGCTCGCCCTGCAGATCCCCAGCGACGGCAGCCAGCGCGAACTGCGCTCCATCCTCGACTGGCTGGACGCGGCCGGCGTCGAGGCGGACGAGCTGACCGTGCACACCCCCGACCTCGACGACGTGTTCTTCGCCCTGACCGCGGACCGGCCCGACCGGACCGACCAGCCGAACCGGACCGACCAGCCCGAGGAGGCTGCCCGATGAGCTCCCTCTCCCTCGCCCTGCGCGACTCGTCCACCATGCTGCGCCGCAACCTCCTGCATGTGCGCCGCTATCCCTCCCTCACCCTGAACCTGCTGCTCAGCCCGATCGTGCTGCTGCTGCTCTTCGTCTACATCTTCGGCGACACCATGAGCGCCGGCATGGGGGGCGGAGGCGGGGACCGGTCCGAGTACCTCGCGTATCTCTTCCCGGGGATCCTGATGCTGACCATCGGCGGCACGACGATCGGCAGCGCGGTGTCCGTCTCCATGGACATGAACGAGGGCGTCATCGCCCGCTTCCGCACGATGGCGATCCACCGCGGCTCGGTGCTCGTGGGGCACGTCGTCGGCAGCGTGATCCAGTGCGCGATGAGCGTGGCCCTCGTCGGTGCCGTGGCCGTGGCCATCGGCTTCCGCTCCACCGACGCCACCGCCGTGGAGTGGATCCTGGCCTTCGCACTCGTGGTCCTCATGTCCCTGGCGCTCACCTGGATCGCCGTGGGGATGGGCCTGTCCAGCCCGAACGCCGAGGCGGCCAGCAACAACGCCATGCCGCTGATGATCCTGCCGCTGCTGTCCAGCGCCTTCGTCCCGGTCGACACGATGCCGGGCTGGTTCCAGCCGGTCGCCGAGTACCAGCCCTTCACCCCGGCGATCGAGACCCTCCGGGGCCTGCTCCTCGGCACCGGGATCGGCCACAACGGCTGGCTGGCCGTCGCCTGGTGCCTGGGGCTGAGCGCACTCGGCTACGTCTGGTCCAGGTCGCTGTTCGCCCGCGACCCGAAGTAGCTCCCCGGGGCGCACGCCGGGTTCCTCACTCAGCGCAGTTGCTCGGCCAGTCCGACGATGATGCCCTCCGGGCCGCGGACGTAGCAGAGCAGATAGCTGTCCTCGAACCGGGCGATCCCGCCGAGGAGTCCGGCGCCGTGGGCGCGCAGGCGGGCAACGGTGTCCTCGATGTCGTCGACGGCGAACATGACGCGGTGCGTGCCCAGAACGTTGTGCGGCCGGTCGCGCGGCCCCGCGGTGATCACCGCGGGGCTGCGGTACTTCGCCAGTTCGAGCCGGCTGTGACCGTCCGGCGTCCGGAGCATCGCGATGTCACAGCGGACGCCGTCGAGCCCGGTGCACTGGTCGGCGAAGGGGCCCTCGATCTCCGCCCTGCCTTCCAGCTCCAGACCGAGTTCCACGAAGAACGCGACGGCGGCATCCAGGTCCTCGACGACGATCCCGACGTTGTCCATCCGCTGAATCGCCATGGTGATCTCTCCTTCTTCCTCGTGCGGCCGGTGGTGGCCGATGGCGTCCCCGGGACGGAGCCGGCGGCACGTTCTCGACATCGCGCCGACCTCTCGGGCGACACCCTTCCAGACGGCCGGCGGCGGATCGACCTCGGCGCGGCACCGGCAAGGGTGCGGCAGTACGCGGCCGGCGCCGGGGGCTGCTCGTCCGGACGGGTTCGGCCGGAGCCGGGACGCTACCGGGCCGGGCGGCGGATGCGGAGGGGGCCGCGGGCCTCCGTCTCCGTGACGGGCCGGCCGGACTGGGTCACCTCGACCTGACCGCCGTCCACCAGGCGCCACGCGGCCCGGCGGGTCGGTTCCATCAGGGCCCGCCAGCCGTCGTCGTCGCCTTCGTAGGCCTCGCGTGCGGCGTCGGACGGACAGATCGAGGCAGTGGCCGCACGCCGGTCCAGCAGGTCCAAGATGACCCGCTCCAGCCGCTGAGTGAGCTGCCGCTCCGTCTCCGCCACGCTGTCCAGTGTCGCACCGTCGGCGCGGGGCCGGGCCCTGCCGCCGGCCGCCCGGGCGCGTCAGCTCGGCGGCGACAGCAGACGGGCCTGCGCGACATGGCGGAGGCGGAAGGACGTCGTGGGATGCCGTGGTGACCGGGAAGACAGCGGCCCCCCCCGGCTGCCGCCGCACCACAATGTCCGGTTTTTCAAGCGAAGTTGAGCCCGTCGCATCAGCACCCGCCCATTGCGTCTTCGGCGTCGGGGCAGGCCATGACGGCCAGGTCGAGAGTCCGGCGCGCACCGGCGTCGAGTGAGTCCGCCGGTTCGTCGATGAACAGGAGCCTGGGGCCCGCGACCAGGGTTCCGGCGACGGCGACCCGTTTCCGCGGGGAGCCCCCCGGGCCGTTGCGGGACGAAGAGACCCCGGAGGTCCGTGAGCTCCTGGTCGTCCATGGTGTCCAGCCCCCGGGATGAGGCAGTGGACCTGGCAGGAGAGTCGGGCGCGGGTTACCCCAGCACCCCGTCATGTCTCAAAGTCATCAGCAGGGGATCAGCGGGTTCTAGGCTCGGACACGTCATTGATCGCGAAGGAGCCGGAACAGACTGTGACTGACAAGCGAGTTGTTGTCGTGACCGGTGGGGGTTCGGGCATCGGGGAGGCCACGGCCCGGCTGTTGTGCGAAGCCGGTCACCAGGTGGTCGTCTCGGGCCGGCGGAGCGAGCCGCTGCGACGTCTCGAGCAGGAGACCGGGGCGCTCGCACACCCCTGCGACGTGCGGGACCCCGACGCCGCGGACAGTCTCGTCCAGGCGGCCCTGACCGCGTACGGACGACTCGACGGACTCGTGCTCAACGCGGGCATCGGGCGCGGCGGGGCCGTGGGCGACCTGTCGTTGGAGGACTGGGACGAGGTGATGCGCACCAACGTCACCGGTCCGCTGCTGCTCCTGCGTGCGGCGATCCCGCACCTGCTGGAGGCGAGGGGGGCGGTGGTGGCCGTCGCTTCGGTGTCCGCCCTGCGCAACGGTACGAGCAACGCCCCCTACGCCACGTCCAAGGCGGCCCTGCTCCAGCTGTGCCGTTCGGTCGCCGTCGACTACGGGCGCCGGGGAGTGCGGGCCAACATCGTGTGCCCGAGTTGGGTGAGAAGCGAGATGGCCGACCGCCGCATGGCGCGTTTCGCCGAGGAAGCGGACCTGCGGGGCGAGGGCGTGGACGGCGCCTACGCGGAGGTGACCGGACTTCTGCCCCTGGGGCGTCCGGGTGAACCGCGTGAGGTCGCGGAGACCATCGGCTGGCTGCTGTCCCCGGCGGCCTCCTATGTGAACGGTGCCGTGCTCACCGTCGACGGCGGGGCGACGGCCCTGGATCCCGGGACGCTGGCGTTCGACTTCCACGTCGCGCCCCGCCACGACGAGGTGCCCGGCACTCCTCGCTGAGGAGCCCGGGCCTGTGACCGTCCCCGGCCCCCTCGCGCTACTCGCGGCGGGCCGGGGCCACCGCGTCGACGGGCCGGTCGTGGCAGGGCAGCGCATCCGTCATGGTCGGCCACATCCGGGCGATCCCGAGCAGCGTCGCGGGGCTGCCGTGCACCACGCCGGGCAGGGGGCGGGGGACCGACGGGGGTGCACCGACGAGTTTTGCCCGTCGGGCCTGGCCCAGCGTCCCGGCGAGCGCGGCGGCGGCGAGTCGCCGGTCCGGCACCCCTGCCCGCCGGGCATGCCGGTGCGCTTCTTCGTAGGCGCCGGGCCGGACGTACCGCTGCAGGTCCAGGAAGGCGTCATAGGTCTCGATCGTCTGCCTGTGCGCCTGCAGCGCCAGCGGCGAACGCGGTCGCAGCACCTCCCGCAGCCTGGTCCGCTGGGGGCTGGCGAGCGCCACCTGGGGCACCGCCAGAACGAGATCGCGCCACAGTGGCCACAGGCGCCAGGTGACACGCAGGGCGGTCCACGACCGGACCACGGCGGTCGCGGTCGGGACCAGCAGTGATGCCGCCCTGATGCAGCCGTGCACGCCGATGACCAGGGACAGGTAGGGGAGCATCGCGGAGGTGCCGCCGTACAGGTGCCAGAGATAGCCGCACCAGAAGACGAGCGCGAGGACGCTTCCCACCGCGAACAGCCGCAGCGACCAGACGAGATCGCGGTCGTCGGTACGCAGGCTGTATGCCCAGCAGACCACCAGGGCGACGGCGTCACCGACCAGGTGGGCGACGATGAGGATCAGCCAGTAGGCGAACGCCGGGTCGGCCGGCCCCTGCACGGACGCGACACTCTCGCCCGGGTGCTGCGTCTGCGACAGGTCCAGGACGACCAGCGCGCCCATGACCGCCAGCAGTCCCAGCGTCACGGTGACGCACAGGCGCCGGGCCCGGGTGGGGTCGACCATGAAGAGAAGGACCAGCCCCGCGCTGAGGACGCCGATCAGGTTCCGCGCGAGGGCGACGGTGTGGAGGTCCACGAAGCCGTTCGTGAGCCGGCCGATGATCGGGGGCTGGAAGAGGGCGATGGCGATGGCCGCGGCCAGGACCGAGAGCCACAACCCCCGTTGGCGTGGCTGGCGCAGCGCCGGCCGTGCACGGACGACGAGGGCGAACCACATGGTGACGATGCTGTAGAGCCCCGCCTGACTCGCCAGTTCAGGTGCCGACATCGTCCGTCACTCCCAGGAACGCGCCGAGCCGGCCGAGGGAGCCGGACACCGGGCCGGTCTTCCCGGCGCTCTGTATCAGGCTGGCGATCATTTCCGCTTCCTGCTCCTCGGCGGTGGTGTAACTGGTCCGGGCCATCAGCCGCTTGACGAGATGGGGCTCCAGGCCGCTGAGGAGTCCGCCCGTCAGCTCATCGCCGCGCAGCGTGATGCCCCGGTGGTGGTCGCACAGGACGTGGCCGATCTCGTGCAGGATGATGTGTTCCCGGTGGAGGGGCGCGGTCTGGGCCTCGTAGAAGACGTAGTCGGCCTCGTCCGTGCCCAGCCAGAGGCCGCAGGCTCCGGCGACCGCCGCCTGCTCGGGCAGTTCCTTCAGGACGAGTGGGCGGCCTCTGAGCTCCTCCACCCGCTCCCGGATCGCGTCCAGGGACAGCGACCGCCGCACCCCGAGATCACGCAGGATCGCCGCACACTTCCGCTGTAACTTGGCGTACTCGCCCGTTCTTCTCACTGCTGTCACCCCCGTCCCCGGACGGCAGGAACGCGGAAGGCGGTTGAGCGTGTGCATGAGCGGGCTTCGGCCCTCTGGCTCTCACTGGTCTCGCTGCCCCGACTTTCCGCATGGTTCCTATCGGCCGGGACGCTGTTGTCTTCCCGTGGAGTCGGACTCGTCGGACATCGCGTTCACGAGCGCGAGCAGCGCGTCGAGTCCTGCTTCCGACAGGCCGTCGGCCCGGAAGGCCAATGTCCGGACCTTGCTGTTCCCCAGGGCGACGGCGAACTCCATCTGGCGCCGCACCCGCTCGGAGACCTCCTCGTCGGTGAAGTAGTCCGGTGTGACGCCGAAATGCTCCGCCAGTACGCGAAGGTGGTCGCGCGTCACGTTCCGCTTCCGTCCCGTCGCCAGTTCCCAGAGGTAGGTGGCCGAGAACGTCCGCCCGGTGCTCTGCCGGATCTCCTCCGCGATCTTGCTGTAGGGAGGACGGTTGCCCCGGTAGTAGGCGTTGACGATGTCTTCGAGCCGCCGGGCCAGGGATGACGGGCCTGTCATGGCGCTGTCGCCGCTGCTGCTGCTGGCCAAGTCTCCAACTCCCGGGCCCGATATCACGTCTGAGTCCAGCGGACAGGATAGGACACACAACTTACGCAGCGGACCGCCGCCTTGCACGCCCGCGACGGTCGCCCGCTCGCCTTTGGCTCAAATCTGCCCTGCGCCAGGCAGGGGGGAGGGGTGGACCAGAGGGTGGGCGGGCGGCCGTACCGGGAGGCCCGGCGGATCAGTTGACCCCCTCTCATCCGCTGAGTACGGTCCCCGAGTGCTTGCGTCGGTCTTGGCGTACGGGTGTCCGATCGGGTTCTCCCTGACGCATGACATCCGTACCGGAGCCGGCGGCATCCGATCCAGATCCGGAACCGTCACACAGCAGAGCCGGCGCCGCACCGGCACCCCGTCGGCGGGGCCGATCCGGCGGACCCGACGCATCCGCTCCGCCATCTCGTCACACGTCCGGAAGGTACCGCCTGACCCATCTCGGCGAGGCGGTACCCGGACGGAAGGACTGACCGGCCCCGGTGGGGCGCGTCCGCCGTCGGAGCACAAACTGACCCGCCCCCCGCACGGCCAGGACGGCGGCGCACCCCCACGGGGGCGTCCGGCTCACGGCGTCCGCGCGTGTGTCTCCGCCGCGGCTTGTGTCTCGTGGGTGCGTCGGGTGCCGGCCGTGAACTCGTCCCGGTACCTCTCCTCGTCCAGCGCGGCGAGCAGACGGGCCTCGATGCGGTCCACGTCGCCCCGTTCCGCCGGGGGATGCGGGGCGCCCGCCCGTTCCCGGGCCGCCGCCGCCGTACCGAGGAGGCGGGCCGCCCGTTCCGGGGCGCCGGCCAGGGAGTACGCGCCGGCCAGGCCTTCGAGGGCCAGGGCGACCGAGCGGGGGTCCCCGGTCGTCACGGCGGCTGCCAGGCCGTCCCGGTGGTGGGCGAGGGCCCGCTCCGCGTCGCCGCGTTGTTCGGCGACGAAGCCCAGTTCGGCCAGGACCAGCGCGAGGCCCGGGCCGTCGCCGCGACGGCGGTTCCAGGCGAGCCAGGGACGCAGCCACTCCTCCGCGTCATCGAGGCGGCCCCGACGGCGGGCGCTCAGGGCGAGACCCAGCGCGGCGAACTGCTCGGCCGGCCGGTTGCCCTGCTCCACCGCGATCCGCAGGGCGCGCGTGTGCAGGTCGTCGGCCTCGTCGTGGCGCCGGGTGAGCAGGGCGATCCTGCCGAGACCGGACAGCTTCGCGGACATCTCCGGCCATGTCTCCAGCGCCTGGGTGATCCGGAGACTCTCCCGGTGCAGCCGGGCCGCCCGGTCGTAGTCGCCGTTGATCTCGGCGAGCCGGCCGAGCAGGTCGGCCGTCTTCAACCGGCCCCACGGGTCGCCCAGTTCGGTGAAACGGGCATGGGCCTCCTCGGCGTTCTCGCGCACCGACCCCAGGTCTCCTCGGGCCAGGGCGAAGCAGGCGCGCGTGGTCAGCGCGGCAGCCGTGCCCCAGGCGTCCCGCAGGGCGCGGAAGCGGACCAGGACGCGGTCGACCCGCTGCTCGCCCTCCGCCAGCGTCCCCACCGTCCACTGCGCGTGCGCCAGGAACCACTGGGCCCGGACCGGCTCCGGGGTGGCATCGGCCGGGTGGTCCCGAGGGATGTCGCACTCCCGGTCGTGCTCGCCGAGCAGCAGACGGACGCCCGCGTACCAGTACGCCGCCTGTGCGCGTTCCCCGGGCGCCGCCTCGCCGGGTGTGTCCAGGGCCGTCGCCAGCGCCCTGCGGGCCTCGCCCAGCCGGCCACGCACGTACCAGTACCAGGTCAGCGAGTTGACCAGGCGCAGTGCTTCCCGGGCCGCTCCGGAGCGGGCCGCCTCGGCCAGCGCGCGCTGCACGTTCGCCGCCTCCACGTCCAGGATCCGCAACCAGCCGGACTGCTCCCGCTCGTGCAGATGCGGACGGGCCCGCTCGGCGAGGCGCACGCAGTGGCCCAGGTGGCGGGCGGCGGTTCCGGCGTGCTCACCGGACTCGCGGAGCCGCACGCGTGCGTAGACCGCGACGGACTCGGGCAGCCGGTAGCGCGGACCCCGGGGCCCCTCGGCGCGCACGACCAGGGAGCGTTCCACGAGCAGGCTCAACGCGTCGACGACATCGGCCGGGGTCAGGCCGCCGCCGGAGCACACGTCCTCGGCGGCCCGCAGCCCGCACCCTTCGCCGAACACCGACAGCCTGCGCAGCACCGTCCGTTCCCGGTCGTGGAGCAGGCTCCAGCTCCAGTCGAGCGTGGCCTGCAGCGTCCGGTGACGTGCGGGGGCGTCACGGTAACCGCTGCTGAGCACCTGGAAACGGTCGTCGAGCCGGTCGTGCAGTTCCCTGATGCCGAGCGACCTCACGCGGGTCGCGGCCAGTTCCAGGGCGAGCGGGATGCCGTCGAGGCGCCGGCACACGTCGGCGACCAGGGGGGCGGTGGTGGCGTCGAGCACGAACCCCGGGTCCGCCGCCCGGGTCCTGTCCATGAAGAGGCGTACCGCGCCCGCGCTCGTGACCGCGTCGAGGCCCGGCCGGTCCTCCGGGGGCAGCGACAGCGGCGCCACCGGGTACACCCTCTCGTCCCGGATACGCAGAGGCTCCTGACTGGTCGTCAGAATACTGAGGTGGGGTGCCCGCTCCAGCAGCGGTCCGGTCAGCCGCGCCACGGCCTCCACGACGTGCTCGCAGTTGTCCAGCACCAGCAGCAGGCGCCGGCCGGCCAGCGCGTGCGCCAGCCGGTCCGCCGGCCCCTCGGCACCGTCGTCCGCGGCGTTCTCCCGGATGCCCAGCGCCGCCATCAGCCGCTCGGCCAGTGCCTCCGGTCCGGCGAACCGCTCCAGACCTCCGGCGTCGGCGAGCTCCACCAGGCGGATGCCCTCACCGAAGTCGTCCGCCAGGCACTCCGCCGTGGCACGGGCCAGGCGGGTCTTGCCGACGCCTCCCGGACCGGTGAGCGTCACCAGACGATGCCGTGCGAGCAGGGCCCGGACCGACCGGACGTCCTCGTCACGGCCCACCAGGGGCGATGTCGCACCGTCCGGACCCGGCTCCGTCCGGCGTACTCCTGCGACGGACGGCGCCGGCCGCTCGGGCCGGGCCAGCGCCGGGTCGTGGCGCAGGATGGCCTGCTGCAGGGCCGCAAGCGACGGTCCGGGGGTCAGTCCCAGCTCCTCGTCGAGCCGGCGCCGCAGGTCGGTGAAGCAGTCGAGCGCGTCGGAGGTGCGCCCCGCCCGGTACAGCGCCCGCATCAGCGCACCCCGCAGCCCCTCGCGCAGCGGATACTGCTCCACCAGCTCCGTCAACTCTCCCACCAGCAAGGCGTGTTCACCCAGCTCCAGGCGCAGCCCGGCGTGTTCCTCCAGCGCCGTCAGGCGCTCCTCCTCCAGCCCGGCCGCCGTCGGCCGCACGGACTGCCGGTCCGCGAACTCGGCGAAGGCCGGACCGCGCCACAGCGCCAGCGCCCCGGTGTACAGCGCCGCCCGCTCCGCCGGCTCCCCTGCGGAGCGGGCCCGTGCGACCAGCTCCCGGAAGCGCCCGGCGTCGAGCGCTACGGCCGGGACGTCCAGGACGTATCCGGGCGGCCGGTGGGCGACCAGGGCGCGGCCACCTGCCTCGGCGTCCTCCAACGCCCGCCGCAGCTGGGAGACTTTGGCCTGGAGCGAAGCCGTCGGCCGGGCCGTGAACACCGAGCCGCCCCAGAGGTCCTCGACGAGCCGCGCCGCCGGGACGACCTGTCCGTGACGGGCGAGCAGACCGGCGAGGAGCAGGCGCACCTTGACTTCGGGTATCCGCACGCCGCGACCGCCGTCCGTGCGCACCTCCAGCGGCCCCAGCACCCCGAATTCCATGATCTCAGCGTAACCGGGTGACGACCGGCGCCACCGGCGGTGAAGCGGGCCCGGCCACCGGCCCCGAAGGGCCTCTCCCGGACCTGCCCGAGGCGTGTCCGAAGCGATTCCGAAGCGGTCCGAGGCGCACCCGAAGGGGCCTTGGCCAGGGTGGTCCGAGGGATGTGCGAACCGCCTTCCCCCGCCCGGTACGTGTCCCCGCGTACCGGTGCTCGTACAGCACGGAACTGCGTACTGGAGGAACTGATTCATGGGTGACAACCACACCTCGGTGTCGGTGCTCGGCCTCGGCCTGATGGGGCAGGCCCTGGCCGCCGCCTTCCTGAGAGCGGGACATGCCACCACCGTGTGGAACCGCTCGGCGGACAAGGCCGACTCACTCGTCGCGGACGGCGCGGTCCTCGCCGCGGACCCCGCAGGCGCCGTGGCCGCGAGCGGCCTCGTGGTCGTGTGCGTGTCGACGTACGACGTGGTGCACGACGTCATCGGCCCGCTCGGTGACGCCCTGCGCGGCAAGACCGTCGTCAACCTGACCACGGGCTCCTCCGAGCAGGCCCGGCAGGCCGCGGCATGGGCCGAGAAGAACGGCGTGCGGTACCTCGACGGCGCCATCATGATCACGCCGCCCGGCATCGGCGCCGAGACCTCCGTCCTCTTCTACGCCGGTGAGCAGGCCGTCTTCGACGCCCATGAGCCCGTGCTCAAGCTCCTCGGCGGCGGTACCACCTACCTCGGCACCGACCACGGCAAGCCCGCCCTGTTCGACGTGTCGCTGCTCGGCCTGATGTGGGGCGCCCTGAACAGCTTCCTGCACGGGGTCGCCATCGTGGAGACCGGCGGCGTCAGGGCCCAGGAGTTCCTGCCCTGGGCGCACATGTGGCTCGACGCCATCAAGATGTTCACGGCCGACTACGCCGCACAGATCGACGCCGGCGACGAGAGGTTCCCGGCCAACGACGCCACTCTGGCGACGCACCTGGGCGCGCTCGAACACCTCGTCGAGGAAAGCGAGGCGCTCGGCGTGGACAGCCAACTGCCCAAGTATTCAAAGGCGTTGATGGAGGGAGTGATCGCGCAGGGGCACGCCGGGAACAGCTACGCCAGTGTCGTGAAGGCATACCGCCGACCTGCGGCGTCGTAATCGCGCCGATTTTGCCCACGTGGTGCACGGCGAGGTGAGCGACGGGGTGAGCGGCGCGAGAATGGTGAGGGCCTGACAGCTGGCGAACCGCGAGATCAGGCGAACTCACGCGATTCGGCATGCCCCGACATCAGGCACGCTCCGAGAATCAGCATGCTCCGAGATCAGGCACGCTCCGAGATCAAGCACACCCCCCACATGTGATCGGACCGTCTTCAGACCGGCGTGGACGCGCCGGAACGGAGGACTGACTCATGGCCACCCCGCTCACCGCCGCCCGGCTCGTCGCCGCGTTGAAGGCCGAGGGCTGCTCCGTTCGCGAAGTCTCCGGATGGCGCACCAACAACCGCAACCACAAAGGCCCTTGGGGACCGGTGCACGGCGTGGTCATCCACCACACCGTCACCGGCCCCGACACGGACGTCGTCGGGCTGATCTTCCACGGCCACAGCGCCCTGCCCGGCCCGCTCGCCACCGGATGCATCACCAAGGACGGCGTCGTCCACCTCACCGGGAACGGCCGGGCCAATCACGCCGGCGGCGGGGACGGCGACGTGCTCGACGCCGTCATCGGCGAGTCCTACGGCACGTATCCGCCCCCGACACACGAGCACGACGGCTCCGCCGGTGCGGTCGACGGCAACGCCCGGTTCTACGGCTGGGAGTGCGAGAACGAGGGCGACGGCAGGGACCCGTGGCCACCCGCCCAGTACCTCGCGATGGTCAAGGCCACCGCCGCGATCTGCCGCGCGCACGGCTGGGGCCACAAGAGCGCCGTCGGCCACCTGGAATGGAGCGACTGGAAGGTCGACCCGCGCGGATTCGACATGGCCGGCTTCCGCCGTGACGTCGCCGACGCCCTGGCCCACCCGGCGGGCCGGTGGGAAGGAGAGGACCCCATGCCCCAGTACGTCAACCTCGGTGTCGCCGCGCAGTACCAACTCACGCCCGGCGCCTGGAACTCGGTCGAGTTCACCGAGGAGTGGACCGACGAGACCGGCGACCACGCCACCGGCGGAAGTGTCTTCGCCCGCGGCCCGGCCCGCTTCGGCGGAACCATCAGCCTCCACATCGAAGGACTGCCGGCCGGCGGGATCGTCCAGGCGCGCATGTCGGAGTACGAGGGGGACCAGCAGCAAGTGGACCACCCCATCCACGAGATCGTCGGGACCGGCGGCGGCACCTTCGCGGTCCTGCCCCTGGCGAAGCGCCTCGCGTCCGGCCGGAGCATGCGGGTGCGGCTGCTGAACCAGGCCGACGTGCCGGTCACCGTCGCCGGCGCCGTACTGACCGTGCTGGTGTGGAAGGAGGACTGAGCGCCGGGCGGGAGACGATCGCCCCTCCCGGCACGTATACCCGGGCATGAACCGAAGCGAGGCCTGCTCGTTACGAGTTGAACGAAGGACGGGCCCTGTGATTAGGGTGCGGGCGATGTTCTGCGCACCCCTCACTCCTTTACTCCCTGCCGGAAGAGGCGTCCCCGCCTCGCGTCGCTTCGGGAGGGCCCATGAGTGACACGGTGACCGCGGTCCACCCGGGCGCGCAAGCGGCCCCGGTGCCGCAGACGGTGGAGCAGGACACCGCGCCCCGCCCGGTACGGCGGCGGGACGCGTTCTTCGACAACGCCAAGTACCTCGCGATCGTGCTCGTGGCCGTGGGGCACGCCTGGGAGCCACTGCGCCAGGGCAGCAGGACCGTCACCGCCCTCTACACGCTCGTCTACGCGTTCCACATGCCGGCGTTCATCATCGTCTCCGGCTACTTCTCGCGCTCCTTCGACGGCAGCCCGGCCCGCCTCAAGCGCCTGATCACCGGGGTCGCCGTCCCCTATGTGGTGTTCGAGACGGCGTACACCCTGTTCACCCGCTGGTCCAGCCAGGACCCCGACCGTCCGGTCAGCCTGCTGGACCCCCTGTACCTCACGTGGTTCCTCGCGGCGCTGTTCGTCTGGCGGCTGACCACGCCGCTCTGGCGGCTGGTGCGGTGGCCGCTCCCGCTCGCCCTGGTCACCGCCATGGCCGCGACGGCCGCGCCGTCCATCGGACCCGACCTCGATCTGCAGCGCACCCTGCAGTTCCTGCCGTACTTCGTCTTCGGCCTGCTGTTGCGGCCGGAGCACTTCCGGCTGGTGCGCCGGCGGGAGGTGCGGATCCTCGCCGTGCCGGTGACCGTCGGCGCCCTGGGCATCGCGTACTGGGCCGTGCCGCGGATGGACTACGCCTGGTTCTTCCACGCGGACAGCGCCCGTGGACTGGGCGTCCCCCTCTGGTACGGGCCGCTGATGACGGCGGCCCTCTTCGGCTGCTCCCTCGTCCTGGTCGGCTGCTTCCTCGCCTGGGTGCCCGGGCGCCGGACCTGGTTCACGGCGCTGGGCGCCGGCACCCTGTCCGGCTATCTGCTGCATGGTTTCGTCGCACAGGCCGCGAAGCACTGGGGCTGGTACGAG
Organism: Streptomyces sp. NPDC047880; assembly: GCF_040706515.1. Lineage (NCBI taxonomy): Bacteria > Bacillati > Actinomycetota > Actinomycetes > Kitasatosporales > Streptomycetaceae > Streptomyces > Streptomyces sp. NPDC047880. The sequence continues at coordinate 163,892 of NZ_JBEZOK010000018.1, read as the reverse complement.
CCGGCCTGGGTCCGCGGGCCCGTCGGGGTGCTCGCCGCCGCACTGATCGCCGCGGCGGTCGTCACCGCGCTGTGCACGCCGTCCGTACGGCGGGTCTTCCGCTGTGTGACGGAGCCCCGGCTGGCGTGGGCCTTCGGCGACGCCACCACCACCCGGGCCGGTGCCCGCCGAGCTGCGCCCTGACCGCCCGGGCGGCACGCTGGAGGGACATCACCCGTCTCGGCGAGGGAGCACCGGCATGGCGAAGGTCCGCAGCGAGGGCGGGAAGCCGAAGAAGGGCGACAAGGTCACCTGGAGCAGTCACGGCAGCCGCACCGAGGGAGAGGTGGAGCGGAAGATCACCGAACGCACCGAGGCGTCCGGCCGTACGGTCGACGCCTCGCCGGACGACCCGCAGTACGAGGTGCGCAGCGACAAGTCCGGCAGAACCGTGGTGCACAAGCCGTCCGCGCTCAAGAAGAAGAAGTGAGCGGCGTGGACGACGGGGAGCGCGAGGAGACCTGGAACGACTTCCGTGAGCTGGTGAACATGACACCGGCCGAGCTGGAGAAGTGGCTGGAGTCCGACGACTCGCAGAACGCCGGGCAGCACCAGGACGGGGGCGAGTCCACCGGACATGCCTCCGGCCGTCGGATCGTGGCGATCCTGCGGGCCGGGAAGGGTGACCTCTCGGACGACGACTACCGGCACATGCGCAAGGTCGTCGGCTACGTCCGCCGCCACCTGGCCCAGCGGCCCTCCGGGGACGTGAAGGACTCCCGGTGGCGGTACTCCCTGATGAACTGGGGCCACGACCCGCTCGGCGGGTGACGGCCCGGCGCCCGCAGGGATCCCGGCTCGACGGCCCCGGGATCACTGCGCGGCGGTCTCCTGCGGGGCCGCGGCGACGCCGTTCAGCGCCTGGGTCATCTGGTGCTGGGTCTCTTCGGCCACCGCACGGGCCTCCTCCACGACGTCACCGCGTTCGCGTATGAGGCTCTCGTAGATCGGCAGCTCTCCGGTCGAGATCGAGTCGGTCTTCACAGTGGTGTTCCTATCGCTTTGCAGGCGGGATCTGAGGGGTCCGAGTAAGTCTGCGTCACGCCCTTCCACCGCGTTACCCACCCCCGGGGTGTCCAGATTTCCGTCACGTGTTTTGCAAATTCCTCACGTTGCCGTGCGGTGGTCCGTGCGCGGGTCCGCCACACGGCGGCATGCGAAAGGGCCCCGGGAAGCGCTTCCCGGGGCCCTTTGCGCGCAGTGCGTCAGAGCGACGTCGTGTGCAGGCCCGCGTTCCCGCCCGCGGCCGCGCCCTCCGGCGAGACGGCCGCCTGCACGGCGGCGCAGGCCTCGCCGGCCAGGGGGCCGACCAGGCCGGCGGAGAGGCCGCCGACGAGGCCCGCGGAGACATCGACGCCGCCCGCGTTGCCGCCGGCGACGGCGTCCAGGTCGGCGTCGGTGAGCTCGGCGGTGTCGACCCGAGGAGTGAGGTTCATGGGGGTGTTTCCCTTCGCGTGAATGTCTCGCAGTGGCGGTGAGCAGGGGGTCGCTGGAATCCGGGACCGGGATCCCTCCCCGGTTGCTCCCGCCGTGCGGAGGATCAAAGCACCCCGCGAAGGAGAGATCCAACCGCCGGCCGGCCCTGCGCGCCTCCTCGTGACCACCGCCTTCATCGCTGTGACGGCGGGGTCACGCGATACGCCCACTTCTTCACACGGCCCGTCGCCCGTCCAGGCGCGGGAGTATTGCGCTCCGGTTCCCGAAGCGGGCACTTCACCGCCAAATTCCCAGGTCGCCACCGGGGCTCATCGGCGGCCCGGCGGCCGCGCCGCCTCCCGGCACGAGGTGTGCAGATGTGCGGGATGTTCGGTCCCCGGCCGATACCGGGCCATGGGGCCGACGGGCCCTGCCCTGCCGGACCCTGAAGGCGGCCGACGGGCCCCGCCCCGCCGGCCGCCTTCAGGGCACGGCCTCGTCGCCATCAGGCGCCATCAGGCGACGGCAGGTGACCGAATTCTCGCCCTGCCGCCAGGCCACGCCCCTGCCTGCTCAGCCCAGGGCGGCCGGCTGGAGCAGCCGGGCCAGCAGGTCGTCCAGGGTGACCAGGCCGGACAGGCGGCCGGAGCGGTCGCGGACCACGGCCAGGGACGACCGGCGGCGGCGCAGCACCTCGATCGCCTCGGCGACCGTGGTGGTCTCCGTCAGCTCGGGCACCGGCCGGGCGAGGTCCCGCGCGGTCGTGGCCCGGCCGCCGCGGGCCCGGGCCACCAGCGCGTCCCGGGCGTGCACCGAGCCGAGGGCGGTGCCGTTCTCCCGGACCAGCAGCCGGGTGCGGTCGTGCTCGGCGGCGAAACGCAGCAGCGCGTCCAGGTCCGCTGCGCCCTCGATCCAGCTGATCTCGGCGGCCGGGATGCGCAACGCCATGACCGGCGTCTCCGGCTCGGTCAGCGAACGGGTCAGCAGCTCCGAGTCGGTAGCGCTGATCAGGCCCAGCCGCTCCGACTCCTCCACCAGGCGGGTGAGCTGCTCCCGGTTGTGCACCGAGGCCAGCTCGTCGCGCGGAGCCACCCGGCACAGCCGTACCAGGGCGTTGCTCGCCCGGTTGAGCAGCCGGATCAGCGGACGCACGGTCCGCACCACCGCCCGGAAGGGCGGCGACAGCAGCATCGCCGACCGCTCGGGGTGGGCGATCGCCCACGACTTGGGCGCCATCTCGCCGACCACCATGTGCAGGAACACCACCACGACCATCGCCACGGCGAACGCCACTCCGTAGCTCACGGCGCCGGGCAGGCCCAGGGCGTGCAGCAGCGGGTCGAGTTCGTGCGAGATCGCCGGCTTGGACACCGAGCCCAGGCCCAGCGTGCACACGGTGATGCCCAGCTGGGCGCCGGCCAGCATCAGTGACAGCTCGCGCATGCCGGCCAGGGCCGCCCCGGCACCGCGCCTGCCCTCGGCCGCCGCCTTCTCCATCCGGTGCCGTTTGGCGGCGACGAGGGCGAACTCGGCCGCGACGAAGAATCCGCTGCCGATCAGCAGCAGTACGGTCACGAAGACCGCCATCGGGAAACTCACGCCATCTCCTCGGCTTCCACGGCCTCCGCCGGCAGACCGATCCGGACGCGGTCGGCCACGTGCCGGTCCAGCGTGCGGACGTCGATCACGGCCCGCCCGCCCTCGGCCAGCTCGACCGTGACGCGGTCACCGACCGTCGGGAAGCGGCCCAGCCGGTCCACGACCAGGCCGGCCACGGTGTCGTAGTCGTCGTCCTCCGGGAGCCGGAGACCGGTCGCCTCGGCCACCTCGTCCACCCGGCGGCCGGCGTCGACCAGCCAGCCGTCGCCGTCCGCGACGGCGAGCAGGGTGACCTCGTCGGACTCGTCGGCGATGTCACCGACGAGCTCCTCGGCGATGTCCTCGTACGTGACGACGCCCGCGACACCGCCGTGCTCGTCCAGGACGACCGCGAACTCGTCGTCGTGCTCCCGCATCCGCGCCACCGCGTCGGGCAGTGCGAGCGTGTCCGGCAGCAGCAGCGGCCGCCGGGCCACGTCACCGGCCCGTGCGCCGGCCAGACGCGCGGCGGGCAGCGCCATCAGCTCGCGCACGCCCAGCACGCCGACGATGTCGTCCGGATGGTCGCCGAGCACCGGGTAGTTGGAGTGGCCGTGCCGTGCGATCAGGCCGACCGCCTCCTCGGCACCGGCGTCCTTGCGGACGAACACGGCGTCGGCACGCGGCACCATCACCTCGTGCAGGGTGCGCTCGGAGAATTCCAGCGCGTGGTCCAGCAGCGCGGCGGTGTCACCGGGCAGTTCGCCCTGCTCGTGGGACTCGCCGATCAGATGTCCGAGCTCCTCCAGCGTGGCGCCGTGGTGCAGCTCCTCGACGGGCTCGATCCCGGCCTTGCGCAGCAGCCGGTCGGCCGCTGCGTCGAAGATCCGTACGACGGGGCCGACGATCTTCAGATACGCCAGGGTGGACGGAGCCAGCGCCTTCGCCAGCCGCTCGGGCACGGCGATCGCGAGGTTCTTCGGGGCGAGTTCGCCGAGGACCATCTGCACGACCGTGGCCAGCACGAAGGCGAGCGCCACGGCGAGCGTGCCGACGGCCGCGTCGGGCAGGCCGAGGCCTGAAAGGGCGGGCCTGAGCAGCGCGGACACCGACGGCTCGGCGATGAAGCCGACCACCAGGCCGGTGACGGTGATGCCGAGCTGCGCGCCGGACAGCATGAACGACAGCCGCTCCAGCACCTTGAGGGCACGGGCGGCCCTGTGGTCCCCGGCCTCGGCCTCACGCGCGAGGGTGAGCCGGTCGGCGGAGACGTAGGCGAACTCCTGGGCGACGAAGTAGCCGGTGCCGGCGGTCAGCACGAACACGGCGAGCAGGCCCAGAAGGGCTTCTGCGGCACTCACCCGACACCACCCCGCCGTGTGCCGCGATCACTGGTGCCGTGGCGGGATGGTCGGGGACTGTGCCCCGGAGGGTCCGTCGGTCTGGCGGACAAGAAGGTGCTCCTTGGACGGGTGGTGTGTCTGCGGTACAACGCTCGCCGTCGCGCCGGTGTTCCCGGATTTCTGCGACCGTGTAGATGAGGCCGCCCGGGTGCGCGGGGCCCCCGTGCACGGTTCACTCCTCGCCGGAGTCCCCCCGTGAGATCCGGTACGAGCCCCCGCGTCGCCGCACATCGGCCGGGCCCCATGAAGCGGGCCAGGGCCTCGGTGACCGTCTCGGAGAGCGGGGCCGAGGCCCCTTCAGCAGGTGGCGGGCCACATCCGCGCCCGACAGGGTCTGCGGCGACGCGCTCACCCCCGTCACCGGTGCACCGCCGTGTCCCGGCCACAGCAGCGGCACGGCCGGCAACGGGGCGAGGGCGGGTGAGGGCCCACCGGGTCAGTACACGTCCCGCACGTACCGCTTGTCCGCCGCCAGCTGCTTGACGTACGCGGTGGCCTCGGCCTCGCCCAGCCCCCCGTGCGCCACCGCGATGTCCCGCAGCGCGCGGTCCACGTCCTTCGCCATCCGGGAGGCGTCACCGCAGACGTAGAAGCGGGCCCCGTCGCGCAGCCAGTGCCACAGCTCCGGCCCGTGTTCGCGCATCCGGTCCTGCACGTACACCTTGTTGCGCTGGTCCCGGGAGAAGGCGGTGTCCAGCCGCGTGAGCGTGCCCTCGCCGAGCAGCGCCGTCAGTTCGTCCTCGTAGTAGAAGTCCGTCGCCCGGTGCTGCTCCCCGAAGAACAGCCAGTTGGGGGCCCGGTGACCGAGCGCCCGCCGCTCCTGGAGGAAACCGACGAAGGGCGCCACGCCGGTGCCCGGCCCGACCATGATCATCGGGGTCGAGGCGTCGGCAGGCGGCCGGAAGTGCGGAGAGCGCTGCACGAACACCGGCACCTCCGTGTCCGGTTCGGCGTCCGCGAGGTACGGCGAGCAGACCCCGCCGCGCGCCCGGCCGTGCAGGTTCTCGTACCGGACCACGGACACCGTCAGCGCCACCCGGCGGGGGTCGGCCAGCGGGCTCGAGGATATGGAGTACAGCCGCGGCTGGAGCCTGCGCAGGACCCCGGCCCACTCCTGTGCGCCCGCCCGCACCGCGTACTCGGCGAGCACGTCCACGGCCTGCCGCCCCCAACTCCACTGCGCCAGCCCGTCCTTGTTGTCCGGTCGCAGCAACCGGCGCAACTCGTGCCTGTCCCGGGCACGTTCGGCGACGAAGCGGAGCAGGTCGGGGCTGATCCGGGTGATGTCGAGATGCCGGTGCAGCGCCTCGCCGAACGGCACCTCGCCGACCCCGTCGACCGTCACGGCCGCCTCGGCGTCCACCCCCGTCACCGCAAGCCACTCCGCCACCAGCGAGGGCGCGTTGACCGGCCGCACCCCCAGCGCGTCCCCGGCCTCGTACGCCAGGTCCGTCCCGCTCGTGTCGAAGGTGAACCGCCGGACCTCCTTGCCCGCCCCGGCCCCGCTCAGCAGCCGGTTGCCGACGAGCCGGGCCGTGGTGACGGGTTTCGCCCTCGGCCGTGGCTCGGCGGCGGGGGCGGCAGCCGTGCCGCCCAGCGCCGACAGCACCTGGTCGAGCCACTGTCCGGCGGACGGCTCGAAGTCCGGCTCGCAGTCCGTGCGCGGGGCCAGCCGCACCCCGCCGAGCTCGTCGAGCCGCGCGTCCAGCCGCCGCCCGTGCCCGCAGAAGTCGTCGTACGAGGAGTCGCCGAAGGCCAGAACGGCGTACCGCACCCCGTCCAGCCGCGGGGCCCGCTCCCCGGAGAGCGCGTCCCAGAAGCCTGAGCCGTTGTCGGGAGCGTCGCCGTCCCCGAACGTGCTGGTGATGAAGAGCAGATCGGCCGTGCGCGCGAGTGTCCCGACGTCGGCGTCGTCCATGCCGACCAGGGTCGTACGGTGCCCCGTCGAGGTCAGCCGCTCGGCCGTGGCCGTGGCGAACTCCTCCGCGTTGCCGGTCTGCGAGGCCCACAGCACCACGACCTCACGGCCGGGCCGCTCCTGCGGCGCGGCCGTCCCGGTCCGTGAGTACATGCCGGCCAGGACGCCGTTCACCCACAGCGCGTGCTCGGGGGAGAAGGGCGCGTCGGGCGGCAGCACCGGCACGCCGGGGGCGCCCGAGCCGAGCCCGGCGAGGAAGCCGGTGAGGTACCGGCGCTCCTGCGCGGAGAGCACCGGGGGAGGGGAGGGTTCGAGGCCGAAGGGGTTCACGGGGCCCGGCGCCACCGTCGTGGGCATCAGGGCCGGTGCCTCCGGCGCGGGCGCCGCTGCCAGAGGCGCAGGGGCCGCCACCTTCGCCAGCGACACCGCACACGCCTTGAACTCCGGCTGGAACGACAGCGGATCGACCGCGTCGTTCGTCACCGCGTTGATGCTCAAGTACTCCCCGAACAGGTCGTTCCAGTGGAAGGGCGCGAAGCAGCAGCCCTGCCGCACCCGGTCGGTCACCACGGCAGGCAGCACGGCACGCCCGCGCCGCGAGGCCACCTCGACGAGGTCGCCCTCATCGGCCCCGAGCGCCGCGGCGTCCTCGGGATGCAGCTCCACGAACGGCCTGGGATTCAGCTTGCTGAGCTTAGCGACCTTCCCGGTCTTGGTGAGCGTGTGCCACTGGTGCTGCACCCGCCCGGTGTTGAGCACGAACGGATAGTCGTCGTCCGGCAGTTCGGCGGCGGGCAGGTGCGGCCGCGCGAAGAACACGGCCCGCCCGGAAGCCGTGGGGAAACGCAGCCCCTCTTCACCCACGTACCGGACCGGATTGCGATCCGGCCCGTCCTGCCGCGCGGCCGGCCACTGCACGGGTGTCTCCCGCAGCCGCTCGTAGGTCACCCCGCGCAGGTCCCAGCCGGTCTTCGGGTTCCAGAACCGCCTGATCTCGTCGAAGACCTGCTCGGCGCTGTCGTACGAGAAGCCCTTCTCGTACCCCATCGCGCGCGCCACCTCGGCGATGATCCGCCAGTCGGCCATCGCCTCCCCGGGCGGGTCCGCCGCCTGCTGGGTCAGCGTGAGGTTGCGCTCGCTGTTGACGAACACCCCCTCGGCCTCCGTCCACATCGCGCCGGGCAGGACGACGTCGGCGTACGCGTTTGTCTCGGTGTCCGTGAACACGTCCTGCGTGACGACGAACTCGGCGGCCTCAAGACCCTCGATGACCGTACGGCGGTTGGCGACCGAGGCGACCGGGTTGGTGCAGATGATCCAGCAGGCCTTGATCTCCCCGTCGGCCATCCGCCGGAACATGTCGACGGTGCCCTGCCCGGCCCCGTCGGCCCGCAGCGTCCCCGGCGGCAGCTCCCACACCTCCTCGGTGAACGCCCGCTCCTCCTCGACGAGCACCGACCGCTGACCGGGAAGCCCCGGCCCCATGTAGCCCATCTCGCGCCCGCCCATCGCGTTGGGCTGCCCGGTCAGGGAGAACGGACCGGCGCCCGGACGGCAGATCGCCCCCGTCGCCAGATGCAGATTGACCAGGGCGTTGGTGTTCCAGGTGCCGTGGGTGGACTGGTTGAGCCCCATGGTCCAGCAGCTCATCCACCGCCTGCCCGCCGCGCCGATGATCCGGGCCGCCTCGCGCAGGTCGTCCTCGGCCAGGCCGGTGATCCCCGCGACGGCGCCCGGGTGGTAGTCGGCGAGGAATTCGGGCAGGGCCTCCCAGCCCTCGGTGTGGGCCGCGACGAAGTCCGGGTCGGTGTGCCCGTCCTGGTGCAGCAGGTGCAGCAGACCGTTCAGCAACGCGAGGTCCGTCCCCGGCCTGACCTGGAGGAACAGATCCGCCTTGGCCGCGGTCGCGGTCCGCCGGGGGTCGACGACGATCAGCTTGGCGCCCGTCTTGACCCGCTCCATCATCCGCAGGAACAGGATCGGATGGCAGTCGGCCATGTTCGACCCGATGACGAGGAAGGCGTCCGCCCGGTCGAAGTCCTCGTACGACCCGGGCGGCCCGTCCGCGCCCAGCGACAGCTTGTATCCGGTGCCCGCGCTCGCCATGCACAGTCGCGAGTTCGACTCGATCCGGTTCGTCCCCACGAACCCCTTGGCCAGCTTGTTCGCCAGATACTGCGCCTCCAGGCTCATCTGCCCGGACACGTAGAAGGCGACCGCGTCGGGCCCGTGCTCGTCGACGATCGCCCGCAGCCGCGCCGCCGTCTCGGCGATGGCGTCGGCCACGGGTACCGGCACCCCCTCCTCGCCCCGGCCGTCCCGCACCAGCGCGCCGGTCAGCCGCCCGGGCGCGGCGAGCAGGTCGGCCGTGGTCGCGCCCTTGGTGCACAGCCGCCCCGCGTTCGCCGGGTGCGCCTTGTCACCGGACGCCTTCAGTACCGTGCGCCGCCCGTCCGGGCCCGTCCCCACGTCGAGCACGAGACCGCAGCCGACACCGCAGTACGAACAGACGGTGCGCACCTGCCGCGTGTCCGGCCGGTCTCCGGGGGTCGTGGTCATACCCCGACGGTACGAATCGCCCGTTACGCCTCTGTCACACGGCTTGATCATCGGGAGTTACGCCCGTCACACAGCCGCCTTCTGGCCGTTGTGAGGTGCATTGAGGTCGCGGAGCGTGTCGCATTGGGCCGAACGGGTGACTCTGCGCAAGAATTGCCCGATGCAGACAGCGAGCGCGAGCCAGGACGGAGCATGCCGGTGAACAGCCACGATGTCACCGACGAACAGTGGGAGGGGCTCGCCCAGGTCGTGCCGCTGCGGGGCCGGGACGCCTGGCCGTCCTCGGTGGGCCACCGGTCCATACCCGAGGCCGAGACGGAGACCCGCCGCCGTTTCGTCGTCCTGCGGGTGAATGTCTTCGCCGACGCCCGGGACGTCGCCGAGCGGCTGATGGCGGGCGTCCCCGTCCTCCTCGACCTCACCGCCGCGGAGACGGAGGTCGCCAAGCGGGTCCTCGACTTCAGCACGGGCGTGGTCTTCGGCCTGGCCAGCGGGATGCACCGGGTGGACCGCAACGTGTTCCTGCTGACGCCGGCGGGGACCGAGGTGACGGGGTTGATGGAGGGCGCCGGGCTTCCGGGGGTGTAGGCGGTAACCCGATCTGGGGAACCCGCGAAGACGGAACGGTTCGTCCCGTGCGCGGAACCCTACGGTCCGGACATGACCCAGCCCGCTCTCCCCACCCCGCCCGTACTCCCTGACGGTCTCGACCGCCCCGACCGCCCCTGCGTCACCGAACTGCGGCTGGCGGCCTTCACCACCCACCGCCGCGCCGCGTTCCCGCTCGGGCCCCTCACCCTCCTCGCCGGTCGGAGCGGCTGCGGCAAGACCAGCGCGCTGCGGGCGTACGAGGCCCTCGCCCGGCTGGGGGGCGGTGCCGAACTCGGTGCGGTGTTCCCCGATCCCGTCGCCTGCGTACCGGAGCGGGCCCGGCCCGACGCGCAGCGTCGGCGAGGCTTCCGCATCGGCTGCACGGCCGACGGCCCCGCCGGTCCGGTCCGCCTCGACGTGGCCGTACAGGCCGAACCCGAACTGCGCGTCGTGGGTGAGCGGTTGACGGCCGACAGCCTGGTCCTCCTGGAGACCGCCCTGCGCGACCCGGGCAAGCGCGCCGTGCAGGCCGCCTGGCACACGGCAGGGCCGACGCCCGTGACCCGCGGTCCGCTCCCGGACGACCGGCTCGGCACGGCAATGCTGCCCCTGCGCGTCGCCGGAACGACACCCGGGCAGCGCAGGGTGCTGGCCGCGGCCGAGCAGATGGTCGTGGCCCTGCGCTCCGCCTTCGCCTGCGACCCTCAGCCCGCCCTCATGCGCGGCCCCGTGCAGGCCGGGTCCGGTCGCCTCCTGGGCGGCTGCGGCAACCTCGCAGACGTGCTCTGGCGCACCCGCGCCGAGTGCGGGCGGCGGCACGCGCAGTTCGTGGCGGCGGCCCGGGCCGGCTGCACCGGGCCGGTGACGGACGTGCTCGCCCGGCTGAACGGCAACGGAACGGTCGCCGCCGCGGTCGACCGGGGCCACGGCCTCCACACGGACCTGGGCCGGCTCGGGCACGGCGAACTCCGCTATCTCGCCTTCGCGTTGGTCCTCCTCACCGGCCCCGGTGTGCTGGAGGTCGATCCGGCAGGCGAGGTGCCCGCCGCACTCCAGACACTCACGGTCCTCGCCGACGGATTCGACCGGGGTCTGGACCCGCGGCAGCAACGGCAGTTGCTGGGCCTCGCGGCCCGGATGTGCGAGCGGGGGCACATCCGGCTCGTCGGAGCGGTCGGCGACGGCTCGTGCGCCGCGGGGACGGCAGGGGCGACGGTGGTACACCTGGACCGTGACTGATCCACTGGACGCATCGCAGCCCGGCCCCAGCGGCGAACCTCCGGACGTGGCGACCCTGCAGCGGCGGCTCGCCGAGTTCGCCGCCGCCCGGAAATGGCAGCCGTACCACACACCCAAGAACCTGGCCTCGGCCCTCAGCGTCGAGGCGTCCGAACTGGTCGAGATCTTCCAGTGGCTGACGCCCGAGGAGTCGGCGCGGGTGATGGCCGACCCGGACACCGCGCACCGCGTCACGGACGAGGTCGCCGACGTGCTCGCGTATCTGCTCCAGCTGTGCGAGGTGCTGGGCATCGACCCGCTGGCGGCGCTGAACGCGAAGATCGACCGGAACGAACGGAGGTTCCCGATCTAGCGGGCGTGCCCCGCCGTCTGGAGCGAAGCCGTCCACTTGTACTCTCCGTAGTTGAATCGCGGTCCGAATCCGAATTGTTGTCCCTAGATTTCCGCCTTCCTCTGGCTTTTCGTCTCACACCCCCTCACGCTGGGTAGTGAACTAGGGAGTGCGGGCAGACGGACGCGCGCGGCGCGTCGGACGGACGGGGGCAGCGCATGGACGCGGTGCGGCTCATCGTGACGAGCAGGCGATCCCTGGCGGCGGGCGGCGACGCGCGGGAGACCCTGGCCGAGGTATGGCAGGCGCAGGCCCTCGCGCAGGCGATCGGCAGCCGCCTGGCGGTCGCCGGGCCGCCTGAACTGCGCGGCGAGGCACTGGGGTTGACGGAGCTGGCGGGCCGGGGGTGCGGTGTCCTCGACCCGCCGGAACTCGCCCCCGGTGAGCTGCGGGCGGGTCAGCTCACCGAGTTGGGCGACGCCCGCCACACCCTGATGTACCTCGGCGGCCTCCTCGGCGAGGTCGGTATCGCCCTCGTCGCCCTGGCCAGCGCCGCCGACGACGAGGGCACGTACTGGCAGTGCATGGAGGCCATCGACGCGGCGGACGAGTCCCGCGACCGCGTCCTGGAGATGCTCCGCAGACTCGCTGACCGGGAACAGACCCTGCCGGAGAGGGAGGCGGGGTAGGGCGCGCCCGGGAGCGGGGTGTCAGGTCATGGAGAACTTGGCGACGTACTCGTCGAAGGGCTCGATGCCGACTTCCGCACGGAGTTCGTCCATCCGCTCGGGTTCCTCGCAGGGCCACGGAACTGGTGCCCCGTCCTTCACACCGGCGATCTGAGTGCCGTAGATCTGCTGACGGCCCTCATTGACCAGCGTGCGGTCGCGGAGGAAGGCCAGCTCGCGCAGGCCGGTCGAGCCTGCTGACACCGCCTGCTGCATCAGCTGGAGGGCGCGTCGCTGGATGCCGAGCTGCCGGTCGGCGTGCTGGGCGATCAGCCATGCGGCGCGTGCGGCCTCCTCGCCGACCAGTTCCGCCGTCGGCCAGCCGTATTCGTCCATGATCTCGCCGAGCCGGTCGCCGTGCCGCGCGGTCAGCCGCCGCCACGCCAACTGCTCAACGGGGTCGTCGCTGTTCGCCCGGACTGCGCAGTCGTGATCGGCCGCGGCCATGTCCGTGAGTTCCGCCGCCAGCGCGGCAACGTCGTGCGCCACTCTCAACTCCCAGGTCGGATCGGTGCTCGGCATCCGCCCGCAAGCCTAGAGGCGCATATCGGGTGTAAAGATCATTCCGGAGAACGGTGACAGACGGCTCCCTGGAGCGGGACAATGGATCCACCCCCGAAGCCGGAACCGGATCGCCACGAAGGTCACGGTGCCCTGGCGGATGCGGCTTCAGCCGGGCCCATTCCTCGTTCGTGGGACCTCCCCGCCCCATGGGCGTGCCAACGTGCCGGGACGCGAGAAGCCACATGATCCGCCGGCGGGGCCCAGCGGCCGCGCGTTCGGCGTTCCCCGCCGCCCCGGGGGCTCACGGCCCCCGCCGTCCGGCAGCCAGCGCCGGAGCCGGTCGCCGGCCCGGTCGCCCGGACCCCGCGGTACTGACGTGATTTCACCCGACCGGGCACCGGCCGGTGCGGGGGACCGAAATGCTGATCGCGCCCCCCGGCGGGCAGGATGGAAGCATGGATCTTCGCATCTTCACCGAGCCCCAGCAGGGGGCCACCTACGACACTCTGCTCACTGTCGCCAAGGCCACCGAGGACCTCGGCTTCGACGCCTTCTTCCGTTCCGACCACTACCTGCGCATGGGCAGCGTGGACGGCCTGCCCGGCCCCACGGACGCCTGGATCACCCTGGCCGGACTCGCCCGCGAGACCAAGCGCATCCGGCTCGGCACCCTGATGACCGCCGGCACCTTCCGGCTGCCCGGCGTGCTCGCCATCCAGGTCGCCCAGGTCGACCAGATGTCCGGCGGCCGCGTCGAACTCGGGCTCGGCGCCGGCTGGTTCGAGGAGGAGCACAAGGCCTACGGCATCCCCTTCCCCAAGGAGAAGTTCGCCCGCCTCGAGGAGCAGCTGGAGATCGTCACCGGCCTGTGGGCGACGGAGGCGGGCAAGACCTTCGACTTCCACGGCTCCTACTACGACCTCACGGACTCTCCCGCCCTGCCCAAGCCGGCCCAGGAGAAGATCCCCGTGCTCGTCGGCGGCCACGGCCCGTCCCGCACCCCGCGGCTGGCCGCGAAGTACGCCGACGAGTTCAACATGCCGTTCGCCTCGGTCGAGGACAGCGAGCGCCAGTTCGGCCGGGTCCGTGCCGCCGCCGAGGAAGCGGGCCGCAGCGGCGACGAACTGACCTACTCCAACGCCCTCGTCGTCTGCGTCGGCCGGGACGAGGCGGAAGTCGCCCGCCGGGCCGCCGCGATCGGCCGCGAGGCCGACGAGCTGAAGCGCAACGGCCTGGCCGGCTCCCCGGCCGAGGTCGTCGACAAGATCGGCCGCTACGCCGAGATCGGCTCGAGCCGCATCTACCTCCAGGTCCTCGACCTGGACGACCTCGACCACCTGGAACTGATCTCCGCGCAGGTGCAGTCGCAGCTGTCGTAGCCGGGCCCTCCCGGCCGCCCTCGATAACCGAAGGCGCTGGTGGGCACAGGTGTGCGAAGCTGTGGACGTCGTCCTGCCGAGCCCCCAGGATCACCGTTCCTGGGGGCTCTCGCGCGTTCGGCACCGAAACATCCGCCCAGCCGGAGAGGCCCTCCGCATGTTCCTGACGATCACGACCACCGGCACGCCGGAACGCCCCGCCACCGACCTCGGCTACCTGCTGCACAAGCATCCCGACAAGGCGCAGGCGTTCTCCACCTCCTACGGCACGGCTCACGTCCTCTACCCCGAGGCGGAAACCGAACGCTGCACGGCGGCGCTGCTGCTGGAGGTGGACGCGGTGGCACTGGTCAGGCGCGGCAAGGGCAAGGGCCGCGGCGGCGCCCCGGACGCGGTCCTCGCGCAGTACGTCAACGACCGCCCCTACGCGGCCTCTTCCCTGCTCGCCGTGGCGCTGAGCAACGTCTTCTCCAGCGCGATGAAGGGTGTCTGCAACGCCCGGCCGGAGCTGCCCGGCCAGGCCAGGCCGCTGCGCGTCGAGGTGCCCGCGCTGCCCGCCCGCGGCGGCCCCGGCCTCGTACGCAAGCTCTTCGAGCCGCTCGGCTGGGCCGTCACCGCCGAGCCGGTGGCACTGGACACCGCGTTCCCCGAGTGGGGCGACTCGCGGTACGTGAGCCTCGTCCTGGAATCGGACACGCTCACCCTCGCCGAGTCCCTGCGCCACCTCTACGTCCTGCTCCCGGTCCTCGACGACGCCAAGCACTACTGGGTCGCCCCCGACGAGGTCGACAAACTGCTGCGCGTCGGCGAGGGCTGGCTGCCCGGCCACCCGGAGCAGCGGCTGATCACCAGCCGATACCTCTCGCGCCGCTGGTCGCTGACCCGGCAGGCCACCGAGCGCCTCGAGCTGGTGCGGCTCGCCGAGACCGACGACAGCGAGGTCGAGGAGATCGACAACGCCGTCGAGGCGGAGACGGAGGCCGAGGAGAAGCCCACCCCGCTGGCCGTGCAGCGCCGCGAGGCGATCGTCACGGCGCTGCGGCAGGCCGGGGCCACCCGGGTGCTCGACCTCGGCTGCGGCCAGGGCCAGTTGGTGCAGACCCTGCTCCAGGACCCGGCGTTCACCGAGATCGTCGGTGTCGACGTGTCGATGCGCGCCCTCACCATCGCCTCCCGGCGGCTCAAGCTGGACCGCATGGGCGAGCGGCAGGCCTCCCGCGTCCAGCTCTTCCAGGGCTCCCTCGCATACACCGACGCCCGGCTCAAGGGCTACGACGCCGCCGTGCTCAGCGAGGTCGTCGAGCACCTCGACCTGCCGCGGCTGCCCGCCCTGGAGTACGCGGTGTTCGGCTCGGCGCGTCCGAGGACAATCCTCGTGACCACCCCGAACGTCGAGTACAACGTGCGCTGGGAGTCCCTCCCGGCCGGGCACGTCCGGCACGGCGACCACCGCTTCGAGTGGACCCGCGCCGAGTTCCGCGCCTGGTCCGAGGCGGTGGCCGAACGGCACGGCTACGGCGTCGAGTTCGTCGCGGTGGGCCCCGACGACCCCGAGGTGGGTCCGCCCACCCAGATGGCCGTGTTCACGATGACCACCCCGAAGGAGGCGAAGGCGGCATGACCGACGAGACGCAGGGGCGCGTGCTGCCCGTCACCGACCTGTCCCTGGTGGTGCTGATCGGGGCGTCCGGCTCCGGCAAATCCACCTTCGCCCGCAGGCACTTCAAGCCCACCGAGGTCATCTCCTCCGACTTCTGCCGCGGCCTCGTCTCGGACGACGAGAACGACCAGGGCGCCACCAAGGACGCCTTCGACGTCCTGCACTACATCGCGGGCAAGCGCCTGGCCGCGGGCCGCCGCACGGTCGTGGACGCCACCAGCGTGCAGTCCGACGCCCGCCGTCAGCTGATCGACCTGGCCAGGCAGTACGACGTGCTGCCGATCGCGATCGTGCTCGACGTGCCCGAGGAGGTGTGCGCCGAGCGCAACGCGGCCCGCACCGACCGTGCCGACATGCCCCGCCGGGTCATCCACCGGCACACCCGCGAACTGCGCCGCTCTCTCCGGCACCTGGAGCGCGAGGGTTTCCGCAAGGTGCACGTCCTGCGCGGTGTGGAAGAGGTCGAGCACGCCACGGTCGTCACCGAGAAGCGCTTCAACGACCTGACCCACCTGACCGGCCCGTTCGACATCATCGGCGACATCCACGGCTGCGCCGCCGAACTGGAGGCGCTGCTGGCCAAGCTGGGCTACGTCGACGGGGTCCACCCGGAGGGCCGCACGGCCGTCTTCGTCGGCGACCTCGTCGACCGCGGCCCGGACAGCCCCGGCGTGCTGCGCCGCGTCATGGCGATGGTGAAGTCCGGCAACGCCCTGTGCGTGCCCGGCAACCACGAGAACAAGTACGGCCGTTACCTGCGCGGCCGCAACGTCCGGCACACCCACGGCCTCGCCGAGACCATCGAGCAGATGGCGGGCGAGAGCGAGGAGTTCCTCGCCGAGGTGCGGGAGTTCCTCGACGGTCTCGTCAGCCACTACGTCCTCGACGGCGGCCGGCTGGTGGTCTGCCACGCCGGTCTGCCCGAGAAGTACCACGGCCGCACCTCCGGCCGGGTCCGCAGCCACGCCCTGTACGGCGACACCACCGGGGAGACCGACGAGTTCGGCCTGCCGGTGCGCTACCCGTGGGCGGAGGACTACCGGGGCCGGGCCGCGGTCGTCTACGGTCACACCCCGGTGCCGGAGGCGACCTGGCTGAACAACACCATCTGCCTGGACACGGGCGCGGTGTTCGGCGGCAAGCTCACCGCGCTGCGCTGGCCGGAGCGCGAGCTGGCCGACGTCCCCGCTGAGCGGGTCTGGTACGAGCCGACGAAGCCGCTGCGCACGGAGGCGCCCGGCGGGCAGGACGGCCGTCCGCTGGACCTGGCGGACGTGCGGGGCCGCAGGGTCGTGGAGACCCGGCACCAGGGCCGCGTCTCGATCCGCGAGGAGAACGCGGCGGCCGCCCTGGAGGTCATGAGCCGTTTCGCGGTGGATCCACGGCTCCTGCCGTACCTCCCGCCGACCATGGCCCCGACGGCCACGAGTCACGTCGAGGGCTACCTGGAGCACCCGGCGGAGGCCTTCGCCCAGTACAAGGACGACGGTGTCGCGCGGGTCGTGTGCGAGGAGAAGCACATGGGTTCGCGTGCGGTGGCCCTGGTGTGCCGCGACGCGGAGGCGGCCCGCAAGCGGTTCGGTGTGGACGGCCCCACGGGGTCCCTCTACACCCGCACCGGCCGTCCCTTCCTCGACGACGCCGGCCTCACCGAGGAGATCCTGGACCGACTGCGCACGGCGATCGGCGAGGCCGGTCTCTGGGGCGAACTGGAGACGGACTGGCTGCTGCTGGACGCCGAGTTGATGCCCTGGTCGCTGAAGGCGTCCGGGCTCCTGCGGTCCCAGTACGCCGCCGTGGGCGCCGCGTCCGGCGCGGTGCTCCCGCAGGCGCTGGGCGCGCTGCGGGGCGCGGCGGCCCGGGGCGTGGACGTGGCGAGCCTGCTGACCCGCACCGGTGAACGCGCCACGGACGCCGCGGCGTTCACCGAGGCGTACCGCCGCTACTGCTGGACCACGGACGGGCTCGAGGGCGTGCGCCTGGCGCCGTTCCAGATCCTCGCGGTGCAGGGGCGCAGCCTCGCCGGCCTGCCGCACGACGAGCAGCTCGCCCTGCTCGACCGGCTCGTCGAGCACGACGGCAGCGGGCTGCTGCAGACCACCCGCCGGCTCTACGTCGACACCGCCGACCCGGAGTCGGTCCGGGCCGGCGTCGACTGGTGGCTGGAGATGACCGGCCGCGGCGGCGAGGGCATGGTCGTCAAGCCGGTCGGCGCGGTGGTCCGCGACGGCCAGGGCCGCCTGGTGCAGCCCGGCATCAAGTGCCGCGGCCGCGAGTACCTGAGGATCATCTACGGTCCGGAGTACACCCGCCCGGAGAACCTCGCCCGGCTGCGCTCGCGCTTCCTCAACCACAAGCGGTCCCTGGCGATCCGCGAGTACGCCCTGGGCCTCGAGGCCCTGGACCGGCTGGCCGAGGGCGAGCCGTTGTGGCGGGTGCACGAGGCGGTGTTCGGAGTACTGGCGCTGGAGTCGGAGCCGGTGGACCCGCGGCTGTAGCGAGATCCCGGCCGAGCGCCCGGAGCCGGGTGCCCGGCCGGTCGGGGTGGGGGAGGGCCGGGGCCGAGCGGGCGGCTGCGTCTTCAACGTGCGCCGCCCGCGGAGCCGCTTCGCCGCGACCCCGTTGTCGTCACCCGGACGCGAACAGAAGCGCGTCGAAACATGCCGGAAGTGCGTCAACCGCGGCCCTGGCGGTCAGGATGGATGCATGGCATACCACGTCCACTCCGAGGCCGGGCGCCTGCGCCGTGTCATCCTGCACCGGCCCGATCTCGAGCTCAAAAGGCTCACCCCCAGCAACAAGACCTCGCTGCTCTTCGACGACGTGCTGTGGGTGCGCAGGGCCCGCGCCGAGCACGACGGTTTCGCCGACGTGCTGCGCGACCGCGGTGTCGCCGTCCACCTCTTCGGTGACCTGCTGGCCGAGACACTCGAGGTCCCGGCGGCCAGATCCCTCGTCCTGGACCGGGTCTTCGACGAGAAGGAGTACGGCCCGCTGGCCACCGACCCGCTCAGAGCCGCCTTCGAGAACCTGCCCGCGCGCGAGCTGGCCGAGGTCCTGGTCGGCGGCATGACCAAACGCGAGTTCCTCGACATGAACCCGGAGCCCGCCTCGGTGCGCTTCCATGTCATGGAGCTGGACGACTTCCTGCTGGGCCCGCTGCCCAACCACCTCTTCACCCGCGACACCTCCGCCTGGATCTACGACGGCGTGTCCATCAACGCCATGCGCTGGCCCGCCCGGCAGCGCGAGACCGTGCACTTCGAGGCGATCTACCGGCACCATCCGCTGTTCCGCGACGCGACCTTCCACGAGTGGTCCAAGGGGCAGGCCGACTACCCGTCGACCATCGAAGGCGGGGACGTGCTGGTCATCGGCAACGGGGCGGTGCTCATCGGCATGAGCGAGCGCACCACCCCGCAGGCCGTGGAGATGCTCGCGCACAAGCTGTTCGCGGCCGGTTCCGCCGAGACGATCGTGGCCCTCGACATGCCCAAGCGGCGTGCCTTCATGCACCTCGACACCGTGATGACGATGGTCGACGGCGACACCTTCACCCAGTACGCGGGCCTGGGCATGCTCCGCTCCTACACCATTGAGCCGGGCGTCGGCGAGAAGGAGCTGAAGGTCACCGACCATCCGCCGGAGCACATGCACCGTGCGATCGCCGCCGCCCTCGGCCTGAACAAGATCCGCGTGCTGACCGCCACCCAGGACGTGCACGCGGCCGAACGCGAGCAGTGGGACGACGGCTGCAACGTCCTCGCCGTCGAGCCGGGGGTCGTGGTCGCCTACGAGCGGAACTCCACCACCAACACCCACCTGCGCAAACAGGGCATCGAGGTGATAGAGATCCCGGGGAGCGAGCTGGGTCGCGGCCGGGGCGGGCCGCGGTGCATGAGCTGCCCGGTCGAACGTGATCCGGTGTAGGAGGCAGCAGCGACCCCGAGACCCCCTGTATAGACATGCTGCTCTTCGTATAGTATTCCAGCAGTCTGTGTCCCCTGTATCCCTGGAGCGCCCCCATGGCGACTGTCCCGACCGCCCTCGCCGGCCGCCATCTGCTCAAAGAGCTGGACTTCACCGCGGATGAGTTCCTCGGTCTGGTCGAGCTGGCCGCCGACCTGAAGGCCGCCAAGAAGGGCGGGATCGAGCCCCGGTACCTCCAGGGCCGGAACATCGCGCTGATCTTCGAGAAGACCTCCACCCGCACCCGCTGCGCGTTCGAGGTCGCGGCCGCCGACCAGGGCGCCTCGACCACCTACCTCGACCCCTTCGGCTCCCAGATCGGGCACAAGGAGTCGGTCAAGGACACCGCGCGGGTGCTGGGCCGGATGTACGACGCCATCGAGTACCGGGGTGACAGTCAGCAGAAGGTGGAGGAGCTGGCGGCGCACGCGGGGGTCCCCGTCTACAACGGGCTCACCGACGACTGGCACCCCACCCAGATGCTCGCCGACGTGCTGACCGTGACCGAGCACTGCGCCAAGCCGCTGAACGAGGTCTCCTTCGCCTACCTCGGCGACGCGCGCTTCAACATGGGCAACTCCTACCTGGTCACCGGTGCCCTGCTCGGCATGGATGTGCGGCTCGTCGCACCGAAGGAGTACTGGCCGGCCGAGGGGATCGTCGACCGGGCCCGCGCGCTCGCCGAGGCCAGCGGTGCCCGCATCACGCTCACCGAGACCGTGGACGAGGGCGTGCGCGGCGCCGACTTCGTCGCCACGGACGTCTGGGTCTCCATGGGTGAGCCGAAGGAGGTCTGGGCCGAGCGCATCACCGCCCTCGCCCCCTATGCCGTGACCATGGACGTCCTGCGCGCCACCGGCAACCCGGACGTGAAGTTCCTGCACTGCCTCCCCGCCTTCCACGACCTCGGCACCAGGGTCGGCCAGGAGATCCACGCGGCCTACGGACTGGAGCACCTGGAGGTCTCCGACGAGGTCTTCGAGTCGGCCCACTCGGTCGTCTTCGACGAGGCGGAGAACCGGATGCACACCATCAAGGCGGTCATGGTGGCGACCCTGGCCTGAGCGGGCCCCGCGCCGACGGCCCCACCGACCGGCGCCGGGCCTGAGCGGGCCCCGCGCCGGCGCTCACGCCGACCGGCGTCGCTGAGCCGGTACCGCGGGCAGCCGGAACCAGACCGCCTTGCCGGACTCGGTCGGCCGGTGCCCGCAGGAGGCGCTCAGGGTGCGGATCAGCAGCAGCCCCCGCCCGTGCTCCTGCCAGGGGTCGGGCGGACCGCCGGCCGGGCAGGTGAGGTCACCGGGCGGGGAGGGGTCGGTGTCGTGCACCTCCACCTGGCAGCCCGACGGCATCAGCTCCACGACCAGCTCTATCGGCGTCTCGCCCCTGGTGTGCTCCACGGCGTTCGCCACCAGCTCGGCCGTCAGCAGCTCCGCGGTGTCGCAGTCCGCCCCGTGTTCCAGCTCGGCCAGCGCCGTACGGACCAGGGCGCGGGCCACGGGCACCGCCGCTGCGGTGTGCGGCAGCGCGATGCGCCAGGAGGCGGGGGCTGAGGGGAGTTCGTACAAGGCGGGTCCGTTCATGGAGCAGGAGATCCTGCTTTCAACCTGATGAATGGTACGGCGCCGCTCTTCGCAGGCGTCCGAGGGGCACCGTCGGAGGCGCCCTTGCCTCCATGTCGGACGGCTTACCCAGGTGAACGCGCCGCCGCGCACAGCTGCTCCCGCCGTTACGCCGGTGTGGACGATCTGTGACGGATGTGACCGGGCCGGGTCGCGCCGGGCCCTCACCGAAGTCCTACCCGAACGGTCTATCGCGCACTCATGACGACAGTCACGGATGAGTGATAGCTTCGAGGGGTAGAGCTCAGTGAGGCAGTGCCCGCCCGAGGAGGCCGCACGTCATGAGTCCCTTCACCGGCTCCGCCGCCCGCACCCCCGGCTGGGAGCATCTGCGCGTCGACGTCGCCGACGGCGTCGCGACCGTCACCCTGGCCCGCCCCGAGAAGCTCAACGCGCTCACCTTCGGCGCCTACGCCGATCTGCGCGACCTGCTCGCGGAGCTGTCCCGGGAGCGGTCCGTCAGGGCCCTGGTGCTGGCCGGCGAAGGGCGCGGCTTCTGCTCCGGCGGCGATGTCGACGAGATCATCGGCGCCACCCTCGGCATGGACACCGCTCAGCTCCTGGACTTCAACCGGATGACCGGCCAGGTGGTCCGCGCCGTCCGGGAGTGCCCGTTCCCGGTGATCGCGTCGCTGCACGGGGTGGCGGCGGGCGCCGGAGCGGTCCTCGCCCTGGCCGCGGACTTCCGCGTCGCCGACCCGACCGCCCGCTTCGCTTTCCTCTTCACGCGCGTCGGCCTCTCCGGCGGCGACATGGGCGCGGCCTACCTGCTGCCCCGGGTCGTCGGCCTGGGGCACGCGACCCGCCTGCTGATGCTGGGCGACCCCGTCCGCGCCCTGGAGGCCGAGCGCATCGGCCTGATCAGCGAACTGACGGAGGAGGGCGCCGTCGACGAGACCGCACAGCGGCTGGCCCGGCGCCTGGCAGAGGGCCCGGCCCTGGCGTACGCCCAGACCAAGGCCTTGCTCACGTCCGAACTGGACATGCCCATGGCTGCCTCGATCGAACTCGACGCCTCGACGCAGGCGCTGTTGATGACCGGTGAGGACTACGCCGAGTTCCATGCCGCGTTCACGGAAAAGCGCTCTCCCAAATGGAGCGGACGGTGAGCGTGACGCGTTCAGGTGCGCGGGGAACTGCGCGAACGGCCACCGGCAACCCGCACCCGCACACCGAGCCGGATGAACCACTGCGCGTCGCGATCATCGGCGGGGGCCCCGGCGGCCTCTACGCGGCCGCCCTCCTCAAACGCCTGGACCCCGGACGGGAGGTCACCGTCTGGGAACGCAACGCCCCCGACGACACCTTCGGCTTCGGTGTCGTCCTCTCCGACGAAACCCTCGGCGGCATCGAACACGCCGACCCGGAGGTCTACCAGGCCCTCCAGCGGCACTTCACCCGCTGGGACGACATCGACATCGTCCACCGCGGCGGCCGGCACACCTCCTCAGGGCACGGTTTCGCGGCCCTGGGCCGCAAGCGGCTGCTCGAGATCCTCCACACCCGCTGCCGTGACCTCGGCGTCGACCTCCGCTTCCGCACCGGGGCCCCGGACGACCTCCCCCGCACCCACGACCTGGTCATCGCCGCGGACGGCGTCCACAGCACCACTCGTGAGACCCACGCGGACGTCTTCCGCCCCCGGGTGACGTCCCACCGCTGCCGCTACATCTGGCTCGCAGCCGACTTCCCGTTCGACTCCTTCCGCTTCGAGATCGCCGAGACCGAACACGGCGTCATGCAGCTCCACGGCTACCCCTACGCCCCCGACGCCTCGACGGTGATCATCGAGATGCGTGAAGAGGTCTGGCGCACCGCCGGTTTCGACGAGCTGGGCACGGCGGAGTCGATCGAGCGCTGCGCCAAGATCTTCGCGGAGGCGCTGCGCGGCCGCCCTCTGCAGTCGAACAACTCCACGTGGACGACGTTCCGTACGGTGGTCAACGACCGCTGGGCGCACGGCAATGTCGTCCTCCTCGGGGACGCCGCCCACACCGCCCACTTCTCCATCGGCTCCGGCACCAAGCTCGCCGTCGAGGACGCGCTCGCCCTGGCCGCCTGCCTGGAGGAGCAGGGTTCGCTGCCCGAGGCCCTGGCCGCCTACGAGGCGGAGCGGCGCCCCGTCGTCGCCTCCACGCAGCGCGCGGCCCGGGCCAGTCTGGAGTGGTTCGAGAACCTCCCCCTGTACGTGGACCAGCCGCCCCGCCAGTTCGCCTTCAACCTGCTCACCCGCAGCCGCCGCGTCACACACGACAACCTGCGGTTGCGCGACGCCCACTTCACGCAGAAGGTGGAGCGCGAGTTCGGCTGCCCGCCCGGCACGCCCCCGATGTTCACGCCGTTCCGGCTGCGCGGACTGACCCTGCGCAACCGGGTCGTGGTCTCGCCCATGGACATGTACTCGGCCGTCGACGGCGTCCCCGGCGACTTCCACCTCGTGCACCTGGGCGCCCGGGCGCTGGGCGGGGCCGGGCTGGTGATGACCGAGATGGTGTGCGTCAGCGAGGAGGGCCGGATCACGCCCGGCTGTGCCGGTCTCTACACCGGCCGGCAGGCCGAGGCCTGGAAGCGGATCACGAACTTCGTGCACGCTCAGGCACCCGGCACCGCCATCGGCGTGCAGCTCGGCCACAGCGGCCGCAAGGGCTCCACGAAACTGATGTGGGAGGGCATGGACGAGCCGCTGGAGGAGGGCAACTGGCCGCTCGTGGCCCCCTCCGCGCTCCCCTACAAGGAGTTCAGCCAGACGCCCCGCGAGCTGTCCCGTGCCCAGCTGACCGACATCCGCGAGCAGTTCACGGCGTCCGCGGTCCGCGCCGCCCGGGCCGGCTTCGACCTGCTCGAACTGCACTGCGCGCACGGCTACCTGCTGTCCGGCTTCCTCTCCCCGCTGACCAACCGTCGCACCGACGCCTACGGCGGCTCCCTGGAGAAGCGGCTGCGCTTCCCGCTGGAGGTCTTCGACGCCGTACGGAACGTGTGGCCGGGGGAACGGCCCATGACCGTCCGTGTCTCCGCCACCGACTGGGCCGAGGGCGGGACGACCGCGCACGACGCCGTCGAGATCGCCCGGGCCTTCGCCGCGCACGGCGCCGACGCGATCGACGTGTCGACGGGCCAGGTCGTGGCCGACGAGCGGCCCGAGTACGGGCGGTCGTACCAGACGCCCTTCGCGGACCGCATCCGCCACACCACCGGCGTCCCGGTGATCGCGGTCGGCGCGATCTCCTCCTGGGACGACGTCAACTCCCTGATCCTGGCGGGCCGCACCGACTTCTGCGCCCTCGCCCGCCCTCACCTCTACGACCCCCACTGGACCCTGCACGCGGCGGCCGAACAGGGCTACACGGGCCCGGGCGCTCCCTGGCCGGCGCCGTACCGGGCGGGCAGCCGCCGCCCGCAGACGGGCCGCCTGGACGCCCCGAAACCGCGACTGGATCTCGGAGGCGGTGACGCCCGCGGACGTTAGGATCCGTGGCATGCCCCTGACGCTGGACGACGTGGACCGGTTCGAAGCCTCCCGACCGCGCCTCGAGGCCGTGGCCTACCGGATGCTCGGGTCGGCGAGTGAGGCCGAGGACGCCGTCCAGGAGACGTTCCTGCGCTGGCAGGCTGCCGACACCGACCGCATCGAGGTCCCCGAGGCCTGGCTGACCAAGGTGCTCACCAACCTGTGCCTCAACCAGCTCACCTCGGCCCGTGCCCGGCGTGAGACCTACGTGGGGCAGTGGCTGCCCGAGCCGCTGCTCGACGGGGACCGGATGCTCGGGCCCGCCGACACCGCCGAGCAGCGGGAATCGGTCTCGTACGCGGTGCTCGTCCTGCTGGAGCGCCTGTCCCCGAACGAGCGGGCGGTGTACGTCCTGCGGGAGGCCTTCGACTATCCGCACCGGGAGATCGCCGAGATCCTCGACATCACCGAAGCCTCCAGCCAGCAGATCTTCCACCGCGCGAAGAAGCGCGTCGCGGACGGCAGGGCCCGCACCCGCACCGAGATCGACGAGGCCGCCGCCCGGCGGATCATCGACGAGTTCCTCGTGGCCGCCTCCAGTGGCAGGACCGAGCCGCTCGTGCAACTCCTCACCGGGGACGCCATCGCGGTCGGCGACGGCGGCGGGAAGGTCCCGGCGCGCGCCAGGGCGTTCGAGGGTGCCCTCGCGGTCGCCAAGTTCATGCGGGGCCTGTTCAAGCCCGGTGCGGCCAAGCGAGCCCTGGTCGGCGGCTCGCCCGACGTCTACGCCTGGACCGCCAACGGCGATCCCGCCCTTGTGGTGGTCCTCGACGGCCGGGTCATCGGCGTCATGTGCCTGGAGGTCGCCGCCGACGGCATCGCCGCGTTCCGCAACCAGGTCAACCCCGACAAGCTCGAACGCGCGACCCGGCTGTGGGCCGCCATCGACCATGGAGAGCCCCTGCTCAGGGTCTTCTGACCCGACCCACCATGGCGTGACGCAGGTCACATCGCGTTCCTGTCAGGAAACGGCGGGCCGCCCGGTTCAAGAGGCGAACCCGCTGAAGACAGCCGTCATGACAGGAGCCACGCCATGCAGCACCGCATCGTCGTCCTCGGAGCCGGCTACACCGGAGCCACCGCCGCCGGGCGCATCGCCAGGCGACTGCACCGCGAAGACGTCGCCATCACCCTGGTCGACGCCGAGCCCGACTTCGTCGAGCGCGTCCGGATGCACCAGCTCGCCGTCGGCCAGGACCTCGCGCCCCGGCCCTTCGCCGAGATGTTCGAGGGCACCGGCGTCGCACTCAAGCAGGGGAAGGTCACCGCCGTCGACGTGGACCGCAGGACCGTCACTGTCGCCGCCCCGGACAGCGCGGGGCAGCGGGCGGACGAGGTCCTGCCCTACGACACGCTCGTGTACGCCCTCGGCAGCGGCTGGAACGACCAGGGTGTGCCCGGTACCGCCGAGTACGCCCACGAGATCGCCGGCCGCCCCGGAGCCCTCCGGCTGCGTGAGCGCCTGGCCGCTCTGGCCGCCGGGGAGACCGTGGTCGTGGTCGGCGGCGGTCTCACCGGAGTGGAGGCCGCGACCGAGATCGCCGAGGCCCGGCCGGACCTCGACGTCGCCCTCGCCGTCCGCGGCGGATTCGGCGACTGGCTCTCGCCCAAGGGCGTCGGGCACCTGCGGAAGACCTTCGACCGGCTCGGCATCACCGTCCACGAGCACACCGCCGTCACCGCCGTCGGCGCCGACCGCCTCACCACCGCCGACGGCACGACCCTCCCGGCCGCGGTCACCGTGTGGACCACGGGCTTCGCCGTCCACCCGATCGCACAGGCCACCACCCTGGAGGTCTCCGGCACCGGCCAGATCCTGGTCGACCGGACCATGCGCTCGGTGTCGCACCCGGACGTGTACGCCATCGGCGACGCGGCCCTGGCGATGGGCCCCGGGGACAAGCCGCTGCGGATGTCGTGCGCCTCGGGCGTCCCCGGCGCCTGGCAGGCCGCCGACGCCGTCGCGGCCCGGCTGACCGGTGGCAAGGTCCCCACCGTGCCGGTGCGCTACTTCAACCAGTGCATCTCGCTGGGACGCAAGGACGGCCTGATCCAGTACGTCACCGCGGACGACCGCGCGAAGTCCGCGGCCCTGACCGGCCGGCTCGCCGCCCTCTACAAGGAGATCATCTGCAAGGGCGCGGCCTGGGGCGTCGCCCACCCGACGCTCCTGCCGGTCCGGCGCCGCCGCGTCGTGCAGGAGACCGCCGTCGTCCCGGAGGCCGCGCCGGTCAGGACGGCGGCCTGACCCGTGGGGACGCCGGCCGTCTCAGACCGGGTAGGCGTGGGTCTGCGCCGCCTTCACGGTGGCCCAGACCTCCGCGCCCGGGTGGAGGCCGAGTTCGGCCGCGGCCACCGTCGTGAGGTCGGCGGCGAGGGGCAGTTCACCGGTGAGGTCGGCCCGGACCTGGTCGCCGTGGGTCTCCAGACCCGCCACCTCGCAACGCCACAGGTTGCGGGCGCTGGAGCCGGTGGGCCGCTCGCGGTGCAGGGTGACCGCGCTGGGCGGGAACGCCACGAAGACCGGGCCGGACAGGAGCTCGGTCGTGGTGAGGGCCGGGCCGTCGGCGAGCCGTACGGTGTGGCCGTCGGCCTCGCCCCGGTAGAGGTTCAGGCCGACCAGCCGGGCGATGTAGTCCGTGCGGGGGTGACGGGCGATGTCGGCCGGGGTGCCCTCCTGGACGACCCGGCCGTGCTCCACGACCACCAGCCGGTCGGCCAGCACCATGGCGTCGAGCGGATCGTGTGTGACGAGCACGGCCACCGCCTCGAAGTCGGCCAGATGGCGCCGGAGCCGGGCGCGCACCTCCAGGCGGGTACGGGCGTCCAGCGCCGCCAGCGGCTCGTCGAGCAGCAGCAGCCGGGGCCGGGTCGCAAGGGCGCGGGCGAGGGCGACGCGCTGGGCCTGCCCGCCGGAGAGCCGGCGCGGCTTGGCGCCGGCGTGCGCCGCGAGGCCCAGCCGGTCGAGCCACTCCGCGGCCTGCGCACGGGCCTCGGCCTTGGTCGCGCCGTGGCAACGGGGGCCGAAGGCCACGTTGTCGAGGGCCGTGAGGTGGGGGAAGAGCAGGTAGTCCTGGAAGACGACCCCCACGGGCCGTGCCTCCGGCGGCGTACGGTCCAGTGCTGCGCCGTCCAGCCGCAGATGGCCGTCGGTGAGCGGGGTCAGACCGGCGAGCGCCCGCAACGCCGTGGTCTTGCCGGCGCCGTTCGGCCCGAGCAGGGCGACGACCTCGCCGGGTGCGACGGTCAGCGCCACGTCGAGACGGAAGGGGCCGCGGTCCACGACGAGACGGGCGTCGAGCCCGTCCGCCGCGGCGCCGGAGCGGGTGTCCTGGTGGTGAGTCTGTGTCATCCGGCACGCATCCAGCGGTCGCGCAACCCCGCCAGCACCGCGATCGAGACCGCCAGCAGCACCAGGCTGAGGGCGATCGCGGCCTCCGGGTCGCTCTGCAGGGCCAGGTAGACGGCCAGGGGCATGGTCTGGGTGCGCCCCGGGAAGTTGCCGGCGAAGGTGATCGTCGCCCCGAACTCGCCGAGCGCCCGCGCCCAGGCGAGCACCGCGCCCGCCGCGATGCCCGGCGCGATCAGCGGCAGCGTGACCCGGCGGAACGCCGTGAAGCGGGACGCTCCCAGGGTGGTGGCAGCCTCCTCGTAGCGCGGGTCGGCGGCCCGCAGGGTGCCCTCGACGCTGATGACGAGGAACGGCATCGCCACGAACGCCTCCGCGATCACGACCCCCGTCGTGGTGAACGGCAGCGTGATCCCGAACCACGCGTCCAGCCACTGCCCGACGATGCCGTTGCGGCCGAGTGCCATCAGCAGCGCGACACCGCCGACGACCGGCGGCAGGACGAGCGGGAGGGTGACCAGGGCGCGCACCAGGCCGCGGCCGGGGAAGTCGACGCGGGCCAGCAGCCACGCCAGCGGCACGCCGAGGACCAGGCTCACCGCGGTCGCCGCCGTGGCGCACAGCAGCGACAGCCTGAGGGCCTGCCACACCTCCGGACTGGTCAGCTGCTCGGGCAGGCTCTGCCACGGGGCCCGCACCAGCAGGGCGATCAGCGGCACGGTCAGGAAGGCAAGGCCGAGCAGCGCGGGGACCAGCAGGGGCAGCGGCACGCCCGTCCGGACACCCCGGCGCCGCGGACCGCCCCGGAGGGTGTCGGCCGTGGTGCGTGGCTTGTCGAGCGGGGACGTCACGGCTTGAGGAATCCCGCTCCGCTCAGGACCTTCCGGCCCTCTGCGGACCGCACCAGGGCGATGAACGCCTTGGCGGCCTCGGCGTTCGGCGCGTCCTTGAGCAGGGCGATCGGGTAGTCGTTGACGGCGTCGGCGGACTCGGGGAACTCCACGCCCTCCACCTTGTCACCCGCCGCCCGCACATCCGTCCGGTAGACGAGTGCGGCGTCGGCCTCCTTCAGCTCGACCTTGGTCAGCGCGGCCTTGACGTCCTGCTCGTAGGAGACGGGCGTGAGTTTCAGCCTGCTCGCGTCCAGGGCCTTCCGGGCGGCGGCGCCGCACGGCACCTCCTTGTCGCAGAGCACGACCTTCAGGTCCGGCCCGGCGAGGTCCTTGAGGCTGGTGACCTTGTGCGGGTTGCCCGGCAGGGTGGCGATCTCCAGCTTGTTGCGGACGAAGGCCGCGGGCGTCCCCGAGGTGTCACCGGCGCCGGTGACGATCTTCATCGTCTTGGGGCTGGCCGCGGCGAAGACGTCGGCCGGGGCGCCGCCGGTGATGCTCGCGGCGAGGGAGTCGCTGCCGCCGAAGCTGAAGGTGACCTTGGTGCCGGGGTGCTCCTTCTCGAACCGCTCGCCCAGCGTCGTGAAGCTCTCCTTCAGCGAGGCGGCGGCGAACACGGTCACCTCGCCGGAGAGCCTGCCCGACCCCGGGGAGTCCGGCTTCGCCGAGGAGTCCGAGCCGGACGACGAGCAGGCACTCAGGGCCAGCAGGGCGGCGGCTCCCACCGCGGCCACCTGGAGCGGGCGGCGGGTCGGGCGCACGGTACGGGTCGGCACGGGTCTTCTCCCTCTGGTGGCATGCGCCGATGATAATGCCGCAGATGCGGGGGGAAACACCCCTGTGGGTTTGCATGAGCCGGGGCAGGGATCCTCAGGGGTGGCATGTGCGTTCGTACGGAGAAGCGGGCCGGGATGCTGGAGGGGCGGGCCGGGCGGCCTACTCGGCGTGGCCGCGCCGTCCGTGGTGTTCGAGAGCCCAGCGGCCGAGGAGCGCCCCGCCGTAGACGACGTAGCCCACGCCGATGAGCCAGGACTCCACGACGAGGACGACGCCCATCGCCCCGTAGCTGATCGCGTTGGTGACGATGAGGGGGGTGAAGACGAAGTAGGAGAACATGCGCAGCCCGCCCAGCCCCAGCATGGTCGCCGCCGCCCCCGGGAGCAGATCACGCCAGCGGACCTGCCCGCCCAGCAGGAAGCGCTGCCCCCACCAGAAGAACAGCACACCGGACGCCGAACTCAGCGCGATCCGCTGCGGCCCCGAGACGAGGCTGCGCGTCTGCACCTCCTGGTACAGGTACGCCGTCATCGCGATCATCCACACCGCCTGCCGCCAGACGCGGTGCCAGGGCCCCGAGGGCAGGCCCCAGATCCGCTCGTAGCCGTTCTGCACGCTCCCGCCGAAGGCGATGCCGAAGACGGCGAGCGCCACCCCGCCGAGCACGCTCGTGGTGCCGATGACCTTGCGCGGTGGGCTGATGATGTCCGTGAGCAGCCGCGCGGACCGCCCCGACAGCCCCATGCCGTCGGCCAGCCATGAGGCGAAACCGCCCCGCCCCAGGGGATCCGCGGCGGCGACCACGATCAGCAGCGGCGCCAGCGTGACCAGCGCGAGCGTGGCGAACCCGGTGGCCCGGTGCAGCAACTCCACGTCACGGCCCTGCCGGACGAGGGTGTGGGCGCCGGCCCGTTCCCACCCGCTGTGCACCGAGCGCCCCAGCCGCCTCACGGGAGCCGGTCCGCGCGGACGCCTGCCGCTCCCGGGAGCCGGTCCGCGCGGACGCCCGCCTCTCCCGGTGGTGTGGTGACGGTCATGCCTCGGCCCGCCTCCCGCTCCGTGCTCCGTCCGCTCGCGGACATCGTTGACCGTTCGGCGACGGAGCAAACACACTCAAACCGGGCGGCACCCGCTGTGCGGCCCGAGCGGCGCCCGCCGGGTCAGAGTCCGACGAACTCCGCCCCAGCGTCCCGCAACCGCTCGTGCAGCCCCCGGAACACCGCCGACGACCGGACCCCGGGCCAGTCCGCGGGAAGCAGCTCGGACGGCAGACCGGGGTCGGTGTAGGGGAGGTGGCGCCAGGAGTCCAGGGCCAGCAGATAGTCCCGGTAGGCCTCCTCGGCCGGGGTGTCCTCGCGCTTCTCCCAGTCGTGCAGGACGCGCGCGTGGCGGTCGAGGAACGCCTCGTGCTCCTTGGCGATGGCCGCCAGGTCCCACCACCGGGCGGCGGCCTCGGCCGTCGGGGCGAAACCCAGGTGGTCACCGCGGAAGAAGTCGACGTACCCGTCGAGCCGCAGCCGCTGCAGTGTGTGC
This sequence comes from Streptomyces sp. NPDC047880, assembly GCF_040706515.1. Lineage (NCBI taxonomy): Bacteria > Bacillati > Actinomycetota > Actinomycetes > Kitasatosporales > Streptomycetaceae > Streptomyces > Streptomyces sp. NPDC047880. The sequence continues at coordinate 132,896 of NZ_JBEZOK010000018.1, read as the reverse complement.
CGGGTCTCCTCGTACAGCCGCGCGGGCGCGATCCACACCCCCGGAGCGGCCGTGCCGAAACCGAGCCCGGCCAGCCGGGAGCGCAGCACGTGCCGCTTCTGCCGCTCCGACTCCGGCACCGAGAACACCGCGAGCACCCAGCCCTCGTCCTCGGGCGGGGCGGCGGCGTAGATGCGGCGGTCACCGTCGTCGAGCAACTGGCGCGCGTCCGGGGACAGTTCGTAACCGGCCGCGCCCTGGGCGGTGCGGGCCGGCACGAGCAGTCCGCGTCTCTTCAGCCGCGACACCGAGGAGCGTACGGAGGGGGCGTCGACGCCGGCCGCGGCCAGGAGCCGGATCAGTTCGGCCACCGGCACGGGGCCCGGCACGAAGCGGCCGTACGCGCCGTAGAGCGTGACGATGAGAGACCGTGGTGCATGCTGGTCGGACACGTTGATCATCTTAGGTCGTACGGATCATTCCCGGTCGCGTTCCGGTACCCCCGGGGCACGCAGTCTGAACCGCTGCAGCTTGCCGGTGGCCGTGCGCGGCAGCGCGTCCAGGAAGACGATCTCCCGCGGGCACTTGTACGGCGCCAGTTCGCCCTTCACGAAGGCGCGCAGCGCATCGGCGTCGCGCCGCGCGCCCTCCTTGAGGACGGCGAAGGCCAGCACGACCTGCCCGCGTGCCTCGTCGGGCCGGCCCACGACCGCCGCTTCCACCACGTCCGGGTGCCGCAGCAGCGCGTCCTCCACCTCGGGGCCGGCGATGTTGTACCCGGCCGAGATGATCATGTCGTCGGCGCGGGCGACGTAGCGGAAGTAGCCGTCGGGGTCGCGGACGTAGGTGTCGCCGGTGACGTTCCAGCCGCCGCGCACGTAGTCCCGCTGCCGAGGGTCGGCGAGGTAGCGGCAGCCGACCGGTCCGCGCACGGCGAGCAGCCCCGGCTGCCCGTCGGGTACGGGTTCGCCGTCCTCGTCCTGCACGCGCGCGTGCCAGCCCGGCACCGGAACGCCCGTGGTCCCGGGCCGGATCCGGTCGTCGGCCGCGGAGATGAAGATGTGCAGCAGCTCGGTGGCGCCGATGCCGTTGATGACGCGCAGGCCCGTGCGCTCGTGCCAGGCCTGCCAGGTCGCCGCGGGCAGGTTCTCGCCGGCCGAGACGCAGCGGCGCAGGGAGGAGATGTCGTGCCCGTCGAGTTCGTCGAGCATCGCGCGGTACGCCGTCGGGGCGGTGAACAGCACGGAGACCCGGTGCCGGGCGATGGCGGGCAGCAACTGCCGGGGGCCCGCCTGTTCGAGGAGCAGTGCGCTCGCCCCGGCCCGCAGCGGGAAGACCACCAGCCCGCCCAGGCCGAAGGTGAAGCCCAGCGGGGGGCTGCCCGTGAACACGTCGCCGGGGACGGGCTTCAGGACGTGCCGCGAGAAGGTGTCGGCGATCGCCAGGACGTCCCGGTGGACGTGCATGCAGCCCTTGGGGCGGCCGGTGGTGCCGGAGGTGAAGGCGATCAGTGCCACGTCGTCGGCCGCCGTCGCGACGGCCTCGTACGGGGTGCCGGGTGCCGGGCGCTTCAGGAGGTCGTCCGGGGCGTCCCCGCCGTAGGTCGTGATCCGCAGGCCCGGGACCTCGGCCTTGGCGAGGTCGTCGACGGCCCGGATGTCGCACAGGGCGTGCCGCACCCGGGCGATCTCGCACATGGTGCTCAGTTCGTGCGGGCGTTGCTGGGCGAGCACCGTGACCGCCACGGCCCCCGCCTTCAGCACCGCCAGCCAGCAGGCCGCGAGCCAGGGGGTGGTGGGGCCGCGCAGCAGCACGCGGTTGCCGGGGACGACACCGAGTTCGCCGGTGAGCAGATGGGCGACGCGGTCCACCCGGGCGCGCAGGTCGCCGTACGTCCAGGACTCGCCGGTGCCGGTGAGGAACGCCGGGCGCTCGTCGGGTGGGCCGTTCAGCAGTTCGGCGGCGCAGTTGAGCCGTTCGGGGTAGTGCAGCTCCGGCAGGTCGAAGCGGAGCTCGGGCCATTGGTCCGGGGGTGGGAGGTGGTCCCGGGCGAAGGTGTCGACGTGGGCCGTGCCCCGTGGATTCATACGGTTCGCCCCCTATGGCGTGGTGGGCTCGCCCCTGGAGCGTATCGTGTTGGTGACGACAGTCAACGGTCCGCGATAGCCTCGGAGTGGCCCAGCCGGAACGCAGGGTGGCGGAGAAGGGACCGGCGATGACCGCATTCTCACTCGAACCGGCACAACTCGCCTGGTGTGCGGAGCTGCGTGCCCTGGCGGCGGAGCGGCTCCGCCCGCTGGCCGACAAGGGCGAACCGGGGCGGGTTAACCGCGCGCTCGTCGCCGAACTCGGCAGCCTCGGACTGCTCGGGCGTCTGTTCACCTCGGGCGCGCTCGACCTGTGTCTGATGCGCGAGTCCCTGGCCTACGCCTGCACGGAGGCCGAGACGGCCCTGGCCCTCCAGGGCCTCGGCGCCCACCCGGTCCACGCGTACGGCACACAGACCCAACGTGAGCGGTGGCTCCCCCGGGTGACCGCCGGCACGGCGATCGCGGCCTTCGCCCTGAGCGAGCCGGGCGCGGGCTCGGACGCCGCGGGGCTGGCGTTGCGGGCGGAGGCGGAGGCCGATCCGGGGGGTGGCCGGCCGGCGGGGGTGGCGGCGCTCGGGCCGCACGGTGCGGCGGCTGCGGATCCGCAGGGTGGCCGTTCGTCGCGGGTGGATGAGGACGACGTGCCGCAAGACGGGTCGTCAGCAGCGGCGGACACCGGTCCGCTGAGGGACCCGTCGCCGCAGGACGCCGTGCTCGCCGCTGCCTCCGACGGCTCCGCACGCTGGCGGCTCAGCGGTGCGAAGAGCTGGATCTCCAACGCCCCCGAGGCCGACTTCTACACCGTCTTCGCCCGGACCACCCCGGGCGCCGGGGCCCGGGGCGTCACCGCCTTCCTCGTGCCCGCCGACCGCCCGGGCCTGACGGGCCGCGGTCTCGACATGCTCTCGCCGCACCCGATCGGAGCCCTCGACTTCGACGCCGTGCCGGTGACGGCCGATGACGTGCTCGGCGAAACCGACCGGGGCTTCCGGGTCGCCATGGGGACGCTCAACCTGTTCCGGCCCAGCGTCGGCGCGTTCGCGGTCGGCATGGCGCAGGCGGCCCTGGACGCCACCCTCGCCCACACCGCCGGACGGGACGCCTTCGGGGGCAAACTCAAGGACCTGCAAGCCGTCGCGCACCAGGTCGCCGAGATGGCCCTGCGCACGGAGGCGGCCCGCCTGATGGTCCACGCGGCGGCCTCGGCGTACGACGCGGACGCCCCGGATGTGCCCCGGCGCTCCGCCATGGCGAAACTCCTCGCCACCGAAACCGCGCAGTACGTCGTCGACGCGGCCGTCCAGCTGCACGGCGCCCGGGCCCTGCAGCGCGGCCATCTGCTCGAACACCTCTACCGAGAGGTGCGCGCCCCGCGTATCTACGAAGGGGCCAGCGAGGTGCAACGCGGCATCATCGCCAAGGAGTTGTACGCCCGTCTGGAGGCCCGGTGAGCACCGAGCGCGTCAACCCGCCCGAGCTGTCCCCGCCGGCCGGCTTCTCCCACGCCGTGGTGGCCTCCGGGTCGCGGGTGGTGTTCCTGGCCGGCCAGACCGCCCTCGACACCGACGGCAAGGTGGTCGGCAGCACCCTGCCCGAGCAGTTCGGAAGGGCCCTCGCCAACCTGCTGAGCGCCCTCGCCGCGGCCGGCGGCACCCCGTCCGACCTGGCCCGTGTCACCGTCTACGCCACGGACATCGAGGCGTACCGCGCGCACGCGTCCGAACTGGGCCGCCTGTGGCGCGAGTTGGCCGGCCGGGACTACCCCGCCATGGCGGTCGTGCAGGTCGTCCGGCTGTGGGACACCGAGGCGATGGTGGAACTGGACGGCTTCGCGGTCCTGCCCTAGGGCCTGTCGTTCGGATCACGCCGCAGACGCCGAACGACAGGCCCTGGCGCGATGCCCGTGCCGCCTCGGGCGGCGCTGCGTTCAGGCCGCGACGGCCAGTCCCGCCGCCACCCGGCGGGGCTGCACCACGCGCCCGTCCGGAAGCAGTTCGCCGGTGTCGTCGAACACGACCGTCCCGTCGCACAGCAGGCTCCAGCCCTGCTCGGGGTGGGCCGCGACGACGTGCGCGGCGGGGGAGTCGGTCGCGGGGCACTGGGGCTGGTGGGCACACATGGCGCACCTCCACGTCGGTAGGGCCATCCGAAGGGTTCGTATGACTCGTACGGACCGACCATCCCGCCGTCCCCGGATGATCGGAACGGCCCGGCGGGAAGCGTGACACGCCCCGGACATTCCCGGGACGGTTCCACGACGGCCGGTGCGGACTCGCCACCGAAGGGGTGAGGATGACGGGCGCAGGCCCGCGGGGCCGGTACGAGTGGAGGCCGCAATTCATCCCTGTCGGGAGGTTTCCCTCATGCGTGTACGACCTCTTCTCGGCGCGGCGGCCGGGGCCGCGCTGCTGCTGCTCACGGGTGCGGGTACGGCGCCCGCCACCACGTCCGTCCCCGACCCGACCGCCCCCGCCCCCGCCCCGGCCGGCTCCGTGACGGTCGACGCCGTGGGCCGGATCGCCGTCGACGGCACCGTCACCCTGTCCGGCACCTACCGCTGCGCAGGCTCCAGCGGCCCGGTCTTCGTCAGCTCCTCCGTGAGCCAGGGCGTGTCCACGACCCGTCACGGCATCGGCGGCACGCAGGCGGTGTGCGACGGCGCCGAGCACCGCTGGGTGAACACGGGCCCGACCATGCCCGGTGCACTGGTGGCCGGGGCGGCCCATGTCGAGGCCGGCCTGATGGAGCTGCACTCCAGCGGCCTGCCGCTGCCGGCCTTCCACGCGGTCCAGGGCCAGGACATCACCCTGACCCAGGCCTGAGCACGGCGGTGAACCCCCTCGGCGGGGGGGGGCGGGGGCGGGGGGCCCCCCCCCCCCGGGGGGGGGGGCGCGGGGCGGGGGCCGCCCCGGCCA
>NZ_JBEZOK010000018.1:0-127902 GCF_040706515.1 Streptomyces sp. NPDC047880 | reverse complement strand
GCTGACAGCACCCCGCCCCCCGCCCGACCCCCGGGGCGGCCCCCCCTCGGGGGGGGCCCCGGTTCCGGGACGCCCGCCGAGCCTGTTCCCTTGCGGTCCGGGACGTCTCCCTCGGCGTCGCCCTGCCGGCCGTGGGCCACGGCCGCACCCTGCTGGAGCGCTGGTGCGACCGCACCGGCCACCGGCACGCCATGGCCTGAGACCCGCCGGCCCGGGCGTCCGCGTCCGTCATCGGACCCGGACGCCGGTCAGTGGTCGTCCCAGTGGCCGTCGTGGGCCGCGTGGCGGTGGCCGTCGTGCACGTAGTCCGTGTGGTCGTCGTGCCGCACGGCCAGATGGCCGCAGGTGTCGCCGTGCTCGTGGTCGTGGTTCCGGTGCACCGTGTGGCCGGCGTTCGCGCACTCGTCGGCGTGCCCCTCGTGCATCCGGTGGATGTGGCCGTCGTGGGCGTAGTCGGTGTGGTCGCCGTGGGGGAAGGCGAGATGACCGCAGTCGTCGCCGTGGGTGTGCCCGTGGTCGTCGTGGGTGGCGTGCTCGGCGGTGGTCATGGGGGCTCCTCGCGTGTGCGCGTGACCGCTCGCGGGGCATGTGCCGAGACCGGCGGGGCGATGTCGACGTGGAGCGGTCTCCGCATGCAGTGTCGGAGCGCCCGCGCCCGCGCGCACCCGGTGGGGGGCGGGCGAGTGAGGCACACGGCTAGCGCACCGCGACGACCACGCAGCTGTCGCCGTACTGCCACACCGGGCCGGCCTGGGCGAAGCCGGCCTGCCGGAGCAGCTCCACGTGGGCGGGGAGGGGGAGGTCGGCGGGGCGGCCGGTGTCGCGTGCCGAGCGGCAACGGCGCTCCGCCAGCAGGTCGGTCAGCTCCGGGTCGTCGCCGACCCCGGCCCACCAGGAGTCCCAGTCCTCCTGGGCGAACACGCGCTGCCGGCCGGCCCGGCACCGCCCGACGTGGGCGGCGATCCGGGCCGGGCCCGTCTCGCCCGGCGGGAGGTGGTCGCCGTTGACGAGGACGCCCCCGGGGCGCAGCAGCACGGCGAGCTGCCGGTAGGTGGCGAGCAGGGTGTCGCGGTCGAGGTAGTGCAGGGCGGTGGTGGAGACCGCCGCGTCCAGCGGCCGGTCCAGGCCCAGGGCCCACGTCCAGCCGGGCGCGCCGATCTCGGCGTCGACGTAACGGGCCGCGTCCGGATGGTGGGTGCGGCCCAGCTCCAGCAGGAGGGGGTCGCGGTCCACCGCCACGATCTCCGCGTCCGGCAGCCGCCGGACCAGCCGGGCCGCGAGGGAGCCGGGCCCGCAGCCGAGGTCCACGACGAGGGGGCGGGCGGCACCTCCCGCGGTGGCGTGCTCGACGACATCGGCGATCACCGTGAACCGCTCCTCGCGGTCGACGGCGTACCGCTGCTGCTGGAGCTCCCAGCGCTCCACCCATCGCTCCGCCGTCGCCAGACTCAGCCCCATCCGGTCGCGTCACCTCGCCGTATCGCACCTGACTCCTGCCGTTCCGAGCCTACAGGTGGAAACGGTTCCCATTACGCGTAGCGGGCCGTGTCACGGAAGTGCGGCGAGAACCGACAGCAGCCGGTCGATCTCCTCAACGGTGTTGTACACATGCAGACTCACCCGCACCGAACCGGTCTTCTCGCCCGAGTCCCCCTGGCAGTGATGGTCGGAGCGGACCATGAAGCCGTGGCTGAACAGGATGAACCCCAGATCGCCCGAGTCGATGGCGCGGTGCCGCAGGGTCACGATGCCGAGGCGGCGCTGCACGGCCGTGTCGGCGGCCAGGCTGAGCGGGCAGCCGAGGATCTCGTAGGCGTCCAGCCGGCGCAGTCCCTCCGTGAGCCGGGTCGCGAGGTCGGCCGTCCAGCGCTCGATCCGGTCGAGGCCGGCCGCCTCCAGCCAGTCCAGAGCCGCTTCCAGCGAGGCGATGCCCACGGTGTTCGGGGTGCCGCTCCACCCCCCGGGCACGAACGCAGGCCCGCGCGCCTGCCGGGCCCACACCGCACCGGAACCGGGCAGGGCCAGCGCCTTGTGCCCGGAGAACACGACGAAGTCCACGTCCAGCTCGGCCACGGAGAAGGGCAGATGGCCGACGCTCTGCGCCGCGTCCAGGCAGATGACCGCCTCGGGGCCGACGGCCTCGCGGATGCGCTGCACGTTCATGTCGCCGCCGTACACGTGGTGCACATGGGTGGTGGCGACGAACCGGGTGCGCGGGCTCGCCCGTTCGGCCAGGACCCGGTGGTCGTAGTCCCCGGAGCCGCTCTGGTACGGCATCGGCACCACCCGGATGCGCACGCCCTCGCGGGCGAGCAGCCGCTGGGCCTCCCGCCACGGCGCGATGTTGGCCTGGTGGTCGGCGTCCGGGACGACGATCTCGTCCCCGTCGCGCAGGAAGCCCGGCAGCCAGTCACGGGCGAGGGTGCGCAGCCCCTCGGTGGTGCCGCCCGTGAAGTGGACGGCGGAGCTTTCCGGCCGGGGGTCGCCGAGGAACCGCGCGACGCGCTCACGGGTCCGCTCGACCAGCTCCGTGGTCCGGTTGGCCCAGGTGTAGGTGCCGCGCGCGGAATTGGCGTTGGACGTGGTCAGGTACGTCTGCACGGCGTCCAGCACGGCCTGCGGCTTCTGCGCCGTGGCCGCGCTGTCGAGGTAGGCCAGCCCGGGGTGCCCGGTGACGATGGGGAACTGGGCGCGCAGCGCCCGCTGCCACGCGTGCGGATCCTGGGGTGGGATCGGTGTGGTCATGCCGGTCAGTCCCGTACCAGGGGCGCGCCCGCGTCCCGCCAGGCGATGATGCCGCCGGCCAGGCTGCGTACGTCCGGGTGGCCCATCCGCGTCAGCAGCGCCGCGTACCGCGCCGACTGCTCGCCGACCGGGCAGGCCAGCAGCACCGGCCGGCGCCGGCTGAACGGCAGGCCGCCCCGGACGAGTTCGGCGAACAACTCGTCGACGATGTTGACCGATCCGTCGATGTGCAGCGCCGCGTACGCGTACGGGCTGCGCAGGTCGACCACGAGCGGCCGGCCGGTGTCGATCCAGTGCCGGGCCTCGGCCACGGTGACCGACGGCGCCCCGCCGACCTCGGCGTCGGACAGGTCGGCCGGGGAGTTCTTCCGGGGCGGCCGGCCCAGCAGATCGGGGCGTCGCTGCCGGACGTAGCTCAGATAGCTCTCCACCCGGTCGCAGACGATGAACACCGCCGTCCGCCGCTCGGCCGACTCCTCGTCGACGGTGCGCAAGTGACGGACCGCGCCGAAGTAGGCGGCCCCTCCGGTGGGCCCGCCGAGGATGCCGCAACGGCGGTTCAGGGTCAGCATCCCCTCGATCGCCTCGTCGGAGCTGACCGGCTCGACCGTGTCGTACGTCTCCGGGTCGAACAGGCCGACCTCCTGCACTTCGTCGATGGTGCGGATCCCGGGGATGAAGTCGGACTTGGCCGAGACCAGCCCGACCACCCGCACCGACGGATCCTCCTCGCGCAGGGCGCGGGCCACGCCCGTGGAGGAACCGGCGGTGCCCACGCAGGCGACGAACCAGTCCGGGACCCGGCCGTCCAGGTCCTTGACGATCTCCGGCCCGGTACCGGTGAGATGCGCCTCGGTGTTGCGCGGGTTGAAGTACTGGTCGGTGTGCAGATAGGCGCTGCCGGAGGCGGCCAGCGTCCGGTGGAACAGGGTCAGCGGATCGTCCGTGGCGGTCGGGTCGAGGCACTCGCTCTGCCCCGGCAGTTCCTCGATCTCCGCGCCGAGCAGCAGCAGGAGGTCCTTGATCTCCGGCACCCGCATCCGGTTGGTGACGCTCTTGAAGCCCAGGCCGTGCATGCCCGCGATGACCGCGAGGGCCTTGGCCGTGTTGCCGCTGGACAACTCGACCACCTGGCTGCCGTGTTCCACCGCCTCCGTCAGCAGCGGTCCCGCCATGCTCCAGGCGGCCCGGTCCTTGACCGAGCCGAAGGGGTTGAGCATTTCCAGCTTGGCGTACAGATCGATGGTGCGCAGACCGTGCACCGCCGGGTCTATCCGCACCAGAGGGGTGTTGCCTATCGCCTCGGTGATGCTGTCGTACCTCACTGGGCTCCCCTCGAGGGCGTGATCGGCCAGAACTGGTCGTCGAGGCACCAGCGCCAGGCGTCGCCGTCCTGCCAGGCGGCGACCTTGCGGGCGGCGGGCTGGTGCTGGGCGCGCGTGGCGTGGAAGTCCATGGCGTAGGCCGCGGTGTTGGCGAAGGCCAGCAGGTCGCCGGTTTCCGGGCGGCGGGGCAGGAACACCGTGCGCCGGGTGATCAGGTCGGTCTCCAGGCAGAGGCTGCCGAAGAGGTGCACGGCGACGGGCCCGCCGCCCGGCCCGGCTCCGCCGCGGGGGACGACGACCGGGTCCATCAGCACCCCGTGGTCCTCCAGGGCGATGTCGTCCGACTTCGCGGCCAGCCGTACCTGCAGTGGCCCGCCGGCCATGGGGTCACGGACCTCCAGGACCCGCGCGAGCGAGAGTCCGCACTGGTCCAGCAGCGCCCGGCCGGGCTCGCTGTACAGGTCGTACAAGTGCTCCAGCAGCAGCGCGGCCAGCGGGCGCCCGCCCAGTGCGGCGGCGGGCTGCGCCAGCAGCTCCTCCAGGTAGGCGGCGCCGGCGACGGACCGGTGGGCGGGGTACACACCCAGCGTGCCGCGCAGGGTGCCGGACTCGTTGCGCAGCCCGTAGCCGTGCCCGCCCCACGTCAGCGGCGGACGCCGGCCGAGGACGGCCTCGGTGAGCCCGCTCGTGTACGCCTCCCACTGCTCCCGCTCGGCGAGGTAGTTGACGCCGAACCCGCCGCCGATGTCCACGGCCCGCGGCCGTAACCCCCGGGTCCGGCACAACTCCAGTGCCCCCAGGCTTCCTTCGAGGGCGGTCGCCTTCTCCGTGACGCTCGTCGTGTCCAGGTGGAAGGCCACCCCCGTCGCGTCGACCGCGTCGGCATGCCGCTCGACAGCCTCCAGCAGCAGCTCCAACTCCCTGACGGGCGTGCCGAAACGGCTGCGCCGGCTCAGCACCTTCACGCCCGGTGTCTCGAAGCCCGACAGCCGCAGCAGCACCCGCACCGGCGCGAGCGCGTGCTTGCGCACCAGGGCCGCGAGCTGGTACAGCTCGGCGACGGCGTCCACGCCGACCGTGACCCCCGTACGGGCCGCCAGCCACAGGAACTCGGGGTTCTTCGGCCCCGTGGCCATGATCCGGCCGGCGTCGAAGCCGGCCCCCAGCGCGTGCTGCAACTCGCCCAGCGACGCGACGTCCACGCCCGCGTCCGTCGCGGCGAGCCGCCTCAGCAGGGCACTGGACCGGTTGGCCTTGTGGGCGTAGAAGACCTGGCCCGACAGATGGTGCGCGCGGTACACCGACCGGAACCGCTCGAGGTTCTCGGCGATCTGGTCCGGCACCACGACGTGCAGAGGTGAGCCGAGCGCGTCGACGAGCGAGTGCAGCGTGCCGCGTGCCGCCGTGAGCGACCTCAGCCGTGGCTCCAGCCGCGGTTCGAGGTACAAGGGCCGGCCGTCCATGCGCGCTCCCCCTCCTGAAGCCGCAGCACCCGGCATCCGGGCACGTCGGACACTCCCCGCGTTTCGCCGTATGACCCCTATCCATTCTTCGGTCGCTTTACGCCCTGTAAGGCCCGGGCCCGGGCCTCGCGCCGGTGCACGGCGGATCACGGACCGGGCCGTGGCGCGCGCCGGGCGCGGGGCGGCGGCATCCGGCACCCGCCGCCCGCCCGCCCCGTGCCGCACGCAAGCGCCCGACGCCCCGGGGATGCACCGGCCACGGCCCGGCCGCCACGGGCCACGACCGTCACGGCGGTGAACAAGCTGTACTGACGGCTCAGCCGCGGGCCGGCCCGGTGGGGGCGTCGTACACGAGGAGCCCGTCCTCGCGCAGACGGGCTCCCGGTGTCGGTGCATGAGCACTCAGGCGCCCGTCGTGCATGAGGTGCCGGGCGGGTACCCCGCGGGCCAGCACCGCGAAGTCGGCGATCAGACGGCGGTGACAGCGCCACCAGACCGCCTCGCTGCACATCACGGCCGTGCGGGCGCCCGCCGCCTCGCGCAGCAGGCGGTCCATCGCGGAGACGAACTCGGGGGAGCGGGTGTGGGCGGCGTACCCGCGGAAGGACACGTTGCGCCACACGACGTCCGGACTGTCCGCGGGCAGGGGACGGAACCCGCCGAGGGCCGGTTCCCACCGGTAGGCGATACCGGCGTCCGGCAGCCACTCGGCGAGCCGATCCCGCAGCAGATCGGGATCCCGGCGGCTGCCGGGCGCGGTCCGCACGTCCACGACGGCCGCCACACCGGCATCCCGCAGCAGCCCGCCGATCCGCACCCGGCCGGCGGTGCTGTGGCCGAAGGTCAGCAGGTGCGTGTCCACAGGTGCGGACTATCCCGTTCCACAGGGGCCACACCTGACCGCGTGCGCCCGGTGGGATCCGCTCATGCCTGTTGATGTAGCCGACAGTGCCAGTATGGTTTCTGGCAGTGACCTCCCGGACTGCTTGCCCCGCGACAGGGGCGGTCGACCGGTGTCGGGGGCGTTCATACGGGCGGGGTGTGATGCGGGGGGCGTCATATGAAGATCTTTCTGAGCTGGTCCGGAGTGCCGTCACGGACCTGTGCCGAACGGCTCGCCTCCTGGCTGCGTTACTTCAGCGACGAGATCGAGCCGTTCGTCTCGTCGGAGAGCATCAGGAAGGGCGCGCGTGGGCTGGACGAGATCAAGAAGCAGCTCGACGAGAGCTCCTTCGGCATCGCCTGCGTCACCCGGGCGAACCTCGGCGCCCCGTGGATCACCTTCGAGTCGGGAGCCCTGTCCAAAGAGGTCGACGAACGCAAGGGCCAGCTCGTGCCCTTCCTGCTGGAGGGCAGCCACGACGAATTGGAGGCGGCGAGCAGTCCACTGCGCCAGTTCCAGTCGGCACGGGCGCATGACGAGGAAGACGTGCTGAACATGGTCAGGACCATCAACTCGGTCCTGCGCGAGTCGGCCAACCGGCACCCCGACAACACCCGGGTCGACAGCCTCTTCCGCAAGGTGTGGCCGGAGTTGCGCGATGCCCTCGCCGCGATCGACCTCACGGCCGACACCGCCGAGCACGCCCCGCCGCGCCGCTCCGCGGAGGAGATCCTGGAGGACCTCACCTCGCTCATGCGGGAGCAGATCAGCAGGATCACCGACCTGGAACAGACCGTGGAGGCACTGCGCGACGAACAGGCCAACCTGCCCAGGAAGAGATCCAGATTCACCGGTGTCTACGAGGAATCGCCCGCACCCCACACCCTGTCCGTCCCGCCGCTCGGCACGAACAGCGAGGGGCCGGCATGAGCCGGATGGCCGGGCATCAGGCACGGACCCTCTTCGGCACCCGTCTCGGCCTGTCCACCGCCGGCCGCGCCTGCGCCGTCCAGTTCACCCTGCTGTCCGGGCTCGTCCAGTTGTACCTGGCCTTCTGGCCCGACAGCTCGCTGCCGCGTGTCCCGGCGTTCCTCGGTGTCGTCGGCGTCTCACTGGCGGGTGGCATCCTGCGCTCCTGGCCGCGGACCCGGGTGAGCCACGAGTTCCAGCACCCGGGATTCGAAGCGACCATCAAGGTCGGCGACCTCTTCGAGCAACCGGGCCACCTGGTCATCGGCAGCAACGACGTGTTCGACACCGACACCCGGGATGATCTGCTGATCGTCGAGCGCAGTGTGCAGGGCCAGTTCCTGCGTCGCCGCTACGCGAGCGAGACCACCCGGCTCGACGCAGACATCGACGCCGCGCTCGCCGGTGTACCACCGTTGCGGGTGGAGGACCGGGCCGCGAAGCGGGCGGGGAAACTCGCGCGCTACCCCCTGGGCACGGTCGCCGTCCTCGGTTCGCCGCAGAAGCGCTTCTTCCTCAGCGCGTACGGCACGATGCGCAACGACCTGACGGTCGCCTCCGGGCCCGACCAGATGTGGAAGAGCCTCGAAGAGCTCTGGCATGCGATGCACCTGCACGCACGCCGTGAGGCGGTGGCCATGCCGGTGATCGGATCGGGCCTGGCCCGCATCGACAGCATGGATCACACGAGTCTCATCAAGCTGATCCTGCTGTCCTTCGTCACGAGATCACGGCGGTCGGTCATCTGCAAAGAGCTGACGATCGTGGTCCTTCCGGAGGACTATGTGCGGGTCGACATGCTCGAGTTGGCCATGTTCCTGCGGACCCTGTGACCGCCGGACGTGTGGGGGGAGGCCTTGGTGTGAACCAGGAACCGGAGCGGACGGACCCACACGTTCCGTACTTCTTCCTCAGCTACGCGCACACCCCGCCGCGCGCGACCGACGGCCCGGATCCGGACATGTGGGTGCGCCGGCTCTACCAGGACCTCTGTGAGCACGTCCTGATGCTGACGGACCTGCCGGAGGGCGAGTCGGCCGGGTTCATGGACCGCGCCGTGCGCATCGGCGAGGACTGGAGTGCGCGCCTGTCCGCCGCCCTTGCCACCTGCCGGGTGTTCGTACCGTTGTACTCACCGCGCTACTTCGTGAGCGACCACTGCGGCCGCGAGTGGCGGGCCTTCGCCCTGCGCCAGACGCCGAGCCGGACGGCACAGGACAGCGTCCCGCCGGCGATCGTGCCGGCACTGTGGACGCCGGTGCACGCCGAGCGTCTTCCCTCGACGGCGAAGATTCTGCGGCACGACCACGAGCGGTTCGGCCCGCACTACGCGTCCAACGGTCTGTATGCCCTCATGAAACTGCGCAGGTACCGGGCCGAGTACGAGCATGCCGTCCTGCTGCTGGCCCAGTCGATCGTCACCACGGCCCACGAGAATCCGGTACCCCGAGGCGAACCCCTGGACCTGGCGGACCTGCCCAACGCCTTCGGGCCGCCCCCCGTGCTGCGCCGGGTGCGCATCGTGGTGGCCGCGCCCAGCAGCCGCGAACTGCCGCCGGGACGTTCGGAGCGCTGCTACGGCCCCTCCCCGGTCGACTGGAATCCCTACCGGGAGAGCGACGCCGAAGCCGGCCGGCCGCTCGCGGACTTCGCCGCGGAGCAGGTGCGAGGGCTCGACTACCTCACCACGGTCGAACCCCTGGAGGAGGCGGCCGGCAGTCTGCTGGCCGAGGCACATCCCTCGGCGCCGACGGTGCTGCTGCTCGACCGGTGGGCGGTCGCCGACCCCGAACAACGGGAACTGCTCACCAGGGTGGACGCGGCAGCTCAGCCGTGGGTCGTCGTCATCGTGCCGTGGGACCGCTCCGATCCGGACAACGAGTCCTCGGGGGCGGAACTGCAGTCGGCCCTGGAGAAGACCCTGCCCCGCACGTTGCAGCGGGGCCGCAGCGTCTCCCGGGCCGCGACGGGCGGGGTGCCCTCGCTGTCCGCGTTCGCCGACGTCCTCCCGACCGTGATCCAGTGGGCGGCCGCCCAGTTCCTCCGCCACGTGTCGCCCGTGTACCCGCCCGCCGGTCCCCCCGTCCCCCGGCCCAGGCTGCGCGGCCCCGCCCCGGAGCCGGGATCCGCCCAGGAGACGCGTGATGACCCCCGGAACTGACGGGCAGATCGTCACCTTCTACTCCCAGAAGGGCGGTACCGGGCGGACGATGGCCGTGGCCAACGTCGCCTGGATCCTGGCTTCCAACGGCTACCACGTGCTGGCCGCCGACTGGGACGTGGAGGCGCCGGGGCTGCACCGCTACTTTCACCCGTTCCTCGATGCCGCGACCTCGGCCGCCACCACCGGTGTGCTCAACCTGTTCTCGGGCTACGTCACGGAGTGGCGCACGAAACCGCACACCGAGTCCGCGGCGGACCTGAGACGGCGTCTCGCCCGGGTCCTGCCGCACGCGGTCTCCGTCGACTGGACCTTCCCCGAAGGCGGGAGCCTGGACTACATGCCCGCGGGACGGCAGGACGGCGAGTACCTGACGCACCTCATGGACTTCAGCTGGCGGGAGTTCGCCGAACGGTTCGGTGGCACGCGGTTCCTCGAGGCGCTGCGCCACGACATGAAGAGCCACTACGACTTCACCCTCATCGACAGCCGCTGCGGCGTCAGCGACCTGGTCGGACTGTGCACCATCGACATGCCGGACATCCTGGTCAACTGCTTCACCCTGAGCTCGCAGAGCATCGAGGGCGCGGCACGCATGGCCCGGTCCATACTCCAGGACGTCCATCCACGCCCCCTGCGCATACTGCCCGTCGCGATGCGGGTCGCCGACGACAGGGACGATCGTCTGGCGGCCGCCCGTGAGCTCGTCCGCATGAGCTTCCAGCAGCTGCCGGCCGCCTCCCGCACCGGCGTGGAAGTCCCGCACCGGTCGGACTACGCCTACGAGGAGACGCTGGCCGCGTTCGGTGACCCACCGGGCGAACCGAACAGTCTGCTCGCCGCCTTCGAGCTGCTGACGGAGCTGATCACCGAGGGTCGCGTGCGAGGTCTGCCACCCCTGGACGACGAACTGCGCCGACGCCATCTCGCGTCCTACGTCCGGCCGTTGTCACCCATCGCCACTCCGCTGCGACTGTGGTACGCCCCCCAGGACAGGATGTGGGCCGACTGGGTCGGCTGGCTCCTCGCGGGCTCCGGCTTCGAGGTGATCACCTCCGGCGGCGGCAGCGAACCGGGCCCCTGGGGCGGAGCCCCTCGCACCCTGGCCCTGCTGTCGTCGTCCTTCCTGCGCTCGCCGCAGTCCCGGACCCTGGGGGAGAACATGGGCGGGACCGGTTCCGGCCCTTCAGGGAAGCTGATCCCGTTGCGGATCGAACCCGTCGCGCTCACACCCCCGTTCAGCGACTACGAAGCGGTCGACCTGACCTCCCTCGACGAGCCCGGTACCGCCGAGGCCCTGCTGCGCGGCGTAGGGCTGTCCGGTGAGGCGGCCGAACGGGCCCTGGGACCGGCCCGTCCGCGGTTCCCGCGCCGGACGCCGGACCTGTGGGAGGCCCCGGCGCGCAACCCGTTCTTCGTGGGCCGGGACCGGCTGCTGGACCAGCTCGCCGCCACGCTGAAGGTCAGCCGGCAACAGGCCGTGATACTCCCTCACGACGGCCTCGCCGCCACCGGACGCACCCAGCTGGCCGTGGAGTACGCCCACCGCTTCCAGGCCGCGTACGACCTGGTGTGGTGGATCCGTGCGCACAGCCGGGAATCGGTCCTGCTGTCGCTGGCACAGCTGGCGGAGCGGATGGGCCTGCGCAACGGGGACGACGTTCCCACGGCCGCGCGCCGGGCCCTCGACGCGCTGGACTCGGGATCGCCCAGCTGCCGGTGGCTCCTGGTGTACGACAACGCGGCAGGCCGGCCGGCCCTGTCGGAGCTGCTGCCCGCCGGCCCCCAGGGGCATGTGCTGGTGACCTCCCGGGACCGCACGTGGAGCGAGAGCATGCACCCCGTGTGGGTCGACGCGTTCACCCGGGAGCAGAGCATCGAACTGCTGCGGCGGAGGGCTCCGTCGCTCTCCGCCGTGGACGCGGACCGGATCGCGGCCACCGCGAGCGACCTCCCGCTGGCCGTCGCCCAGGCCGGAGCGTGGCTCGCGCAGTTCCCTTCGGCGCAGGACTACCTGCACCGGCTGACCGCCCGGAGCGACGCCCGGGCCGCGAGGGGAGCGGACGACGGGGCCGCACCGGCGATCGCCGCCGGCACCGCGGTGGCCCTCGACGCACTCGCCGAGCGCGCCCCCGCGGCGCTGCGGCTGCTCGCCCTGTGCAGCGTGCTCGCACCGCAGCCGCTGCCGCTGGCCCTGGTCTGCACCGACACCGCGCTGCGCCTGCTGCGCCCGCACGACGACGCCCTGCACGAGCCGATGCTGGTCGACCGACAGGTGCAGGAACTCAGCCGGCTGGGCCTGGCCGAGGTCGACCTGGCCGGGCACACGCTGAAGGTGCACCGGGTCGTGCAGCACCTGGTGACGGCTGCCCTGCCGGCCGGCGAGCTGGACGAGGTCCGCCACGAGGCACACCTGCTCCTCAGGGCCGCCGTGCCCCGGCGCGACGACTCCGCCGCCGAGGCGGACGACCTGGCGTTCGAGAGGCTCTGGCCCCACTTCGACCACGCCGGCGCGGACGCGTGCCCCGACAGCGACACCCGCGTCGTGCTGCTGGAGCGGGTGCGCCGCACCGCGCAGCACGGCATGCCCGCCCGGGCCCTCGAACTGGGCCGCCGGCTGGACCGGAGCTGGACCGCCGTCGACGGGGGAGACGACGACCAGCACGTGCTGCAGCTGCGCAACCATCAGGCGACCGCGTTGCGGAGCCTGGGAGCGAACGACGAGGCGTACGGCCTGGATGCCCGCACTCTGGCCCGGCAACGCGAGCTCCTGCCGCCCGGCCACTCCCACACCCTGATCACCGCCGCCGGCCTGGCCGAGGACCTGAGAGCACTCGGCCGGTTCGGCGAGGCGCTGGAGCTGGCGCGTGAGGTGCACACCGGATTCCACGACCTGTTCGGCGAGGAGCACCCGCAGACACTGACCGCGGCCGAGGCGCTCGCCCGGTCGTACCGCCTGGTGGGAGACTACTCGGCCGCGCGGGAGCGGAGCCTGGACACCTGGCAACGGCAGTGCCGCGTGCTCGGGGACGGTCATCCCGCGGCGTTGGCGTCGGCACTGGGCCTCGCCCGGGACCTGCGCGAACTGGGCGACTACGCCGGCTCCGTGCGCGTGCTGCGCCCCGCCCTGGAGAGCCTTCGCCGCCAGAACACCCATGGCGCGCTGCGTGCGACCGTCAGCCTGTCGGTCTCCCTGCGCCGCATCGGAGAGCGTCACGAGGCCGACGAGCTCGCCGCGCACGCCGAGGAGGGCTACACGACGGAACGGGAGCGGGACGATCCCGACTGGCTGGTCTGCGGCGTCAACCTGGCGGCCCTGACCGCAGGCGCGGGCGACCTGGCCGCCGCGCGCACCGTGATCAGCCGTCTCCAGCACGGTGTCGCCCAGTTGCGCGGCCCGGAACACCCGGACAACGCGGTCTGCGACCACAACCTCGCGGCGTGGCTGCGCACCGCCGGTGAGACCGATGAGGCACTGGCCGCGGCCACACGGACCGTCCGGTCCTTCGGCAGGTTCCTCGGCGACGCCCACCCGTACACCTTGTTCGGGAGGCTGACCATGGCCAACGTCCTGGGCGACATGGAGCGGTTCGCGTCTGCGGAGAGCATGGCGCGGGCCTGCGCTCAGGCCCTGCGCACCTGCCTCGGGGAGGGGCACCCGGACACCCTGATCGCCGACCTGTCCCTGGCGGTCACCCTGCGCTCGATGGGCCGCGCGGCGGAGGCCGGCCGGTTGCGGGACCGGGCGGTGAGCGCGTTCGACAAGCGACTCGGTCCCGGACATCCCTGGACGGCCGCGGGCCGCGGCTGGCAGCGCGTCGACCGTGATCTGGAATTCCTGTTGCCCGCCTGAACCATGCTGCTCCGGACCGCCGTTCGGCGTCCCGGTGAACGCCCGGGGCAGCGGTGACGAGAAATCACCGCTGCCGCACCGGGCATTGCGGTACGCATTGCCCACCTCGCGCAGGGGCTGCGAAGATGGCAGAGGCATGCTTGGCGGAACGTCTACGCGCACCGTGTCCACTCCATCCCCGGACTCTCGCCGTCCCCGGTGTGTGGGAGACGGCCCTGAACCAAGGTGAAGCCGACGCAGATGAAGATTCCGGTCACGAAACCCGCAGACAAGCCTCCTACGGGAGTCCCGGCCTCCGGGAGAACCCCGCTCGCGGAGATCCGCACCCACGGGATCGAGGTCACCACGGTCGTGAGGCGAGTGACTCCGGCTCTGGGAGACGACGGGGCCCGGACGCACCCCACCTTCAACTCCGCCGTCTAGCCGGTCGCCCGATGCGGACGCGCGGCGCGGCCGGCGAGGTGTGAGGACGTGGCCCTGCGGGAGCTCGTCCTGAAGGTCCACAGCAGATGCGACCTGGCGTGTGACCACTGCTATGTCTATCGGCACGCGGACCAGAGCTGGCGGAGGATGCCGCCGCTGATCTCGGAGGGGACGCTCCGCCAGGTGACCCGTCGGCTCGCCGAGTACGTACACGAGGAGCGGCTCCCGCAGCTCGCGGTCATCCTGCACGGCGGCGAGCCACTGCTCGCGGGTCCGGCACGGTTGCGGTCGATCTGCGCGGAGCTCACCCGTGCGCTGGCTCCGATGACCGACCTCGATCTGCACATCCACACCAACGGTGTGCGGCTGAACCGCGCGCACCTGGAGGTGTTCAGGGAGTTCGACGTCAAGGTAGGGCTCTCCCTGGACGGCGACCGGGCCGCGAACGACCGGCACCGGCTCGATCATCGGGGCCGCAGCAGTTACGAACGAGTGCTGCGCGGGCTGGAGTTGCTGCGGCTCCCGGAGTACCGGCACCTCTTCCAGGGGCTGTTGTGCACCGTCGACGTGGCCGGCGATCCGGTCCTCGTGCACGACGCGCTGATCGCCCTGGACCCGCCGCGGATCGACTACCTCCTGCCCCATGCCACCTGGGACGCACCGCCGCCCCCGGGGCGCCCGGGATCCTCCACGCCCTACGCCGACTGGCTGCTGAGGGTCTTCGAACGGTGGGAGGAACAGGGGCGCCCGGTGCCCGTACGGACCTTCGACTCGATCCTCAGCACGCTGCGCGGTGGCCCCGCACTCACGGAGGCGCTGGGAGCCGCGGACGACGGCATCGCGGTCGTCGACACGGACGGCACCCTCACACGGTCCGACTCGCTCAAGGTCGCCTATGACGGCGCACCCGCCACGGGATACGACGTCTTCCGGCACGGTTTCCGGGAGTTCACCGAAGGCGCACAGGCGCCCGTCCGCCGCGGCGGGATCAGCGAGACCTGCCGGCGGTGCCCCGTTCTCGCCACGTGCGGCGGGGGACTGGTCGCACATCGCTACAGCACCGGACGGGACTTCGACAATCCGTCGGTGTACTGCGCGGACCTGCGTGCCCTGATCGAGGGAATCGCCGAACGGATCACGGATCGCTCGCTGGCTCCGGCCGTGACGAGCGCCGGCGAACTCAAACGGGCGCGGCTACGGGTGGATCGCGCGCTGCTCGCAGGAGTGAACGCCAAGCTCGCCGGCCGTGCCGGCTGGGACGAGGCCTGGAGCCTCCTGATCCGCCTGGACTCCGAAGAATCCACAGCCCCGCACCTCGACGCGGTCATCTCCCATCCTTATCTCAGACCCTCCCTGATCCGCTCCTGGAACGGCACGGCGGATCTGCCGCGCTTCATGGCGGTGGCGACGGCCGCTGCGCTCGCCGCGGGCGCCGAAGCGACCCTGCGCTGGGAACAGCCGAGCCCGCTGATCCACCTCCCGACCCTGGGCACCGTTCGCCTGTCCCGGCCCGGCCAGGTGGAATTCCGTGTCGGCAAGGGTGACTTCCGCGTACGCGGCGGCGCATCCTCGGCCGGTGACGACGGCACTCCGCTCGTCCTGCGCAGCTGGCGGCCGTTGGCGTCGCTGCCTCTCGGCCACGGCCCGCGGCTGCTGATCGACGACGCCGACCCGGGACGGGACTGCTTCGCCGCGGTCGTCACCCCCGCGCTCGACCCCGGCGCCCTGGACGCGTTCCGCGACCGGCTGCGGAACGCGTACGGCCTTCTGGGCCGGCGTGAGCCCGGCTGGTGGCAGAGCGCCAACGCGCCCGCCGCGACGACGATCACCCCGCTCACCGCAGGCGCCGGACTGCGCCTGGGCGCCTGCGGCAGCGGCGCACTGGGGGTGGCGATCGACGTCGAGCCGGAGGAATTCGTCCGCGAGCTGCCCCGCCTCGGCCGGCGGGGGAGGCTCGCCGCGTTGCGCGAGGTCCTCGACCTGCATCTGCCGGGCAGCCCGGCAGGGCCACTGCTCGATCTGGCCAGCGAGTACGTCGGCAGAGCCGCCCGTCCGTCGCCGGAAGCCGGTCCGGCGCGCATCCTGGCGGACCGGGCCCTGCGCGAGCTGGCCGGCCTTCCCCCGCGTGAACTCACGGAGAACGGCAGCTACGTGGCCGACGAGCTGCGAGCGGAATGGATGACTCTTCATGACTGACGGCACCCGACTGGTCCGTTTCCTGAGCGAGTTGGGGGTCCGGCGCGGCGGCGTTCTGCTGGTGCACGCCTCCCTGAGCGGCACCGGCCTGCCTCCCGCCGTGGTACGAGACGCCCTTCTGGCCGCCCTCGGTCCGGTGGGCACGCTCGTCACCCCGGCCTTCACCCCGGAGAACTCCGACACCTCCGACCGCCACCGTGCGCTCACCGCAGGCCTGACCGAACAGCAGAGGGAGGCCTACCGGGCGGGCATGCCGGCCTTCGATCCGGACGTCACCCCGTGCCCGGCGGTCGGCGCGCTGGCCGACTGCGTACGGGCCACCCCCGGCGCGGTGCGCAGCGCGCATCCGCAGACCTCGTTCGCCGCGATCGGCCCCCGGGCCCGCGACCTGCTCACCGGCCACGACCCGGACTGCCATCTGGGAGAACGGTCCCCGCTGGGGCGGATGTACCAGCTCCATGCGCAGATCCTGCTGTTCCGCGTGGGGTTCGAGGCGTGCAGCGCACTCCATCTGGCCGAGTACCGCATGACACCGGGACCCAAGACGCGGAGATACCGCTGTGCGGTGGGCGGCGGAGCGTGGACCTCCTACGAGGACATCGTGCTCGACGACAGCGACTTCGCCGCGATCGGAGCCCGGATCCCGCACGAACTCCTGACCAAAGGCGAATTCGCCGGAAAGACGGCCACCCTCGTGGAGATGCGGGAGACTGTGGACGCCGCTGAGCGTCAGATGTCCGGATACAGGTGGAGAACGGCGTAAAACTAACCACCCGTCGGACAGGCGGGTGGGGCACAGTGTTGATTCCGGCCACATGACGCCGTCGGGTGACTTCCCAGGGCTTCAACCGGCAGGGGGACGTGTGGAGATGCGGCATCGGATCAGTGCTCACCACCCCTGTCCCCGCTCGGGCCGCGTCAACCCGCGGCGCCGGGCCGCGGCCGCCGTCTCCGAGGCCGGGCCGTCGTGGGGAATACTCAGGCGGGCGTTCTCCACGCGACCGACGTGCGCACGATTCCGCAGTCCCCCGGAGACGCGGACGGGTGCCCCCACCCCGGCCTCGTCCCATCGAGCCCGCCAACTCCCTGCCTACGTACCAGGGGTCGACAACGGAGGAAATGCATGATGGCGCGCCGGAGTGGACGTATCATCACGTTCTACTCTTACAAGGGCGGTACGGGCCGCACGATGGCCTTGGCGAACACGGCGTGGATCCTCGCCGCCAACGGTGCGCGTGTGCTGGCCGTCGACTGGGACCTCGAAGCCCCCGGACTGCACCGCTTCTTCCATCCGTTCCTCGACCCCAGCACACTCGAGGCCACCCCCGGCGTGATCGACATGATCAGTGAGTACTCCTGGGCGGCGACCAGCGGAAGCCATCGTTCCGGCACCTGGCACCGGCAGTACGCGCGCGCCGGCCGGCACGCGGTCTCCCTCAATCCGAAAGCCCTCGGACTGTCGTTCTCCGACGGAGGCTCGCTCGACTTCCTGTCCGCCGGTCAGCAGAACCGCGCGTACTCGGCCACCGTCTCCTCCTTCGAATGGGACAACTTCTACGACCGGCTCGGCGGCGGCATCTTCCTGGACGCCCTGCGCGAGGACATGAAGGCGTCGTACGACTACGTCCTCATCGACAGCCGCACCGGCCTGTCGGACAGCGCGGACATCTGCACCATCCAGATGCCCGACGTCCTCGTCGACTGCTTCACGCTCAGCGACCAGGCGCTGGACGGCGGTGCCGCCGTGGCCCGGACCGTCGAGGCCGACTACCGCGACCGGCGCATCCGGGTGCTCCCCGTGCCGATGCGGGTCGACGAGGGCGAGAAGGAGAAGGCCGACGCGGGACGGGCGCTGGCCCGGCTGAAATTCGACGGACTGCCCAAGGGGAAGGACGGCGAACCGCTGGACCCGGCGCAGCTGAACGAGTACTGGGGCGCCGTCGAGATCCCGTACCGCCCGTACTACGCCTACGAGGAGTTGCTCGCGGCCATCGGCGACCAGAGCGGGGTGTCGAGCTCACTGCTGTCCGCCTTCGAGCGCCTTACGGAGGTCATCTCCGACGGAGAGGTGACCCGGCTGCCGCCGATCCCCGAACCGGTACGGCAGCGCTGTCTGGCCGCCTACACGCGGCGCAGGCCGACGACTTTGGCCGCGGACGTCTTCGTGGTGTTCGCGGGCGAGGACCGCATGTGGGCGGAGTGGCTGGAGGGGACCCTCAAGCCGTACTGCTCGCGGGTGACGCTGCACGACGTGGCCATCCGCGTTCCGGAGCGCCCGGACCCGGCCACGCGCGCGCTGATCCTCACGTCGGACGCCTTCCTGCAGGCCAGACACGGACGGGCCGCGTGGCGGGCCCTCACCGACTCCGCTCCGGGCCTGCCGGCTCTCCAGGTGACACGCCTGCGACTGGACCGTGCGCAGATGCCCGGCGCCGACGTGGAGTACACCTCGGTGGACCTCCACCGGGCGGATGAGGCCGAGTGCGTCCAGAGGGTCTTCAGGGCGCTGAACCTGACGACCGATCTGGTGCCCACCGGTACGGCCGGCCCCCGATTCCCGGGCAGCTGGCCGAGGATCTTCAACGCCCCGAGCCGCAACACCCTCTTCACGGGCCGGGCCGCGGTGCTCGAACAGTTGCGCTCGCAGCTCGGCGAAGGCATCTCCGTGGTGCTGCCCCAGCCGCAGACGCTCTTCGGGCTCGGCGGCGTGGGCAAGACGCAGATCGTCCTGGAGTACGTGCAC
Source organism: Streptomyces sp. NPDC047880 (assembly GCF_040706515.1). Taxonomy (NCBI): domain Bacteria; kingdom Bacillati; phylum Actinomycetota; class Actinomycetes; order Kitasatosporales; family Streptomycetaceae; genus Streptomyces; species Streptomyces sp. NPDC047880. The sequence continues at coordinate 109,141 of NZ_JBEZOK010000018.1, read as the reverse complement.
CGCTTCGTCGCCGACTACGACCTGGTGTGGTGGATCTCCGCGGAGCACAAGGACACCATCATCGCCTCCCTCGCCGAACTCGGTTCGAGGCTCGGTGCCTCCGGAGGCGACGACATGGCCCTGGCCAGCGCCGAGGTGGTGCAGATGCTGGCAACCGGTGCGCCGGCCACCCGCTGGCTGCTCGTCTTCGACAACGCGGACGACCCCGAGACGCTCAAGCCGTACTTCCCGTCCGGCGGCGGGCACATCCTCGTCACGTCCCGGAACCAGGCGTGGGCCCAGCAGGGCGCGTCCCTGTCCGTCGACGTGTTCCCGCGTGAGGAGAGCATCGAGCACCTCACCCGGCAGGCCCCCGGCCTGACCGTCGACGAGGCGGACCGGGTGGCGGACGCCGTGGGCGACCTGCCGCTGGCCGTCGAACAGGCCGCCGCCTGGCTCGCGGAGACGGCCACCCCCACCGACGAGTACCTGCGGCAACTGACCGAACAGACCACCGCTGTGCTGGGTCTCAACCACCCCAAGGACTACCCGCAGCCGGTGGCCGCCACCTGGAACATCTCCATCGCCCGCCTCAAGGAACGCTCACCGGCCTCGGTGCGGCTCCTCCAGCTGTGCGCCTTCATGGCGCCGGAACCGATCTCCGTGCGCGTGCTCTACAACAAGGAGATGCTGGACGCCCTGCGGGAGTGGGACCCCTCGCTCCAGGAGAGTCTGCTCCTGGGCCGGGTGATCCGCGAGATCGGGCGTTTCGCCCTGGCCAAGGTCGATCAGAGCAGCGGCAGCATCCAGGTCCACCGGCTGGTCCAGGCCGTCATCCGCTCACAGCTTTCGGAGGGGGAACGGGAAGAGGCGCGGCACGTCGTGCACACCGTTCTCGCCAGCGCTCGCCCCGACGGGGACGAGCCCACCGACGACCCGTCGACCTGGCCGCTCTTCGACTCCATCTGGTCACACCTGCTGGCCTCGGGCATCCAGGACTGCTCGGAACCCGAACCCCGGCGACTGCTCATCGACCGGGTGCGGTACCTGTGGAAGCGCGGCGACCTGCCGAGCGCCCGCCAGCTCGCGATGGATGTGCTGGAGCGCTGGATCGAGCGCCTCGGTGAGAACGACATGCAATGCCTCTACCTGCGCTGTCAGCTCGCCAACGTGCTCCGTTCGCAGGGCCGCTACATGGAGGCCCGCACGATCGACGAGGAACTGCTGGAGCGGCAGCGCGAGGTCCTGGGCTCCAACCATCCGCACACCTACATCACCGCGTCCAGCCTGGCGAGCGACCTGGCCGCCCTCGGCGAGTACCGTTCGGCCGTGGAGCTGGCCGAGGCCGCGCACCGGGGATTCCGCGACATCTTCCACGAGTCGCACCAGCGGACCCTCAGCGCGGCCAACAACCTCGCACTCGCGCTGCGCATGGTCGGCCGCTACGACGAAGCCCGCGCCGTGGACCAGGACGTCTACGACCGCCGCCTGGTCGTTCTCGGCCCCACGCATCCCTACACCCTCGGCTCGGCCTCCAGCCTCGGCCGCGACCTGCGGGAGATCGGCCGCTACGACGAGGCCGTGGAGATCCTGTCCCGCGTGTACGAGGACCACAAGCGCATCCTGGGGGAGCACTTCCCCTCCACGCTCAGCTGCGCCAAGTCGCTCGCCGTCTCGCTGCGCAGAGTGGGGCGGGTGGAGGACGCGCTGCGGCTGACGACCGCCACCCTGGCGAGGTACCGCGAGCAGTACTCGTCGCCGAATCCGGACTGGCTGGCCTGCGACCTGAACCTCGCGTCGGACCTGTACGCCGCCGACGAGAAGGAGCAGGCCCGGGAGGTCGCCCGCCAAGCGCTCGCCGGGTACATGAAGGTCCCGGGCGAGGCCCATCCCTACACCCAGGGCGCCCTCAACAACCTCGGCATCTTCCACTGGGGCTGCGGGGACCTGGCAGAGGCCGAGGAGGTGTTCCAGGGGGTCCTGCCGCGCTTGAGGGACATGCTGGGCAAGGACCACCCGCACACGCTGATCTCCGGCCTCAACTTCGCCAACGTGCTCGCCGACCAGGGCCGTTTCGAAGAGGCGTACGACCTGGAGAGCAAGGCCGCCGCCGGCCTGAGCGCGGTGCTGGGGCGGCACCACCCGGACGCCCTGACCGCGGTCGCCAACTCGGCACTGACGCTGCGTTCACTGGGCAGCCCCGAGGCGGACCGCCTGCGGGAGGAGAGCCTCGGCGAGTTGAGGCGACTGCTCGGCGACGAGGTCATGAACATGCGGTCCGTGCGGCACGAACGACGCCTCTACCGCGACCTGGAACCGCTGGCCGTGTAGCGCGACCCGGTGGGCCGTTCCTCCTGGAAGGGGAGCGCTTCGCTCGGCGAGGTGTCGATGAGCGACCATCTCAGCACGTCCGGCAGCACACGCAGGGCTCCGAAGTGGGCCGCGGACGGCTCGATCACGGACGTGGCCCGTGGGATGCGCTCCGCGAGCCATGAGGAGTGGGCCACCGGTGAGAAGGCGTCGCGGGCACCGTGCCACAGCAGGACGGGCACCTGGATACAGGTCGGGTCGAATCCCCAGGGCTCGGTCAGGGCGAACGAGTCGTCGATCCAGCCGTACGGCGAACTGCGCAGCGCCTCGCAGTAGTTGCGCAGCAGCATCGAGCGGACGCCGTTGTCGGAGATGATCTTCCGGTCGTCGTCGGTCATCTCCGCGCGCAGTTCCTCCAGCAGCCGCGCGGGGTCGGAGCGAATGGAGTCGGTGCGGGGGATGAGCCGGGCCTCGAACTCCTCGGGGTCGGCGAGCGCCGTGCTGTACTCGTCGATGTTGGAGGGCGCCATCCCGGCGAACCAGTCGAGGCCCTCCGCGTCCCGGGGGGCGAGGGTGACGAGGGCTGCCGCACGGGTCACCCGGTGCGGCAGCCGGGCCGCGCAGGCCAGGGCGTGCGGGGCGCCGCCGGAGCGGCCGACGACCGCGAAGCGGTCCATGCCCAGGGCGTCGGCCACGGCGGTCACGTCCTGCACGACGTCCACGACACGGCGGCCGGGCTGGCGGTCGGATCCTCCGTATCCGGGACGGTCGTAGCTGATCAGCAGGACTCCGCGCTGATACAGGTACATGGGGCGTGGTCTGGGGCCGACCCGGCTGCCGGGAGTGCCGTGGAGCAGGAACACGGGGCGCCCCCGCGGGTCCCCGGAGCACTCGACCCGCAGTCGCCTCCCGTCCGCCGTCCGGACGTGGTCCAGCGTCGACGTCAGGTCCCGCACGATGTGTCCCCTCTCCCAACCCACAGACCAGGTCCCAAGCTGCCGGAACTTGACTCACTCGTCCAGCCGGCACCATCGCTTTCGGCTCCGTGCCGAACAGGCACAACGAGGGACGGGCGGGTGTGTCACCGCAGCGTCCGGGCCGCGCCCGGATACGCCCGGCTCGACGGAGGCTTGCCCCGGGGCGGCCTCAGATGTCCCGGAACGTCTCGATCTGCGCCCCGATCGAGTTCAGCCGCTCCGCCAGGTCCTCGTAACCGCGGTTGATGACGTACACGTTGCGCAGCACCGACGTGCCCTCGGCCGCCATCATCGCCAGCAGGACGACGACCGCGGGGCGCAGGGCCGGCGGGCACATCATCTCGGCGGCGCGCCAGCGGGTCGGGCCCTCGACCAGGACGCGGTGGGGGTCCAGGAGCTGGAGGCGGCCGCCGAGGCGGTTCAGGTCGGTCAGGTAGATCGCGCGGTTGTCGTAGACCCAGTCGTGGATGAGGGTCTGGCCCTGGGCGACCGCCGCGATGGCCGCGAAGAACGGGACGTTGTCGATGTTCAGGCCCGGGAACGGCATGGGGTGGATCTTGTCGATCGGTGCCTCCAGCTTGGAGGGCCGGACCGTGAGGTCCACCAGCCGGGTGCGGCCGTTGTCGGCGAAGTACTCGGGCGTGCGGTCGTGGTCGAGGCCCATCTCCTCCAGGACCGCGAGCTCGATCTCCAGGAACTCGATGGGAACGCGGCGCACCGTCAGCTCCGACTCCGTCACCACGGCCGCGGCCACCAGGCTCATCGCCTCGACCGGGTCCTCGGAGGGGGAGTAGTCCACGTCGACGTCGATGGTGGGCACGCCGTGCACGGTGAGCGTGGTCGTGCCGATGCCGTCGACCTTGACGCCGAGGGCCTCCAGGAAGAAGCAGAGGTCCTGGACCATGTAGTTGGACGAGGCGTTGCGGATGACGGTGATGCCGTCGTGCCGGGCGGCCGCGAGCAGGGCGTTCTCGGTGACCGTGTCGCCGCGCTCGGTCAGGACGATCGGCCGGTCGGGGCTGACCGCGCGGTCCACCTGGGCGTGGTACAGGCCCTCGGTGGCGGCGATGTCCAGGCCGAACCGGCGCAGCGCGATCATGTGCGGCTCGATCGTGCGCGTGCCGAGGTCGCAGCCGCCGGCGTACGGCAGCTTGAAGTGGTCCATGCGGTGCAGCAGCGGGCCGAGGAACATGATGATGGAGCGGGTGCGGCGGGCCGCGTCCGCGTCGATCGCCGCCAGGTTCAGCTCCGCCGACGGCACGATCTCCAGGTCGACGCCGTCGTTGATCCACCGGGTGCGCACCCCGATGGAGCCCAGCACCTCGAGAAGGCGGTACACCTCCTCGATGCGGGCGACGCGGCGCAGCACCGTGCGCCCCTCGTTGAGCAGCGAGGCGCACAGCAGTGCCACGCACGCGTTCTTGCTCGTCTTCACGTCGATGGCACCGGACAGCCGGCGCCCGCCGACCACCCGCAGATGCATGGGACCGGCGTAGCCGAGCGACACGATCTCGCTGTCGAGGGCCTCCCCGATGCGCGCGATCATCTCAAGGCTGATGTTCTGATTGCCGCGCTCGATCCGGTTGACGGCGCTCTGGCTGGTGCCGAGCGCCTCGGCCAGCTGCGACTGGGTCCAGCCACGGTGCTGCCGGGCGTCACGGATGAGCTTGCCGATGCGTACGAGGTAGTCGTCTGACATGAGGCTGAGGTTATCTCAGATATGAGATGAGGTCCGATCGGGGGGTCCGAACGGGTGATGGGATGTCAAACCCGCCCGCCCCTCTCAGTGTCGACGCGCCTTGGTGGTGCGCCGCCAGCCGAAGGGTCCGGGCAGGTCCATCGAGGTCGTGCGGCGTCCCGTGCTGCTGCGGGTGTACCGCGGGCCGTTCTTTCCGCCGCCGGTGGTGATGGACCAGGAGCACTTGTTGATGTTCAGTCGCACCCCCGGAAGGATCCGGAAACTCTTGCGGAACGTGAGCGGCATGCCCTGTCTCCTCTCCTGTGCGTGGCTGTCCGTCTGCCTGTGTGGTGCGTGGAGGCCTGGTTCGGATACCCGGGAAAAGGGCGTACATGGCCGCCGGGGGGCGCCGGGGCATGACCATCCGGCGCTCGTGTACTAGAGTTATCTCGACATCGAGATATCTGCCGAGAGAGCACCGCAGCCGCACGCCGCCATCGAGTCCGGCGGTAAGGGTTACCTAACTTAGCCTTACCTTAGCGGATCGGCCAAGATGCCGTGGCGGCAGGATCGTGGTGGTACGCGCACATCAATGAAGGAGACTGTCGTGTCGGCGAACAGCTTCGACGCCCGCAGCACGCTGCAGGTGGGCGACGAGTCGTACGAGATCTTCCGGCTGGACAAGGTGGAGGGCTCGGCCCGCCTTCCCTACAGCCTCAAGGTCCTGCTGGAGAACCTGCTCCGCACCGAGGACGGCGCGAACATCACCGCCGACCACATCCGTGCCCTCGGCGGGTGGGACTCGCAGGCCCAGCCCAGCCAGGAGATCCAGTTCACGCCGGCCCGCGTGATCATGCAGGACTTCACCGGCGTTCCCTGCGTCGTGGACCTCGCGACCATGCGTGAGGCCGTGAAGGAGCTGGGCGGCGACCCGGCGAAGATCAACCCGCTGGCGCCGGCCGAGCTGGTCATCGACCACTCCGTCATCGCCGACAAGTTCGGCACGAACGACGCCTTCAAGCAGAACGTCGACCTGGAGTACGGCCGCAACAAGGAGCGCTACCAGTTCCTGCGCTGGGGCCAGACCGCCTTCGACGAGTTCAAGGTCGTCCCGCCCGGCACCGGCATCGTCCACCAGGTGAACATCGAGCACCTGGCCCGTGTCGTGATGGTCCGCGACGGCAAGGCCTACCCGGACACCCTGGTCGGCACCGACTCGCACACCACCATGGTCAACGGCCTCGGCGTGCTCGGCTGGGGCGTCGGCGGCATCGAGGCCGAGGCCGCCATGCTCGGCCAGCCGGTCTCCATGCTCATCCCGCGCGTCGTCGGCTTCAAGCTGACCGGTGAGCTGCAGCCCGGCACGACCGCCACCGACCTCGTGCTGACCATCACCGAGATGCTCCGCAAGCACGGTGTCGTCGGCAAGTTCGTCGAGTTCTACGGCGAGGGCGTCGCCGCCACCTCCCTCGCGAACCGCGCCACCATCGGCAACATGTCGCCGGAGTTCGGCTCCACCGCCGCGATCTTCCCGATCGACGGCGAGACCATCAACTACATGCGGCTCACCGGCCGCAGCGAGCAGCAGCTCGCGCTGGTCGAGGCGTACGCCAAGGAGCAGGGCCTCTGGCTCGACCCGGCCGCCGAGCCCGACTTCTCCGAGAAGCTCGAGCTCGACCTGGCGACCGTCGTGCCGTCCATCGCCGGCCCCAAGCGCCCGCAGGACCGCATCGTCCTCGCCAACGCCGCCGAGCAGTTCAAGACGGACGTGCGCGCCTACGTCAACGACGAGTACGAGGCCAGCAAGGAGTCCTTCCCCAGCTCCGACGCGCCCTCGACGATCCCGAACGGCGCCCCGTCCAACCCGGTCACCGTGACCGCCCCCGACGGCACGTCGTACGAGATCGACCACGGCGCCGTGACGGTCGCGGCCATCACCTCCTGCACCAACACCTCCAACCCGTACGTCATGGTCGCCGCCGCGCTGGTGGCCAAGAAGGCGGTGGAGAAGGGCCTGACCCGCAAGCCGTGGGTCAAGACCACCCTCGCCCCGGGCTCCAAGGTCGTCACCGACTACTTCGAGAAGGCGGGCCTGACCCCGTACCTCGACAAGGTCGGCTTCAACCTCGTCGGCTACGGCTGCACCACCTGCATCGGCAACTCCGGCCCGCTGCCGGAGGAGGTCTCCAAGGCCGTCAACGACCACGACCTCGCGGTCACCTCGGTCCTCTCCGGCAACCGGAACTTCGAGGGCCGGATCAACCCCGACGTCAAGATGAACTACCTGGCGTCCCCGCCGCTGGTCGTGGCCTACGCGCTCGCCGGCTCCATGAAGGTGGACATCACCCGTGAGGCCCTGGGTACCGACCAGGACGGCAACCCGGTCTTCCTGAAGGACATCTGGCCCTCCGAGGCCGAGGTGAACGAGGTCGTCGCCAACGCCATCGGCGAGGACATGTTCTCCAAGTCCTACAGCGACGTCTTCGCCGGCGACGCCCAGTGGCAGGCGCTGCCGATCCCGACCGGCAACACCTTCGAGTGGGACGCCGAGTCCACCTACGTGCGCAAGCCCCCGTACTTCGAGGGCATGGCCCACGAGCCGGCCCCGGTGGAGAACATCTCCGGCGCCCGCGTGCTCGCCAAGCTCGGCGACTCGGTCACCACCGACCACATCTCCCCGGCCGGCGCCATCAAGGCCGACACCCCGGCCGGCAAGTACCTCACCGAGCACGGTGTGGAGCGCCGTGACTTCAACAGCTACGGCTCCCGCCGCGGCAACCACGAGGTCATGATCCGCGGTACGTTCGCCAACATCCGCCTGCGCAACCAGATCGCGCCGGGCACCGAGGGCGGCTACACCCGCGACTTCACCCAGGACGGCGGTCCGGTGTCGTTCATCTACGACGCCTCCCGCAACTACATCGAGCAGGGCATCCCGCTGGTCGTCCTGGCCGGCAAGGAGTACGGCTCCGGCTCGTCCCGCGACTGGGCCGCCAAGGGCACCGCGCTCCTCGGCGTCAAGGCCGTCATCGCCGAGTCCTACGAGCGCATCCACCGCTCGAACCTCATCGGCATGGGTGTGCTCCCGCTCCAGTTCCCGGAGGGCCAGTCGGCCGCGTCCCTCGGCCTCACCGGTGAGGAGACCTTCGACTTCACCGGCGTCGAGGAGCTCAACAACGGCACCACCCCGCGCACGGTGAAGGTCACCACCGACACCGGCGTCGAGTTCGACGCGGTGGTCCGCATCGACACCCCCGGCGAGGCGGACTACTACCGCAACGGCGGCATCATGCAGTACGTGCTGCGCAGCCTGATCCGCAAGTAAGCGGACCCGTCACGGCAGTTCGAGGGCCGCGTTCCCGGGTGACCGGGGGCGCGGCCCGCGCCGTTCACGGGCGCAACCCCGCCGGGCGGCGGCAGGGTCACCCGCCGCGGTACTTCGCCGCCGCGGCCTGGGCGAGGTCCTGGGCCTTGTCGAGGGCCGCGTCCACGGACTGCCGGCCGGCGATGGCCGTGGCGATCTGCTCGGACACCGCCGTACCCAGCACGGCGAACTCGGGGATGCCCAGGAAGCCGATGCCGGTGTAGGGGCGGGGGCCGACGCCCGGGTCCTTCGGGTCGGCGGAGTCCGTCGCCGCCGTGTACTCCTGCCGGTACCAGGCGCCGGCCGCCTGCTGGTACTCGGGCTTCTCGTAGAGCGACCTGCGGTTCCCGGCGGGGGCCGAGGTCCAGCCCATCTCCTGCCCGACCAGTTCCTGGAACTGCTTGGAGGAGGCCCAGGAGATGAAGTCCCAGGCGGCGTCCTTCTTCCCGGACGCCTGCTGCACGCCCCACGCCCAGGTCCACAGCCAGCCGGCCTTCTCGGTCTTCTCGTGCGGGGCCGCGACGTAGCCCACCTTGCCCTTGACCGGGGAACTGTCGGCCTCGATCGACGAGGCCAGCGACGTGGCGTCGTACATCATGGCGCACTTGCCCTCGACGAAGCTGTCGAGGATCTCCAGCACGCCCATCCGCTCGGCGCCGGGCTGGCCGTGGGAACGCAGCAGGTCGACGTAGAACCCGACGGCCTTCTTGAACTCCGGCGAGGTCAGGCGGGCGTTCCAGTCCATGTCGTACCAGGCGCCGCCGAAGGTGTTGACGACCGTGTTGATCGGGGCGAGGTTCTGACCCCAGCCGGGCAGGCCGCGCAGGCAGATGCCGCTCGCGCCCTCGGAGCCGTCGACCCGGGCGGCCAGGTCGGCGACCTGGCTCCAGGTCGGATTCGCCGGCATGGTCAGCCCTTCCTTGCGGAACAGGTCCTTGCGGTACATCAGGAAGGACCCCTCGCCGTAGAACGGCTCGGCGTAGACCTTGCCGTCCTCGCCGGTCAGCGAGGACACCAGGTTCGGGAAGACGTCGTCCTGGTCGAAGTCCCCGTCGGCCTTCACATAGGAGTCCAGCGGGGCGAGCCAGCCGTTCTCCGCGTAGATCGGCACCTCGTACGCGCTGACGCTCGCCACGTCGTAGGTGCCGGCCTGGGTCGCGAACTCGCGGTTCATCTTCTCCCGCGCCTCGTTCTCCGGCAGCAGCGTGTAGTCGACGGCGATACCGGTCTCCGCCGTGAAGTGCCGCTTGGTGAGCTTCTTCAGGGTCTGGATCTGCGGCACGTCCGTCGCGAGCACGCTGAGATCGGCCCGCTCCTCGCCGCCGGGAAGGTCGGTGTCACCGCACCCGGCAAGAGCCAGACCGGCGGCGACCGTGACGGCCACGGCCACGTGGGTGAGGCGGCTGCGTTTCATGACATCTCGCCGCTTACCCAACTTTGCCCTTTATTAGGCATTACGTTGCATAACGTAATGACAGGCAGATTGCCGGCGCGCTGCCGTCACGGCCGGCCGCGTCTGGCCTGAGCACGTCTGGACAGCGCGTCGGCGGCCACGGCGGCCAGCAGCACCCCGCCTGTGATCATGAACTGCACCGCGTCCTGGACCCCCAGCAGCGCCATCCCCGAGGCGATCGACTGGATGACCACGACACCCAGCAGCACCGACCAGGGCGAGCCCCGCCCGCCGAACAGACTGGTCCCGCCGATGACGGCCGCCGCGATCGCGTTGATCAGCAACATCCCCGAACCGGCGGCACGGGCCGTCGTCGGGCTCGCCGAGGTCAGCCCCGACGCCACGAACAACCCGCCGAACGCCGCCAGCGTCCCCGACACCATGAACATCGCGACCCGCACCCGCTCCACCCCGATGCCGGCCCGCCGCGCCGCCTCGACCCCTCCGCCCAGCGCGTACACCCGCCGGCCGTAGCGGGTGCGGCGCAGCACGTAGTCCGAGACGACCAGGACCACCAGGAAGATCAGCAGCGCCAGCGGCAGCCCCTGGAAGCGGTTGAGGGTGTACGCACCGGCGAAGGCCACCACCGCGAGGAGACCGGTGCGCAGCCAGATGTCGCCTCCGTGCCGGTAGGGCATGCCCGCCGCCCGGTGGCGGCTGCGCCGACGGCGGGCCGCCAGGACGTACCCGGCGGTGCCGAGCGCGGCGACCGCGTACGCCACCATGTCGTTGCCGAAGTGCCGGCTGGTCAGGGAGGCGACCAGGCCCTCCTCGTCGATGTTGATGGTGCCGCTCGCCCCCAGCAGGTAGAGCGTCAGGCCGTTCCAGATCAGCAGCCCGGCCAGCGTCACCACGAACGCGGGCACACCGAGCCAGGCGTGGAAGAACCCGTGGAAGGCGCCCACGGCCGTCCCCGCTGCCACCGCCACGAGCACCGCCAGCCACTCCGGCACGCCGTGGTTCACGTTCAGCACGGCGAACGCCGCGCCCGCCAGACCGCTCACCGAGCCGACCGACAGATCGATCTCCCGGATCAGCAGCACGAACACGATCCCCACGGCCACCAGCCCGGTGCCGACGATGTCCACGCTCAGATTGGACAGGTTGCGCGGCGAGAGGAACTTGTCGTCCAGCCCCTGGAAGACGATCCAGATCACGATCAGCCCGGCGACGACCAGGAGCGGCCCCCGCTCACCGTCGCGCACACCGCTGCGGACCCCCCGCGCGTACTCCCGCACGCTGTCCCGCCAGCCGCGGGCGGCGGCCCGCTCCGTACCGGCGGCGGCGACCGGCCCCGCGCTGCCCGGCCCCGCCGGTCCGCCCTCCCGGTGCGGTCCGCCGCGGCTCACGGCCACGCCTCCTCGTCGCTCTTCGAACGATGGGCCACTGCATTGTCCGCGGCCCCCGTCACGGAGGAGATGATCTGCTCCTGGGTCACGGTGCTCACGTCGAACAGACCGTTGTTGCGGCCCAGGCGCAGCACGGCGACCCGGTCCGCGACGGCCTTGATGTCGCCCATGTTGTGACTGATGAGGATGATCGCCATGCCGCGGTCGCGGACCTCCTCGATCAGGTCGAGCAGATGGCTGGTCTGCTCCACGCCGAGGGCGGCGGTGGGCTCGTCGAGCAGCAGCACCTTGGGGGAGCCCATCAGCGAGCGGGAGATCGCGACGGCCTGCCGCTGCCCGGCCGACAGCGCGGCGACCGGCATCCGCACGTCGGGGATGCGGATCGACAGCGTGCGCATCAGGTCACGGGCGCGGCGCTCCATCTCCACCTCGTCCAGGACGCCCACCCGGTCGATCTCGCGGCCGAGGAAGAGATTGCCGACGACGTCCAGGTTGTCGCACATGGCGAGATCCTGGTAGACGGTCGCGATGCCCAGGGCGTGGGCGTCGTGCGGGCGCTTGATCTGGACGAGACGCCCCTCCCACTCGATGACGCCCCGGTCGGCGGGGCTGACCCCGGAGATCACCTTGATCAACGTGGACTTGCCCGCTCCGTTGTCGCCCGCCAGGGCCACGACCTCACCGGCCCGGACCTGCAGATCGACGTCGACCAGTGCCTGGACGCCGCCGAACCGCTTGGTGATGCCGCGCAACGCCAGTACGGGGGGATGGGCCACGGGGACCACCTCGCTCACCGGGTGAGTCCGGCCCGGGCGCAGGCCGGGCGGAGCTTCTGGGTGCAGATCTGGTCGAGCGTGTAGACACCGTCCCGGACGAGCGTCCGGCCGATCGTCTCGCGCGTCACCGCGGTCGGGGTGAGCAGGATCGCCGGGACCTCCTCGGTCGTGGGGCTGTCCACCGTCGTCGTGACCAGGGAGTCGATGTCGTTGCCGCGTGCCAGGGCGACGGCCATCGCGGCCGCCGCCTCGGTCTCCAGCCGGAAGGGCTTGTACACGGTCATGTACTGCTCGCCCTCGACGATCCGCCGTAGCGCGTCGAGGTCGGCGTCCTGCCCGGTGACCGGGGGCAGCGGCGAGACACGGGCGCTCTTGAGCGCCGAGATGACACCGGCCGCGATGGAGTCGTTCGCCGCGAGCACCCCGTCGATCGCGGCCGGACCGAGGTCGTTGATCGCGGCGGACATGTGGTCGTGCGCGTTCTCCGTACGCCACCCGAGGGTGTCGTAGGACTTCAGGATCCGCACCTCGTCCCGGAGGACGGACCGTGCACCGCCCTCGTACCAGGCGGCGTTGGGGCTGGACGGGTCGCCGTTCATCATGACGACACCGCCGCCGTCGGCCCTGGCGCCCATGCCCTGGAGGAGGGCGTGGCCCTGGAGCCTGCCGACCTCGGCGCCGTTGAAACTGACAAAACCGGAGATCGGGCCCTCGGCGAGCCGGTCGTAGGCGACGACGGGGATGCCCTCGCGCTGCGCCGCGTGGACCGAGGAGCGCAGGGCCTTGGGGTCCACGACGTCCAGGAGCAGGGCCGAGACGCCCCGGGTGATCATGGAGGTCATCTGCTGCCGCTGGCTCGCCGCGTCGTTCTCGGCGTTGGCGTACAGGATCCGGCATTCCGAGCACAGCTCCTTGACCCGCTTCTCGATCAGGGGCCTGTCGGACTTCTCCCACCGGGGCACGGCCCGGCTCGGCAGCAGCAGCCCGATGGTCACCTCGCCCTCGCCCTCCCCGCCGTTGTCCGCACATGCGGTGAGGGACACGGCGAGGAGAACCGCCAGCAGCCCGGCGGCCCCGCGCAGACCCTGGCCGCGCATCAGGGGCCTCCCTCGCGGGAGGCGTGCGGGTGCGGCTGCTCGCGGTCGTGGTGCGCGGCCTGTTCGTCGTGGTGGCGCGAGCCTTCGTCGTCGCGGGTCCTGCGGCGGTCCCGGTTGCGGCCCAGGCCCCAGGTCCGGTCGCGGCCCAGGCCCCAGCCCCGGCCCGGTTTGCGCTCCTCCTCCGGCTCGGTCTCCGGCTCCTCGTCGGGTTCCTCACCGGGCTCCGTCTCCCGACGGGTGACGACGATCTCGCTCCACACCTGCTTGCCGCCGCCGACCGGTACCGAACCCCAGGCCGCCGACATGGCCTCGACCAGGAAGAGCCCGCGTCCGCCCGTCGACTCCCAGTCCACGACCACCGGCTTGGCCGGCGCCCGCGGTGAGGAGTCGCTCACAGTCACCCGCAGCCGGTCCGCCGCCAGGGTCAGCTCCACCCGGACCGCGCCCTGTGTGTGCACCAGGGCGTTCGTGACCAGCTCCGACACCACCAGCAGGACGGTGTCGGCCTCCGCGACGATGCCCCAGGAACGCAGGGTGCGCGCGCTGAACCGGCGGGCGTGCATCACCGCGTCCGGCAGCCGCCACACCACCCAGCCCGCCCGCACCGGCCGTACCCGCATCCCGTCGTAGCGCAGCAGCAGCACCGCCACGTCGTCCTCACGCCGCCCGGCCTCGCCCAGCAGCGCGTCGGCCATCCGGCCGGGGTCGGCGGGATCCGCCGCCGCGAGCGCCTGGCGCACGAGCCGCATCCCTTCGTCCACCTGGAGGTCCGCCGACTCGACCAGGCCGTCCGTCACCAGCGCGAGCACCGATCCGGGGGCGAGCGCGAGGGCCGTCAGCGGGAACTCCGCGTCCGCGAGGACGCCCAACGGGAGTCCGCCCTCGACCGCGATCTCCTCGGTGCTGCCGTCGGGGTGCCGCGCCAGCGGGGCCAGGTGCCCGGCCCGGACGAACAGCGCGTTGCCCTCCTCCATGTCCAGTTCGACGTAGCAGCAGGTGGCGAACAGGTCGGTCTCCATGCCGACGAGCAGCCGGTTGGCGTGCGCGACGACCACGTCCGGCGGGTGCCCCTCCACGGCGTAGGCGCGGACCGCCGTACGCATCTGGCCCATGATCGTCGCGGCCCCCGCGCTGTGGCCCTGCACATCCCCGATGACCAGGGCCACCTTGTTATCCGACAGCGCGATCACGTCGTACCAGTCGCCGCCCACCTGGAGTCCCCGCCGGGCGGGCAGATAGCGGGCCACGGCCGTGCCCCCGGGCAGCCGCGGGAGCCGGCGCGGCAGCAGGCTGCGCTGGAGCATCGTCGCGAGCTCCTGCTCGGCGTCGTAGGCGTGCGCTCGCTTCAGGGCCTGCCCGACCAGGCCCGCGGTCGCGGTCAGCAGGGCCCGCTCCTCGGGGGCGAACTCGTGCGGGGTGTCCCAGCCGACCAGACACACCCCGGCCACCCCGCTCCTGGCCGGCAGCGGCAGCACCGCGAGCCCGCCGGGGCCGATCCCCGCGAGCCCCGGTTCCAGCTCGGAACCCGCCGGCCACAGACTCATCCGCCCGTCGCGCAGCGCCGCCTGGAGCGTGGGCAGCGCGGTGACCGGCGCGTCGGGCCACTCCGAGCGCCACTCCCGGCGCCACAGCTCCGGCCAGGCGTCGGCACCCGGCGGATCGAGCACGGTGACCGCCAGCCGGTCCTCCAGAAGCTCGGCGAGCGCCACCCGGTCGGCGTCCAGCGGCTCGCGCAACGCGGCGACGACGACACGGCTGACGTCCCGGACGGTCGTGGCGTCGTCGAGCGCGGCCGTGAGCCACTGGATCCGGGCGACGTCACTGGCGCTGCGGCGCAGCACGGGCGCCGCGCCGACCACGCCCAGCACCCGCTCCGGGGCGCCGTCGGACCCCTTCAGAACCCGGCAGTTCAGCCGCAGCCAGCACAGTTCACCGGTGGGCCGCCGAATGCGGAACTCCAGCTCACGGCGGCCCGGGGTCTGCGCGGACGGCTCGATGACCGACATCAGCGCGGGGACGTCCTCCGGGACGCTCACCGACAGCAGGGTGTCGGTCTTGCCGTCGAACCCGCCCTCGGGGATGCCGACGAGTTCGAGCAGGGCCGGGTCCGTCTCGACCAGCCCGGTGCCGGGTGACAGGGCGAAGGAACCCACTCCCATGGCGCGCAGGGCCGAGTCCAGCAGCGGCGAGGGCGCCGAGCGGTCGGCCTCGCCCCGCAGCCGCTCGGCGACGGCCTCGGCGTAGCGCTCCAGGAACTCCCGCTGCTCGGCCCCGAACCCCTCCCCGGCCTCTCCCACCACGGCGAGACATCCCAGCCATCCACCCGCGGCCCCCAGCGGCAGAGCCCCGAACGGGGCGGAGGCGGCCGCGCCTTCCTCCGCCCCGGCGAGCACCACGCTCGCGAGCCACACGGGCCGCCCCCGCAGATAGGCCTCGGCGACGGCAGGACCGCCGCCTCCCGTGTCCGGACCGGCAGGGGCCCCGCGGGCGCCGGGACGGGCACCGGGGGAGAGACCACCATGAGCGGCGGCCTCCGACGCCGGGACGGGGGACGGGGCACCGTGGGCAGCGGAGCCCGATGCTCCCGGCGTCGGCCCGATGGAGCGGTCGCCGTGGGCAGCGGCTTCCGGCACCGGCCCGGGAGAACTGCCCGATCCCGCTGGGGGAGATGCCCCGGGAGCCGGCAGGGTCACCCGTTCCGGCATCCGGTACCGCTGCTCGGACTCGCCCCCGGCGGACTCCACCAGCCGGAGTCCGGTCCCGTCCTCGCCGCGTACGTACACCGCGGCCAGCGCCACCCCGGCGAACGCCAGGAGCCGCGCCCGGGCGGCCTGCTCCGGCGAGGGACGAGACGGTCCGGTGCTCCCGTCCCCCGGCGCCCGAAGACCGGGGAACGAGGCCCGGGCATCGCCGTAATGGGGCATGTCCGCATCCACCTCCCGTCCATGCCGCGGCCACCGGCAGGTGGGAGTCCCCGGGACTCAGGCGACGACGGACGCGGGCACGGGACCGGCGGCGCGGGGTCGCGCCTCCCATGGCGGTTCCACGCCGCACATGAGCGGCAGGGCACCCACACAACAGAATCGCACACCTGGATATCCCGGACATATGGGGCGTCCGGCCTCCGTTCCCCGAGCCGAACCCCTCTCGGGCGCGCCGGCCGGGCGCCGTCACCGCCGGCCGGTGAGGCCGCGCAGCTCGTCGACCCTCATCAGCCGGGCCAGGGCGAGGTACGCCGCCGCCATCGTGGCCGTTCCGGCGGTGAGACCCACCGCGGCGGACCAGGTGCCGGTGCCCGGTGACGCGGCACAGGCACGGGCAGCCACCCAGCCCAGCCCCGCGGCGGGGGCGGCGGCGCACACCAGTTTCGTGTACGTCCGGCGCACCTCGCCCTCGTCGAGGCTGCCGCCGAGCGTACGGCGCAACCGCCGTGCCGTGACGGCCAGCCCGGCCAGGTACGACACCGTGTAGGCGCCGGCCATGCCGGTCACCGCCCAGCGCGCGGGCAGCACCAGGTGGCAGAAAGTGACCAGCGCGATGTTCACCGTGGCGACCCATGTCGCCATGAAGAACGGCGTGCGGGTGTCCTCGAAGGCGTAGAAACCCCGCAGGAGGAGGTACTGCGCCGAGAACGGGATCAGTCCGAGACCGAACGCCTGGAGCATCTGCCCGAGCGGCTGGGCGGTCGCCGCGTCCGCCGCCCCGTGGGCGAACAGCAGCGAGGAGATCCAGGGGCCGAGCGCCAGGAAGAGGAACCCGGCCGGCACGATGACGACCCCGGTGACACGCAGCGCCGCTGAGAGATCCGCCCGCAGCTCGGGGATTTGGCCCTGTGCGGCGGCCCTGCTCATCCGCGGCAACAGCGCGGTCACCAGCGAGACGGTCACGATCGACTGCGGCAGCATCCAGATGGTCTGCGCGTACATGTAGGCCGAGTAGCCGGCCCCGGCATCCGGCAGCGCCTGGTCCGCCGCGTTGGCGAAGTTCGTCACCACGGTCAGCGCGACCTGGTTGACCAGGACGAACAGCAGCGTCCACTTCGCGGCGTGGACGCTCTTGCCCAGGCCGGCACCCCGCCAGTCGAACCGTGGCCGGAACCGGAAACCCGCGGCGCGCACGAAGGGGATCAGCGCGAGTGCCTGAAGCGCGATCCCGGCCGTGGTGCCCAGCCCCAGCAGCCGCACCTGTGCCGCGGTGATGTCCGCCACCCGGTCCGGGACGGTCATCAGGCCCAGATACGCGGCGAACATGCCGATCAGAACGACGTTGTTCAGCACCGGCGTCCACATCATCGCGCCGAACTTCTCCCGGGCGTTCAGCACTTGTCCCAGGATGCCGAACAGTCCGTAGAAGAAGATCTGCGGCAGCAGGAACCGGGTGAAGACCACGGTCAGTTCGAACGCCCGGTGGCTGTCCGCGGTGTCGCGCATGTACAGGCCCACGATCTGCGGCGCGGCCCACACCGCCAGCACCGTCCCCACGGCCAGGACGCACACCACGAGCGTCACGAGCCGCTGCTCGTAGGCCCTTCCGCGGTCGGCCTCGGTGGCCCGTGCCCGGACCAGCTGCGGCACCAGCACGGCGTTGAGCGCACCGCCGATGAACAAGGTGTACAGACTGGTCGGCACGGTGTTCGCCGTGTTGTACGTGCTCGCCAGCAGTCCCGTGCCCAGAGCCGCCGCCTGAAGTACCTGCCGGATCAGCCCCGTCGCCCGGGACACGATCGTGCCCAGTGCCATCAGCAGGGACGAGCGGACGGGTCCGCTCCGCTCCGCCCTGCCGCCCCGTGCGGGCCGCCCTCCGGCTCGCTCGCTCGTGGCCGCCGAATCGGCCGCGGCCTTCGCCCCCTCCACCATGGCGCCAGCCTATGCGGTCGGGAATCCGGGGAGGGAACCGGCCCGACGGGCCCGGTGACCGGCGCTCGCCGGTCACCGGGCCCGCCCCGTGCGGAGGTTCAGCCCACCCGGCAGGGCAGACTGCTCGTACTGTCACCTCCCGCCCCGGAGACGGTGTAGCCGAACGTCGTGCTCTTGCCCGGCGCCAGGGAGCCGTTCCAGCCGGCGTTGTGGACCATCACCGCCTGGCCGTTGTAGGTCGCGCTGCCGCTCCACAGGCTCTCGACCTTCTGGCCCGCCGGGAGTGTCCAGTCGACCATCCAGCCGAGCATCGGCACCGTGCCGGTGTTGGTGACGGTCACCTCGGACTGGTGGCCGCCGTTCCAGCTGCCCGTGGTCCTGCGGGTGGCCGTGCAGGTGCCGGGCACCGGCTCGGACGGGTTGCCCGGTTCCTTGATCCCGGTCACCTCGCCCTTGCCGCCGTCGAAGACCACGTCGGAGCAGGAGTAGAAGGTCTCCTGGCTGTCGGAGCGCTGCCAGACCATGTAGACGATGTGGCGCCCCGACTTGTTCTCGGGGAGTTCGCCCGTCCAGGAGTAGTTGGCCTCGACCGTGCCCGGGGAGCCCTTCAACGGCGGGTGGTCGACGCTCAGGAACGGCCGCTCCTCCATGTCGTTCCAGGTGAGCGTCCTGGTCGGGTCGAAGCCGTCCTTCGTGATGTAGACGTGGAACCAGCCCGGGTGCGCCGCCCACGCGTTGTACGAGAAGTCGACGGTCGCGCCCGAGGTGAGATGGGTGAGCGGCCAGTCCTTGCTGGGCGTGTCGAACCCGGTGAAGTCGGTGTTGCCGCCGCTGCACAGCTCGCCGTCCGGTACGAAGCCCCGCGTGCGGCCGGCGCCGTCGGAACGGAGCACCGAGAACCAGTTGTAGAACGGCGTGGTGCCGCTGACCTGCTGCGCGCCCCGGCAGGCGGGATTGACCGGCTTGATCTCGCCGGTGTCGGTCATTCCGTCCTGCCAGCACAGGAAGGTGCGGCTGCCGGGCTTCATGGGGGTGCCGTGCGCCTCCGCCTCACCACCGGCCGTCATGACCAGGCCGATGGCCGGGACGGTGACCAGGAAGGAGAGCAGTACGAGGAAGAGGGCTCTTCCCCGGGCGGGAAGCGCCGGCCGGGGCATCGTGGACCCTCCGGGCCTTTTGGTCAGGATCATGACAGCATCATCCGTTCGTGGGGGTTTGGGCCTGCGGATGTGTGTGCACGGATGCGCGGGGTGGGAGCGACTCGCCGGCGGGTTCCGGTCCACCGTTGATGGGAGCGCTCCCACCCCGCCTGTTGCGGAAGTTAGCGCCCAGCGGCGCAGATGTAAACGGCTCCCGCGCACGGGCCCGGGCGGGCTCCCTCGCCGATGCTGTGCCGGGGGCGGCCTCGGCGAAGCACGTCATCGCCGAGCCCGAGGGCCCGAAGTGGGCGATCCAACAGGCCCGCGCGCAGGGGGAGTTGACTTTACCTGCCTTTGCGGTTGGCTGCGGGCTCGGCCATCATGATCCGGGGGGATCTCTATCGGACCCCCAACTCGGCCGCTCAGGCGAGCAGTTCGACCTCCGCCAGGGTGGCCTCGCCGTCGAGGACCAGGCGGTACCTCTCGTACGTACCCGGCGACCTCACGGAGAACGCGCGGGTCTGCCTGTCCCACGCGAAGGACTCCCCGGACCGCCGGTCCAGCGTGCGCCAGGTCGTGCCGTCGGAGGAGCCCTGGAGCGTCCATCCGGCCGGTGCCTTCGCCCGGTCCGCCGACGAGGTCAGCGTGTACCGGACCGCCTCGGCACCCTTCGGGACCGGCAGGTCCACGGAGGTCACCGCGGCGTCCGTCGCCGACGTGTCGTCGAACAGGGCGCCGTCACCCTCCAGCACGTCCGCGCGCGGCGCGGGCACTTCGTCGCCCCGGGTGATCGACACGGGCGCCGCGTGCTTGCCCGTGCCCCAGGACGACGGCCGCGCGCCCATGTCGAACTCCAGGACACCGCCCTTGGCGACCAGCGCGTGCGGCAGCGAGGTCCTCGTCCACGTGCGGCCGTCGACCTTCAGCCCCTGCACGTACACGTTGCGCGCGTTGTTCCGCGGCGCCTTCACCACCAGCTCGCGCCCGTTCTCCAGGTGCACGGTCGCCTTCGTGAACAGGGGCGAGCCGATCGCGTACTCGCCGCTGCCCATCACCAGCGGGTAGAAGCCGAGCGCGGAGAACAGGAACCAGGCCGACTGCTCACCGTTGTCCTCGTCGCCGTGGTACCCCTGCCCGATCTCGCTGCCCGTGTACAGACGGGACAGCACCTCGCGGACGTTCTTCTGCGTCTTCCAGGGCTGCCCGGCCGCGTCGTACATGTACAGGGCGTGGTGGGCCACCTGGTTGGAGTGGCCGTACATGCCCATCCGCACGTCCCGGGCCTCGGTCATCTCGTGGATGACTCCGCCGTAGGAGCCGGCGAACTCGGGGGAGGCCGTCTCGGGGGTGGAGAGGTACGCGTCCAGCTTGTCGGCGAGGCCCTTGCGGCCGCCGTACAGATTGGCCAGGCCCCGGCTGTCCTGCGGGGCGGTGAAGGCGTACCCCCAGCCGTTGGTCTCGGTGTAGTCGTGGCCCCAGACGCGCGGGTCGTACTTCGAGGACTCCACCCGCCAGTCGCCCTTCGCGTTCCGGCCCTGGAAGAACCCGGCCTTCGAGTCGAAGAGGTTCACATAGTCGCGGGCGCGATTCAGGAAGTACTCCGACTCCTCCTTGTAGCGCCGCTCGCCGGTCTCCTCGTACAGCTTCCGGCCCATGCGGGAGATGCCGTAGTCGTTGAGGTAGCCCTCCAGCGCCCAGGAAAGGCCCTCGTGGGTCTCGGTGCTCGTGTAGCCGAGGAACGGGGAGGTGGCCATGCCCTTGCGGCCGACGCCCGGGTTCGGCGGCACGACCGTCGCGTTCTTCACCGCCGCCTCGTAGGCCGCCTCCGCGTCGAAGTCCACGCCCTTGACGTACGCGTCGGCGAACGCCACGTCTGAGGACGTGCCCGTCATGAGGTCCGCGTAGCCGGGGGAAGACCAGCGGGAGGTCCAGCCGCCGTCCTTGTACTGCTGCACGAACCCGTCGACCAGCTCACCCGCCCGCGACGGAGTGAGGAGGGAGTACGCGGGCCAGGTCGTCCGGTAGGTGTCCCAGAAGCCGTTGTTGATGTACACCTTGCCGTCGACGATCTTCGCGCCGGTGTGCGTCGGGGTGTCCGGGTTGGGCATGGGGGAGAAGGGCGAGGCGTACTTGTGCTCGCCCCCGACCTTCTCGTGCCCGGAGTTGGGGTACAGGTACAGCCGGTACAGGCTGGAGTACAGCGTCGTCAGCTGGCCGGGGGTCGCGCCCTCCACCTCGACCTTGCCCAGCAGCCGGTCCCACTGCCGCTGGGCGCTCTTCTTCACCGCCTCGAAGGACCGGCCCTCCGGGATCTCCTGGCGGAGGTTGTCCTCGGCCTGGTCGAGGCTGATCAGCGAGGTCGCAAGGCGCAGGGTGACGGTCCGGTCGTCGGCCTCGAAACGCAGATGGCCCCTGACGCCGCTGGAGCCCCCTTCGCTGACCGGCTTGTCGAACTCGCCGTACACGAAGAGCCGGGTCGCGCCCGTCGACAGCCCGGACTTCACGTCCGAGTAGCCGGTGACGATCCCGTTCTCCTTGTCGAGCGTCAGGCCCGCCTGGTCCGTCACGTTGTCGAAGAGGACACTCGCGTCGTCGCCGGGGTAGGTGAAGCGCAGCACCGCCGCGTGGTCGGCCGGCGCCATCTCGGCCTTCAGCCCGTTCTCGAACCGCACCCCGTAGTAGTACGGCCGAGCCGTCTCGTTCTCGTGCCGGAAGGCCAGCTCCCGGGCATCGCGCCCGTACTCCGGGGTCCCGGCGGCCGTGGACGGCATCACCTGGAAGGTCTGCCGGTCACCCATCCAGGGGCTCGGCTCGTGGCTGGCGCTGAACGCCTGGATCGTCGGCAGGTTGTCCGCGTTGTTCGCACGCGCGTAGTCGTACAGCCAGCTCAGCGAACCGGCGTTGGTCACCGGTGTCCAGAAGTTGAAGCCGTGCGGCACGGCCGTCGCCGGAACGTTGTTGCCGCGTGAGAAGCCGCCGCTGGAGTGGGTGCCGCGGGTCGTCACCGCGTAGTCCGACAGGTGCGCCTTCGGCCGCTCGGGCGCGACGGACTCGATGCTCACGTCGTCCAGCCAGCCCCGGAACCTGGCCGGGCCCTTGGGGGAGTCGTACGCCACCAGGATCCGGTCCACGGTCTTCCCGGCCGCGACCGACCCGATCCGCGCAGCCACGTCGTTCCACTGGTTGACGTAGAGGATCTTCGCCGCGCCCTGTCCCCGCGGGGTCAGCGGGAAACCGTGCTGGTCGGTGGCGCCCAGTTCGCTCAGGTGGGTGCCGTCGGTGAACGCGAGGTCGACGGATACGTTCGTGGCGTCGTAGTCGAGGTCGCCGTCCGCCATCGACGGGAAGACGCGGTAGGCCAGCCGCGTGTCCCTGCCGACGGCCACGTTCACGTCGAAGATCTTGTTGTACGAGTACGCCCGCCCGTCGGCGGTGTGCCGGCCGGCGTACCGCAGGGCGCGCTTTCCGGTGAACCCGGCGCCGGCCTTGGCGGTGGGGGAGCCGCTCGGGCCGCGGTCGACCAGGGAGAGCATGTCCTGCGGGACGGGCCCGTCGGTGCCGCCCGTGGACAGCTGGAGGCCGGCGAGCTGGAGGATGCCGCCGCCGTTGTTCCCGGTGACGTCCAGCCGGAAGTGCCGGTACTCGCCGGGTTCGGCGAGGTCGTA
Organism: Streptomyces sp. NPDC047880; assembly: GCF_040706515.1. Lineage (NCBI taxonomy): Bacteria > Bacillati > Actinomycetota > Actinomycetes > Kitasatosporales > Streptomycetaceae > Streptomyces > Streptomyces sp. NPDC047880. Next base: position 86,498 of record NZ_JBEZOK010000018.1, on the reverse strand, counting down.
GGTCTTCGTCTGGAAGCGTTCGGAGAAGGACTCACCGGAGCGCGTGTCGAGCGTCTTCCACTCCTTGCCGTCGACGGAGCCCTTCAGGCTCCAGTCCTTCGGGTCGCGCTCATCGTGGTCATTGGCCGACGTCAGCGCGTAACGCGCCAATTGAACCGGTTTGTCCAGGTCGAACTCGGCCCAGCCGGTGGGTTCGAAGGTGAGCCACTTGGTGCTCGGCTCGCCGTCGACCAGATTCTCCTTCACCTCTCCGCCGCCCGCGTTCTCGGCACTGGCCCGGACGTCGGTGACCCGGTCGGTCACATTGCCCGGTATGCCACTGCTGTGGCCGCCGTCGACTCCGAAGGCCCGCTTGGCGCCGTCGGGGCCGGTGTCGACGGTGTTCACCCAGTCCGGAACCGGGTCGTCCGCCTCGAAGGAGGACACGAATTCCCGATCGGGTTTTCCTGGGGCCTGCGGCAGTGCGACCGCAATGCCCTGCGAACCCAGGGCCAAGGCGAAGGCGGTCGCCGACACGACCGCCGAACCCCATCTGTGCCGAGCTTTCCGCTGTATCAACGGGTACCCTCCCTGCGCAGTGGACAACGTTGTCACCTTCGATGCGCAAGGACCAGTAGTTGCCCAAGTGGCGAGGAGTGTCAAGGGTGTTGCCTGCGGCATTCGGGTGCGGCGACCGGGATATTTCCGGCGGAGCACACACAGGCCGCGCATACTTCCGCGAGGTCTCAACTCGGATAAGACCCACGGCCAACCTTGCGTTCGATCTTGATCCGCTGACGGGAAGTGGACTATACCTGTCGCACGCTTCACACGATCCGCACGTCACCACCCGCACTTCCTGCACGACCCAGCTTGACCCGATCGCGGTGCCGGGAGGGATCCGGTTCACCGCCTGAGTCCTGGAGAAGGCGAGGACTTGAGCATGGGATCCACTTCCGCCGAGCACCACGGCACCGAAGGCGTCGGCCGCCGTGATCTGATCAAGAGGTCCGCCGCGCTCGGGCTGATCTCCGTTCCCACCATGAGCTTCCTGTCCGCCTGCGCGAGCAGCGGCGGCGACGACAGCGGGGACAAGGCCAAAGCAGGCAAGAAGACCGCGAAGAACCCGCTCGCCGTCAACGACACGGCCGGCATGGAATTCGTCCTGTTCGACGGCGGTTTCGGCAAGGAGTACGCCGAGGACGCCGTGAAGATCTACGAGAAGAACTTCCCCAAGGCGTCGGTGAAGTTCTCCGCCACCCAGAAGATCCAGTCCACGCTCCAGCCCCGCTTCAACCAGGGCACCCCGCCCGACCTCATCGACAACTCCGGTGCCGAGCAGATGGACATGGGCGTCCTGGTCGGCAAGAACCAGCTCACCGACCTCACCCCGCTGCTGGACGCGCCCTCCTACGACGACCCGAACAAGAAGGTCCGCGACACGCTGCGCCCCGGCATCGTGGAGATGGGCCAGTTCGACGGCGAGAAGGTCTGGATCCTCTACTACGCCTACACGGTGTACGGCGTCTGGTACTCGCAGAAGGCCCTGGACTCGCTCGACGAGCAGTACCCCGAGACCTGGGACCAGATGCTCGCGGTCTGCGCCAAGGCCAAGAAGAAGGGCATGGCGGGCTGGACGTATGCGGGCAAATACCCTTATTACCTTCCCTTCTCGCTCTACCCGATGATCGGCAAGGTCGGCGGCCGTGAGGTCCTCGACGCCATCGACAACCTGGAGCCGAACGCCTGGAAGCACCCGGCCGTCAAGGCCTGCTTCGAGGCGTACTACGAGCTCTACAAGAAGGGCTACGTCCTCAAGGGCACCCCGGGCCTGGACCACATCCAGTCGCAGACCGCGTGGGCCGAGGGCAAGGCGCTCTTCATCCCCAACGGCTCCTGGGTGGAGAACGAGTCGGCGAACGTCATCCCGAAGGACTTCGACCTGGCCGTTTCCGCGCCCACCGGACTCGACTCCTCCGACAAGATGCCGTTCGGCACCATCTGGGCCTCCGGCGGCGAGCCCTTCATCGTCCCGGCCAAGGCGAAGAACGCCGCCGGCGGCATGGAGCAGCTGCGGATCATGCTCAGCGAGGCCTCATCGAAGAACTTCACCGGCAAGGTGAAGTCGCTGACCGCGTACAACGGCGGCACCGACGGCATCGCCCTCACCCCCGGTCTGAAATCCGGTGTCGCGGCACTGGACAAGGCCGGCGAGAACGTGGTGAATCCCCGTATGCAGGACTGGTACGTGCAGTTGCAGAAGGAGAAGATCGGCGTTTCCGGCCTGGGCGAGATGATGGCCGGCCGCCTGACTCCCGCCGAGGCCATCAAGAAGATCCAGGGCTTCGCCGACGAGACCGCCAAGGACGACTCCATCAAGCACTACAAGCACCAGTAACGGCACCGGAAACCAAATTCCGCACACGGCACCGGAGTGGCGATGCAGCACGGCAAGTACCGGTTCATCGTGGGCTTCCTCGCGTTGCCCCTGGGACTGTACGCGCTCTTCGTGGTCTGGCCGTTCATCCAGTCCATCTACTACTCGTTCACGGACTGGACCGGCCTCAGCCCCGAATTCAAGATGGTCGGGTTCGACAACTACAGCCGCATGCTCGACGACGACATCTTCTGGAAGTCGTTGCAGCACAGCCTGCTGTTCGCCCTCCTGCTGCCGGTGGTGACGATCGGCCTCGCGCTGTTCTTCGCCTTCATGATCAACGTGGGCGGCAGAAAGAGAAAGAACGGCCCGGTGGTCACCGGTGTCCGAGGCTCCTCCTTCTACAAGATCGTCTATTTCTTCCCACAGGTCCTCTCGATCGCCATCGTCGCGCTGCTGTTCGCGTTCGCGTACAACCCGGACAGCGGCGCGATCAACTCGCTCCTGCGCGGGATCGGCCTGGACGGCGTCCAGCCCCTCTGGCTGGGCGACCCCGATCTGGCCCTCTGGGCGGTGATGGGGGTCCTCGTCTGGTCGACGGTCGGCTTCTTCGTGGTCCTCTTCTCCGCGGGCATGGCCTCCATCCCGGCGGAGATGTACGAGGCCGCGCTCCTGGACGGCGCGAACCGCGTCACCACGTTCTTCCGGGTCACGCTGCCCCTCCTCTGGGACACCGTGCAGTCCGGCTGGGTGTACATGGGCATCCTCGCCCTGGGCGCCGAGTCGTTCGCGGTCGTGCAGATCATGACGACCGGGCCGGGCGGTCCCGACTACTCGACCACCGTCATGGTCCTGTACGTGTACCAGAAGGCGTTCCGTGACGGGCAGGCCGCCTACGCCACCACCATCGGTGTCGCCCTGCTCGTCGTCACGCTGGCCTTCGCCGCCGTGGTGATGCGGCTGGGCCGTCGCGAGCGGCTGGAGTACTGACCGATGAAGACGACCGAAACCCCCGCGCCGCTGCCGGCCGAGTCCGGAGCCCCGATCACCAAGACCGACGTCCGGCCCCTTCCTCCCGCGAAGGAGAAGAAGGAGGGCACGGTCCTCAACGTCTTCTCCCACGGCGTCCTGGTCATCTGGGCGTTCATGGTGGTCATGCCGCTGCTCTGGGCGGTCATGACGTCCTTCAAGGACGACCGCTCCATCTTCAGCTCGCCCTGGTCGCTCCCGGACTCCCTGCACTTCGACAACTGGTCGCGGGCGTGGACCCAGGCCAACATGAGCGACTACTTCCTCAACACGGTCCTCGTGGTGGGCGGTTCACTCATCGGCACCCTGGTGCTGGGCTCCATGGCGGCCTACGTCCTGGCCCGCTTCGACTTCCCGGGCAATCGCTTCATCTACTTCCTGTTCATCGGTGGCATGAGCTTCCCGATCATGCTCGCGCTGGTCCCGCTGTTCTACGTCGTGAACAACATGGGCCTGCTGAACACCATCCACGGCCTGATCCTCGTCTACATCGCCTACTCGCTGCCGTTCACGGTGTTCTTCCTCACGGCGTTCTTCCGCACCCTGCCGACGTCGATCGCCGAAGCGGCCTTCGTCGACGGCGCGTCCCACAGCCGCACGTTCTTCCAGATCATGCTGCCCATGGCCAAACCGGGCCTGATCAGCGTCGGCATCTTCAACTTCCTGGGCCAGTGGAACCAGTACATGCTCCCCACGGTCCTCAACACCGACCCCGACAAGCGCGTCCTCACCCAGGGCCTGGTGCAGCTGGCGGTCAGCCAGGGGTACAAGGGTGACTGGTCGGGCCTCTTCGCGGGCCTGGTGATGGCGATGCTGCCGGTGCTGGCGGCGTACATCATCTTCCAGCGGCAGGTGGTGCAGGGGCTTACGGCGGGGGCGTTGAAGTAACCCGGGCCGGTCGGGGCCGGGGCCGGGTGGGTCCGCGGCCCGGCGGAGCGGGGTGCGGCCTGCGCCCACCCGTGCCGCCCCAGCGGCACGACCGCCCGCAGCCGAGCCGGAGCGGACCCGCAGCCGCCGTCGGACGCAAGGGGACGTGCCGGGGGGTGTCCGCCCGCAGCGGTTGGCGCGTCAACGAACAGCCAGTCGGCCCACAAGTCGATCGCGCCGTTCCGAGGACGGACACCCCCCGGCGCGGCCCCGACCCACCACCCGGCGACAGGCGCTGCGCGCACCCCCGAAACAGCCGCACGGGCCGCCGCAGGCAGAAAGCGCGTACCCCCTCATAGCGCTCCGCGACGACCCGCGCACACCCCGGAATCAGTTCAACCTCTTGACGGGAGGCAACCCGAACGGCTCAGCTTAGAGTTCACTAGTTGGACATAGACGGGGCCTCATCGAAGCGGCCCCGTGCGCAGGAGGTCGTCGTGGAGACTCCGGGGTCGCAGTCGTCGCTGCACCGAGCCAACCTGGAGCGGGTCGTACGGGCCGTGCGCCTCGCCGGCTCCCTCACCCAGGCCGAGATCGCGCGGACGACAGGCCTGTCCGCGGCGACGGTCTCCAACATCGTCCGGGAGTTGAAGGACGGCGGCACCGTCGAGGTCACACCGACCTCCGCCGGCGGCCGCCGGGCCCGCAGCGTGTCGCTGAGCGGCGACGCCGGCATCGTCATCGGGGTCGACTTCGGCCATACCCACCTCCGTGTCGCCATCGGCAACCTCGCCCACCAGGTCCTCGCCGAGGAATCCGAGCCCCTCGACGTCGACGCCTCGTCGACCCAGGGCTTCGACCGCGCGGAACAGCTGGTCACCCGCTTGATCGAAGCCACCGGCGTGGACCGCTCCAAGATCGCCGGCGTCGGCCTCGGCGTCCCCGGCCCCATCGACGTCGAATCCGGCACGCTCGGCTCGACCGCCATCCTCCCCGGCTGGACCGGCACCAAGCCCGCCGAGGAGCTCCGCGGCCGCCTCGGCGTCCCCGTGCACGTGGACAACGACGCCAACCTCGGCGCCCTCGGTGAGATGGTCTGGGGCAGCGGGCGAGGCGTCCGCGACCTCGCCTACATCAAGGTCGCCAGCGGCGTCGGCGCCGGTCTGGTGATAGACGGCAAGATCTACCGGGGACCCGGCGGCACCGCCGGAGAAATCGGACATATTACACTCGACGAATCCGGCCCGGTCTGCCGCTGCGGCAACCGTGGCTGCCTGGAGACCTTCGCGGCCGCGCGCTACGTGCTCCCGCTCCTCCAGTCCAGTCACGGCACCGATCTGACCATGGAAGGCGTCGTACGGCTCGCGCGGGACGGAGACCCGGGCTGCCGTCGGGTGATCGCCGACGTCGGCCGCCACATCGGCAGTGGAGTGGCCAATCTCTGCAACCTGCTGAACCCGAGCCGGGTGGTCCTCGGCGGTGATCTCGCCGAGGCCGGTGAGCTGGTGCTCGGGCCGATCCGGGAGTCCGTCGGCCGCTACGCGATTCCCAGCGCGGCGCGCCAGCTGTCCGTTCTCCCCGGTGCCCTCGGCGGCCGTGCGGAGGTGCTCGGAGCGCTCGCTCTCGCCCTCAGCGAGATGGGCGATTCGACCCTTCTTGACGGAACTGCCCCGGGCGCACTGAAGGCGGCCACGCCTGCCTTCACTTAGAGAACGGATGGCACCGTTGCCATCTCGTTAAGGATTTACTTCTTGACGTCGCACGTGTGGCCGAGTTGACTTCCAGCCACCTCGGCCGCAATGTCGCGGCCTCGTCAGGGAGGTTTGTGAAGTGAACACGCGTATGCGCCGCGCCGCTGTCGCTATTGCCGCCGGTGCGATGGCCGTTTCGCTTGCTGCCTGTGGCAGCGCCAAGGAGTCGGGCGACAACGCCGATTCCTCCGGGTCCGCCAAGAAGGGCGACGACATCAAGGTCGGCCTGCTCCTTCCGGAGAACGCGACCGCCCGTTACGAGAAGTTCGACCGGCCGCTCATCGAGAAGAAGGTCAAGGAGCTCACCGACGGCAAGGGCGAGGTCGTCTACGCCAACGCCAAGCAGGACGCCAGCACGCAGAACCAGCAGGTCGACACGATGGTGACCAACAAGGTCGACGTGCTGATCGTGGACGCGGTGGACTCCAAGGCCATCGCCGGCTCGGTGAAGAAGGCCAAGGACGCGGGCATCCCCGTCGTCGCCTACGACCGCCTGGCCGAGGGCCCGATCGACGCCTACACCTCGTTCGACAACGTCACCGTCGGCAAGACGCAGGGCGAGGCCCTGCTGAAGGCCCTCGGCGGCAAGGCCAAGGACGGCCAGATCGTCATGATGAACGGGTCCTCCACCGACCCGAACGCCGCCCAGTTCAAGCAGGGCGCCCACGACGTGCTCGACGGCAAGGTGAAGATCGGCCGCGAGTACGACACCAAGGAGTGGAAGCCGGAGAACGCCAACGCCAACATGGAGGGCGCCATCTCCGCCCTCGGCAAGGACAAGATCGTCGGCGTCTACTCCGCCAACGACGGCATGGCGGGCGGCATCATCACCGCCCTGAAGGCCGCCGGCATCGCCGACATCCCGGTCACCGGCCAGGACGCCGAGCTCGCGGGCGTGCAGCGCATCGTCACCGGTGAGCAGTACATGAGCGTCTACAAGCCCTACCCGCAGGAGGCGGACGTCGCGGCCGAGATGGCCGTCGCCCTCGCCCAGGGCAAGTCGCTCGACTCGCTCGCCAAGGACAAGGTCGACAGCCCGACCACCAAGGCCGTGCCCTCCGTGCTCGTCCCGGTCGTCTCGCTGACCAAGGACAACATCAAGGACACCGTCATCAAGGACGGCATCTACACCGTGAACGAGATCTGCGCGGGCAAGTTCAAGGCCGCCTGCGACAAGGCCGGTCTCAGCTAAGCAGCCATCAGGTCCTGCCGGGACACGGGAGTCCGCCCGCGGACTCCCGTGAGCCACGGACACGGACCGGCTGCCCCCGAGTTCCTCCGGTGCCCCGCCACACCAGCCCCGCAAGCTCCGCGGGGCGCCGGAGTGATCACTCCTCCCACACTTCTGCACAACCTCCCGCCGGGTCAGGCGGCGAAGGAGATGGTTCACGTGTCCGCTACGCCCGTGCTGGCGTTGCGCGGGGTCTCCAAGCGGTTCGGTGCCGTTCAGGCGCTCACCGACGTAGAGCTTGAGGTCCACGCCGGTGAGGTGGTCGCCCTGGTCGGCGACAACGGCGCCGGAAAGTCCACGCTGGTCAAGACGATCGCCGGCGTGCACCCCATCGATGAGGGCGTCATCGAATGGGACGGCAGGTCCGTCCAGATCAACAAGCCGCACGACGCCCAGAACCTGGGGATCGCGACCGTCTACCAGGACCTCGCGCTCTGCGACAACATCGACGTCGTCGGCAACCTCTACCTGGGCCGGGAGATCCGCAAGCGCGGCGTCCTGGACGAGGTGGAGATGGAGCGCCGCTCCCGCGAGCTGCTCGACACGCTGTCGATCCGCATCCCCAGCGTGCGCATCCCGATCGCCTCGCTCTCTGGCGGCCAGCGCCAGACCGTGGCCATCGCCCGTTCCATGCTCGGCGAGCCCAAGCTGGTCATCCTCGACGAGCCCACCGCCGCCCTCGGCGTCGAGCAGACCGCGCAGGTCCTCGACCTGGTCGAGCGGCTGCGCGAGCGCGGCCACGCCGTGATCCTCATCAGCCACAACATGGCCGATGTGAAGGCCGTCGCGGACAAGGTCGCCGTGCTGCGCCTCGGCCGCAACAACGGCGTCTTCGAGGTCAAGTCGACCTCGCAGGAAGAGATCATCTCCGCCATCACCGGCGCCACCGACAACGCCGTGACCCGCCGTGCGGCGCGCACGAACGGGGAGGTTTCCAAGTGAGCATCGACAAGACCTCCACGGCTCCCGACGACCACGTCGTGGAGAACCCCGAGGCGGCCAAGGCCGCCGTCACGGTGGTCGACCCCCGGCTGCTGGTGCGCGAGCAGGGCCTCAAGGGCTACGTCAGCGAGTTCAAGCGGAAGATGAAGTCCGGTGATCTGGGCTCCATCCCGGTCGTCATCGGCCTGGCGATCATCTGGCTCATCTTCACCAGCCTGAACTCGAACTTCCTCACCGCGGGCAACCTGTCCGACATGTCCGTCGCCATGGTCGGCACGGGCATGATCGCCGTCGGCATCGTGTTCGTGCTGCTGCTCGGCGAGATCGACCTGTCGGTCGGCTCGGTGTCCGGTGTCGCCGGCGCCAGCTTCGCGGTGCTGAACGTCACCAACGGCATGAACGAGTGGCTCGCCTTCGTGCTGGCGATCCTCACCGGCACCGTCGCCGGTGTGCTGCACGGCTTCTTCTTCGCGAAGATCGGCGTCCCCGCGTTCGCCGTCACCCTGGCCGGTCTGCTGTTCTGGAACGGCTTCATGCTCCAGATCCTCGGCGACAACGGCACCATCAACCTCGACCCGGACGGGGTCGTGGCCCAGCTGACCAGCTACTACTTCTCCGACGTGGCCGCCGCGTACGCGCTGGCCGCGGTGGTGACCGCCGGGTTCTTCCTCAGCTCCTTCCTCGGCAACCGGCGCCGCGAGGCCGCCGGCGTGCCGTCCCGGCCGCTGAGCGAGACCATCGTGCGGACCGTGCTGCTGGCGGCGCTCTCCTTCACCGTCGCCATCGTCTTCAACCAGTACAAGGGCCTGCCGCTCGCCGTGGTGATCTTCATCGCGGTGCTGCTGGTCACGGACTTCGTGCTGCGTCGCACGTCGTACGGCCGGAAGGTGTTCGCGCTCGGCGGCAGCGTCGAGGCGTCCCGCCGCGCCGGCATCAACGTGGAGATGGTCCGGATCTCGGTGTTCGCGATCTCCGGTACCTTCGCCGCGGTCGGCGGTCTGTTCATCGCCTCCAAGATCGCGGCGGCCAACCAGGGTGCCGGTGGCGGTGACCTGCTGATGAACGCGATCGCCGCGGCGGTCATCGGCGGCACGTCGCTGTTCGGCGGCCGCGGACGCACCTGGAACGCCCTGCTGGGTGTCCTGGTGATCGTGTCCATCCAGTACGGCCTCGCCCTGGAGGGCATCGCCTCCCCGGTGCAGTACATGATCACCGGTGGTGTGCTGCTGGCCACGGTCGTGATCGACGCCGTCACCCGGAAGACGCAGAAGACCGCAGGGCGCGCGTAGCGCTGAGTAGCACCCGCTGTGCCCGGTACCTGTGGGGTACCGGGCACAGCTGTGTCGTAGCGGTGGCGCACCATGGGTAGAGCCGAACGCGTGACGTACGACGCACAGCCTCGGCGCCGCCCGCAAAGGCGGAACATTAGACTCGACAAGCCCGGCAACAGCTCTACTGCAAGGAGGCACGGGTGCCGCTGCTGACCCGTATCAGGGGACCGCGCGATCTGGACCGGCTCAACCAGGAGGAGCTGAACCAGCTGGCGGAGGAGATCCGGAGCTTCCTCGTCGAAGCGGTCTCCAAGACCGGCGGTCACCTCGGCCCCAACCTCGGCGTGGTGGAGCTCACCATCGCCCTGCACCGGGTCTTCGACTCGCCCAGGGACAAGGTGCTCTGGGACACCGGCCACCAGTCCTACGTCCACAAGCTGCTCACCGGCCGCCAGGACTTCTCGAAGCTGAAGATGAAGGGCGGCCTGTCCGGCTACCCCTCGCAGGCCGAGTCCGAGCACGACGTCATCGAGAACTCGCACGCCTCGACCGTCCTCGGGTGGGCCGACGGCATCGCCAAGGCCAACCAGATCATGGAGCGCGACGACCACGTCGTGGCCGTGATCGGTGACGGCGCGCTGACCGGCGGCATGGCCTGGGAGGCGCTGAACAACATCGCCGACGCCAAGGACCGCCCCCTCGTCATCGTCGTCAACGACAACGAGCGGTCCTACGCCCCGACCATCGGCGGCCTCGCCAACCACCTGGCGACCCTGCGGACCACGGACGGCTACGAGCGCTTCCTGGCCCGCACCAAGGAGGTCCTGGAGCGCACCCCCGTCGTCGGGCAGGCGCTCTACGACACCCTGCACGGCGCGAAGAAGGGCCTGAAGGACTTCATCGCCCCGCAGGGCATGTTCGAGGACCTCGGCCTGAAGTACGTCGGCCCGATCGACGGGCACGACCTGGAGGCGCTGGAGTCCGCCCTGGCGAAGGCCAAGCGGTTCGGCGGGCCGGTCATCGTGCACTGCCTCACCGAGAAGGGCCGCGGCTACCAGCCGGCTCTCCAGGACGAGGCGGACCGCTTCCACGCCGTCGGCAAGATCCACCCCGACACGGGCCTGCCGATCGCCAGCTCCGGCGCCGACTGGACGTCCGTCTTCGGCGAGGAGATGGTCAAGCTCGGCGAGGAGCGCGAGGACATCGTCGCCATCACGGCCGCCATGCTCCAGCCGGTGGGCCTGGACAAGTTCGCCAAGCGCTTCCCCAAGCGGGTCTACGACGTCGGCATCGCCGAGCAGCACGGCGCCGTCTCCGCGGCCGGCCTGGCCACGGGTGGCGTGCACCCGGTGTTCGCCGTGTACGCGACCTTCCTCAACCGCGCCTTCGACCAGGTGCTGATGGACGTGGCCCTGCACAAGTGCGGCGTGACCTTCGTCCTCGACCGGGCCGGTGTCACCGGCACCGACGGCGCCTCCCACAACGGCATGTGGGACATGTCGATCCTCCAGGTCGTCCCCGGGCTGCGGCTGGCCGCGCCGCGCGACGCCGACCAGGTCCGTGCCCAGCTGCGCGAGGCCGTCGCCGTCGACGACGCACCGACCGTGGTCCGTTTCTCCAAGGGCGCCGTCGGCCCCGCCGTGCCCGCCGTGCGACGCGTCGGCGGCATGGACGTCCTGCGCGAGCCCGGCACCGACCGGCCGGACGTGCTGCTGGTCTCCGTCGGCGCCCTCGCGCCGATGTGCCTGGAGATCGCCGCCCTGCTCGACAAGCAGGGCATCTCCACGACCGTCGTCGACCCGCGCTGGGTCAAGCCCGTCGACGAGGCCATGGCGCCGCTCGCCGAGCAGCACCGCGTGGTCGTCACCGTCGAGGACAACAGCCGGGTCGGCGGAGTCGGCTCGGCGATCGCGCAGGCGCTGCGCGATGCGGGCGTCGACGTGCCGCTGCGCGACTTCGGCATCCCGCCGCGCTTCCTCGACCACGCCTCGCGTGCGGAGGTCCTGGCCGAGATCGGTCTCACCGCGCCGGACATCGCCCGGCAGGTGACCGGGCTGGTCGCCAAGCTGGACGGCCGCTACGAGCGCAGTGCGGCGGATGCCGTGGACGCCGCGCGCGACTGAAGCGACTGGCCGCCGACACGGCCGAACGGGTTGGAGATGGGCCGGTTTCGCCACCATGAGGGTGGTGGAACCGGCCCATTGGCGTGAATTCGCCCGTGCCGGGGCATACGCATGGTGCCACCTCTCGATCATGTCGAGGACGACAAGCGTGGGAGGTACCCCGTGAGCAGTACCCTCTTCCGGACGAAGAAGGTCGAGCAGTCCATCCTCGATACCGAGGAACCAGAGCATGCGCTCAAGAAGTCCTTGTCCGCGCTGGATCTGACCGTCTTCGGCGTCGGTGTGATCATCGGTACCGGCATCTTCGTTCTCACCGGCACAGTCGCCAAGAACAACGCCGGGCCGGCCACGGCTCTGGCGTTCGTGGCGGCCGGCGTCGCCTGTGCCCTGGCCGCCCTCTGTTACGCCGAGTTCGCGTCCACGGTCCCGGTCGCCGGGTCCGCCTACACGTTCTCGTACGCCTCCCTCGGTGAACTGCCCGCCTGGATCATCGGCTGGGACCTGGTCCTGGAGTTCGCTCTCGGAACGGCGGTGGTGGCCGTCGGCTGGTCCGGCTACATCCAATCGCTCATGGACAACGCGGGCTGGACCATGCCGGCGGCCCTCGGCAGCCGCGAGGGCGCCGACGTCTTCGGCTTCGACATCCTCGCCGCCGCGCTCGTCCTCGTCCTCACCGGCATCCTCGTGGTCGGCATGAAGCTGTCCGCGCGGATCACGTCGATCGTCGTCGCCATCAAGGTGACGGTCGTCCTCGTCGTGATCATCGCGGGCGCGTTCCTCATCAAGGGCGACAACTACGACCCGTTCATTCCCAAGGAGCAGCCCGTGGAGGCCGGGGCGAGTCTCGACTCCCCTCTGATCCAGCTCATGTTCGGCTGGGCACCCTCCAACTTCGGCGTGATGGGCATCTTCACCGCCGCCTCGGTCGTGTTCTTCGCCTTCATCGGCTTCGACGTCGTGGCCACGGCCGCGGAGGAGACCAAGAACCCGCAGCGCGACATGCCGCGCGGCATCCTCGGCTCCCTCGTCATCTGCACGACGCTGTACGTCCTCGTGTCGATCGTCGTCACCGGCATGCAGCACTACAGCGAGCTGTCCGTCGACGCCCCGCTCGCCGATGCCTTCAAGGCCACCGGGCACCCGTGGTACGCGGGCTTCATCAGCTTCGGCGCCGCGGTCGGCCTGACGACGGTGTGCATGATCCTGCTGCTGGGGCAGACCCGGGTGTTCTTCGCGATGAGCCGGGACGGCCTGCTGCCGCGGTTCTTCTCGCGGGTCCACCCGCGGTTCAAGACGCCGCACCGGCCGACGATCCTGCTCGGCGTGATCATCGCCGTGCTCGCCGGGTTCACGCCGCTGACGGAGCTCGCCGCGCTGGTCAACATCGGCACGCTGTTCGCCTTCGTGGTCGTCGCGATCGGCGTGATCATCCTCCGCAGGACCCGGCCCGACCTGCCCAGGGCGTTCCGCACCCCGTGGGTGCCGGTCATCCCGATCCTGTCGGTGTGCGCCTCACTGTGGCTGATGATCAACCTGCCGGCCGAGACGTGGGTCCGCTTCGCCATCTGGATGGCCGTCGGCTTCCTCGTCTACTTCCTGTACGGCCGCAGCCACAGCCGCCTGTCCCGCGGCGAGGCGGGCGAGCAACAGCCGACCGCGGGCGGCGGCACGCCGTAAGCGGCGGTGGAGGTGCGGGCGCGCTCTGCCCCCGCTGCGCGCACGCGTGCCGCCTGGGGCGGCACGGGTCGGCGATGGGGTCCCCCTTGCTCGGGCGAACCCGAGAGCTTGGGGGGAGGCACCCGTTCGGCCGGGCTGCGGGCCCACTCGGCCCCAGCCCCGTACGGCCCGCACCTACGGACGTACGGTCCGCGGCCCCGCCACGTCCGCCCCCAGCTCCCCGACCCTCCTCCGCAGCTCCCGGTCCGCCGTGATCACCAGGACGGGGCGCTCACCGGCCGAGGCCACGACTTCGACGATGTGGTCGTCTCCGCTGCCCGGGGCGGACGACACCCGTACCCCGGGCACGGACTCCACCCCGCCTGCCGCCCCCTCCACGACCAGGACGATCTCCACCGGGCCTGCGACGGCCGCAACGCCGTCCGAGGCCAACCGGTCCCGCAGCCGTTCCGCCGCACCCCGGCGGTCCCGCCACCAGCCGTCCGGCACCGAACCGACGACGTTCGCGGCGTCGACCACGACGAGGAGAGGCGATGGCTCGTTCATGTGGCCAGGGTCGCACGGGAGATGGGCCGGGGGCGGGGGGAGGGCGGGCGCGCCGGGCCCGGGCGGCCGCATAAAGTGAACACGTGAACGGCGACTGGCTCATCCGCGGCCGCGACGGCCGCCTCACCGTCTATCTGCCCTCCGGCGACGCCGTCCTGTGCCGGGCGGAACGCGGCCCCGGCGGCCCCTGGGAAGACGATCCGCGAACCGTCGGCGGCGCCCAGAAGCTGCACCCGGGGGCGGCGGTCGGACAAGGCGCCGACGGCTACGCGCATCTGGCGGCCTGGCGGCCCACCGCCCCGGGCGAGTCCGGGCTCGTGCACTCCACGCACTTCCGTCCCCACCTCGCAGCCCTGGACTGGACTCCCATCGGCCACCCGGACAAGAAGGGCGACCGTACGGGACCACCCGCCGTGACCGTGGACGGGGCGGGGCGGGGTTATGTGTTCGTCCGCAACGGGAGCGGCGGAGTCAGCCTGCGCAACCAGAAGGTGAAGGGCGGCTGGGGAGGCTGGCTGGATCTCGAAGGACGCGACGTCGAGGGGGAGTTGGCCCCCGTCACGGGCGAGTCGGGGCTGGTCGAGCTGTACGCCTCCGTACCCGGCGGGATCCTGCACTGGCGGCAGGAGGCGGACGGCAGGAAGCCCGTGCGGACCGAGGGCGTCGACGCCTCCGTCCGGGCGGGCACCCTGCGCGCGCTCGCCACGTCCGCCGAGCACACCACCCTGTTCTTCACCGACGGCTCGGGCGACCTGTGCGCCTGGCGCCCCGGTGAGAAGCCGGTGACACTCCTCGCCTGCGCGGGACCGGGCCCCGTGTCCGCCGTGCGGTGCGAGATCGAGGGGCACGACTGCACGGTCCTCGCGCAGCGGTCGGCGAGCGGCCGGATCGCGTTCGCCGCGTACCCGACCGAGCAGGAGTCGGCCGGTGCCTGGTGGACCGAGTCCGGGCCCCGGCTGCCCGCCGACGCCCTGCCGTCGGTGGCGTTGGACGAGCACGACGAGGTCGTCGCCGCCTCTCTCTCGCCGTCGACCGGGACCGTGCTGCTCACTCGCCGCAAGGACGAGCCGGGGCTCGCGCTGGAGGCCTGGCGGGAGATCTGACCGCCTCCAAGAAGCGGAACTGATCCCTTCATCTTGAGGCTCTTGACGCACCAGACACATGAGATGTGTCAAGGGTTGTACAGATGTGTGCGTGACAAGGCGCACCTAGGGTGAACATGGTCAAAAAGTGAAGGTCTTGTTAACCTCCTCGGACTTGTTCGATTTGCTCGGGGGGCCGGTTGCTACTGCGTCTGGCCGACGCCGTGGCAACGGGGTTGGGGATGAATTCGTGAGCAGATCCTCCACGGTGGATCTTGTCGTTGTCGGACTCGGTTACGTGGGGCTGCCGTTGGCCAGGTCCGCCGCCGCCGCGGGCCTGAAGGTGGTCGGTCTCGACCGCAGCCGACGGGTGGTCGAGGGACTGAACGCCGGCCGTTCGCATGTCGACGACATCTCCGACGCCGAAGTGCGCGCCATGCGCGAGCGGGGCTTCGAGGCCGTCGACCGGGCCGACGTGATCGCCGACGCCGCCGCGGTCGTGGTGTGTGTCCCCACGCCGCTCACCGACCACGGCGCCCCGGACCTCGGTGCCGTGCACGCCGCCGTGGACGACATCGCCGCCCACCTCACCGCCGGCACGCTCGTGGTCCTGGAGTCCACGACGTACCCGGGCACGACCGACGAGGTCGTCCGGCCGCGTCTGGAGGCCGGGGGCCTGCGCGTCGGCATCGACTTCCACCTCGCCTTCTCGCCCGAGCGCATCGACCCGGGCAACCCCTCCTTCGGCCTGGAGAACACCCCCAAGGTCGTCGGCGGCATCACGGCCGACTGCACCAAGGCCGCCCGCGCCCTCTACGAGCGGTTCGTGAACCGGGTCGTCGAGGCCAAGGGCACCCGCGAGGCCGAGATGGCCAAGCTGCTGGAGAACACGTACCGGCATGTCAACATCGCGCTCGTCAACGAGATGTCGATGTTCTGCCGCGAGATCGGCGTCGACCTGTGGGACGCCATCCGGTGTGCTTCCACCAAGCCGTTCGGGTTCGCGCCGTTCCACCCGGGCCCCGGCGTCGGCGGGCACTGCATTCCGATCGACCCCAACTACCTGTCGTACAAGGTGCGTTCGCTGGGCATCCCGTTCCGGTTCGTGGAGCTGGCGCAGGAGATCAACCAGCGCATGCCCGTGCACGTGGTGAACCGCGCCGCCGACCTGCTCAACGACCAGGGCAAGGCCGTGCGCGGCTCCCGGGTCCTGCTGCTCGGCGTGACCTACAAGCCGGACATCTCCGACCAGCGGGAGAGCCCGGCCCTGGCCGTCGCGGAGAACCTCCTCGCGCGCGGTGCCGAGCTCGTCTACTTCGACCCGCGGGTCGAGGACTGGCGCGTCGCCGGTGCGCCCGTCGAGCGGGCCGAGGACTACCTCGCCGCCGCCGAGGCCGCCGACCTGACGATCCTGCTCCAGCCGCACCGCGAGATAGACCTCGACGAGCTGGCTGACCGCGCCCGGGCGCTCTTCGACACCCGGGGCAAATCCGCCGACCACCCGCGGGTGGTCAAGCTGTGACTGCCGACGATACGTACATACCGGGAGCCGTCGACTCCGGTGGCCGTCGGGCCCACCGCAAGCGGCGGCACCTGAAGGTCTCGTACTTCGTCTTCCTGGGCCTGGCCGCGCTGATCGCCACCCGGCTCGACGCCGGCTCCCTGCACCTGTACTCCATGGGCGCCATGGGCCTGCTGGCCCTGAAGATGTTCGGCGCCCTCTTCTACCGCCCCGCCAAGGCCGGGCGCGAAGAGCTGGAGTACCTGGAGAACGCCTGGGTCACCGCGGTCATCCCGATCTACAACGAGGACCCGGTGATGTTCGAACAGGGCATGCGCAGCCTCCTCGCGCAGAGCCGCCTGCCGAACGAGATCCACATCATCGACGACGCCAGTGCCAACGACTCCGGCATCAGGGCCGCGAAGAAGATGCGCCGGGAGTTCGAGGCCAAGGGCGTCAAGTACACCGTCAGCGTCCAGCCCGAGAACAAGGGCAAGCGCGAGGCACTGGCACTCGGCTTCGAGGCCGCCCCGTACTCCGACATCTTCCTGTGCGTCGACTCGGACACCGTGCTGTCCCGGGACACCGTGCGCGAGCTGCTGCTGCCGCTGGCCGACGAGAAGATCATGGCCTCCACCGGCATGGTGCTGGCGCTCAACCACGACAGCAACATCTTCACCCGCCTCCAGGACCTGCGCTACGGCAACTCGTTCCTGTTCGAGCGGGCCGCCTACTCGCGGCTGAAGTCGGTCCTGTGCTGCTGCGGCGCGCTCTCCGCGTACCGCGGCACGCTGGTGCGCAAGTACCTGCCGGACTTCCTCAACCAGCAGTTCCTGGGCAAGCCGGCCGTCTTCGGTGACGACCGCCGCATGACCAACTACTGCCTGATGGAGGGCCAGGTCGTCTTCCAGGAGACCGCCGTCGGCTACACGGCCGTCCCCGAGAAGCTGCCGCACTTCCTGCGCCAGCAGGTGCGCTGGAACAAGTCCTTCTTCCGCGAGTCGCTGTGGGCGTTCCGGCACCAGAAGAAGTACCGGCCGGCCTTCTGGCTGACCTGCATGGAACTCGCCCTGTGGCTGGTCTTCGGCTCGGCGATGTTCTACTCGATGGTCATCCTGCCCATCATGAAGCCCGCCCAGTTCGTCAACCACATCGGCGACTACCTGGTCTTCATGGTGCTGATGGGCTATCTGCGCAACGTGCGCTACCTCGACTTCCCGCGGCGCGGGATGGGCTTCATCAAGCGGTTCGGCATGTTCCTGCTCGCGCCGATCTACGGCGTGATCCAGCTGACGCTGCTGACCCCGCTGCGCTTCTACGCCCTGTTCACCCTCCACAAGGGCAGTTGGGGCACCCGCCAGGGCGGCGTCGAGGTGTCCGTGGCCGGGGACCACGAGAGCGACGTGACGGAGATCTTCGAGGAAGAGGACCCGTACTCCGACAAGAAGGTCACCGAGACGCTCCAGCTGATGCGTCTGGAGGGTGTGGCGCTGCGCACCCGGCCCCGCCCGGCGGGCGGCATCCCCTCCCAGCCGCAGCCGATCCCCGGCTACCACGAGGAGCACCACGCGGGTGTCCCGCAGCAGCGCGTGAGCTGGGGGGCGCCGGAGCCGGCCGGTCAGCAGCAGTGGCAGGGCGGACACCCCGGTCACCAGGACCCGTACCAGCAGCAGTACCCCGGCCAGGGCTACGGGCAGGGCGGCTATCCGCACCAGGACCCGTCGTGGCAGCAGGGCCAGGGCCAGGGCCAGGGCCAGGGCCAGGGTTACGGGCAGGGCGGCTGGTAGAGCCGCAGGAGAACGAAGAGAGGGGCGGCCGGGGGGCCGCCCCTCTCTTGTGCGTCCGGGCGCTGGGTGTGCGAGCCTCGGGCCTCAGGTGTAGGAGGCCATCGCTTCCTCGACCGTGAGCACCGGGATGTCCCGGTCGTCGATCGCCTTCATCAGCGTCTCCAGGCCCGCCTTGCCGATCTCGGTGCTCGTCGCGGGAGCACCGTCGACGACCTTGTGCAGGCACAGGATCAGCCAGTCGCCGCTGTTGACGCACCGGTCGAGCCGGCCGCCCGCGCCCGTGAGCTTCGACAGGGCCGTACCGCCGATCCCCGTGCCGTCGTTGATGCCCGTCAGCGCCTTCAGGCGGTACGGCATCGCCGGGGCGAACGACTCGATCGTCTCGGAGATGATCGACCGGGCCGTGGTGAAGTGCCGGCTCGCGATCTGGTCGACCGGGACCCCGTCGGACGTCTTCTGGAACGCGCCGTGCGGATAGGCGAAGTGCTCGCTGGTGAAGCCGTTGGACACCAGCCACTCGCGCAGCTTGCGGAAGTCGTCGTCGGCCTGCTCGGCGGTGAGCTTGGGGTAGCTGGCCGTGTGGACGGCGTTCGCGTACGAGTGGCCGCCCATCTCCCAGCCGGAGAAGTCCTGCATGGACCGCATCTGGTTCAGCGTCAGGAAGCTGCCGGTGCCGATGGCGTCGGCGATGTTGTAGACCGTGCCGGGGAAGCCGAAGCGGTCCATGACCGGCCGGGCCAGGTCGTGGACCGACTTGTGGGAGTCGTCGAAGGTGATGGAGACGACACCCTTGGGGAAGACCGAGACGGTGTCCGGTATCAGCTCGACCGCCTGGAGCCGGTAGGTCACCGGACCGCCCGCGTCGTCGTACACGGCGAACGACATGTCGGTGAAGCCGGTCTTCGTGGACGGCTTGCCGTCGGCGCCGATGGAGTACGTCCCGGCCGCCGCGCCCACGTCCGCCCACTGGAGGTGGACGGTCACCCACTCCCCGGACTGGACGTAGTTGGCCGAGGTCTTGGAATGCACGTGGTGGGTCCAGGCGAAGTGGTTCGCCAGGGAGCCACTGCCCAGGTAGAAGACGAGCTTGGCCAGGTTCGTCACGTCCTCGACGCGGAAGACCAGCCGGATCATCTTGCCCGTCAGGCTCATCGCCGGCAGGCCCGTCTTGCGGACGTAGCTCTGCTTGCCGTTGCCGCCCGTGGTCACCCGGACCGACTGGGTGCCGCGCACGAAGACGGACTTGTCGTTCGCCTCGGCCGACGCGGTGCCCGCCCCTCCGGGCGTCCAGCCGTGGCCGGACTGGAACTGCTGGGACCAGGTGGCCCGGCGGTACTTGGGGCGGCGCCCCGAGGGGGCGTAAAGGGGAGGCATGGTGAGGCCACCGATGCCTCCCGCGGCGGCCGGGGCGGCGGCGGGCTGCGCCACCACCTTGCCCAGCCATGCGCCGCCGCCGGCCATGGCGACGCCTCCCGTACCGCCCATCAACAGGGCGGAGCGCCTGCTGACCACCGGCTTGTCCTCCGTCGCCTCCGCCGCGTGCCTGTGGGCGCCGGACCGCCTTTTCCTCACCGGGACTCCCGAACCGTGTCGAAGTAGTTCATGCCCTCGTCGGTGAAGCCGTCGACAGCGGACTGCACTTGCTTCGCCGACAGGGTCTCGTTCGCGTTGTAGTAGAGCCAGTCCACTTTCATGTCCCAGGCGCGCTCACCCTTGAACGGCAGGTCGATGAACCAGTGGTTGAAGTTGACGGACATGTCCGCGCGCGGGGCGTACTTGCCGTTGCTGAGAAAGAGCTTCTTGCCGTCGAGCCAGTAGGCGACGACGCCGTCCTTCACCCGGATCAGCACGGTGTGCCAGGTGTCGAGGCTCTTGTTGGTGGTCCGGTAGACCCGGTCGTTCGCCTTGTGGTCGTACCAGGTCACGGTGTCGAGCTTGGGACCGGGACGGCCCCAGCCGCCGTTCGGCATGTACTCGTTGTCCAGCTCGCTGTACTTCGAGCCCGTGCCGCCGATGGTGTAGAAGGTCTGGTTGACGTGGTCGCCGCTGTCCCCGGCGGCCGGTTCGTCACTGAAGTGGATGCGGGCCGCGTAGGTGCCGTCGCGGAACTTGCTCGCGGCCGTGCCGAGGCTCGCCTGCTTCGTGCCGGCCTTGGTGCCGTCCGTGCTCGCCCGCAGGTTGAGCACCTGGCCGTCGGCGTGGGAGCCCTCGGCGGTGGGGAAACTGACGCCGCTCGCGGACCAGGTGTTCTCGACGCCCGGGCCGCCCTTGCTGGTGCGGACCAGCCAGCCGTGCTTGAACAGGGCCGGGTCCTTGGGGCCCTGGTAGGTGAAGTCGTCGAACAGCACCCCGGCGGGCTGGGCGGGCAGCGGCTCGGGCGCGGTCTTCGCCGCTGTCTTCTTCTCGTCGCTCGCCTCGGTGCCGTCCGGCTCCTCGCCCCAGACGAGGACGCCCCGCTTGTAGGCGGTGACCTTCTCCGCCGCCTTGTAACTGGTCATCTCCGCGTCGAAGGAGCGGTCGTCGGACTGCTTCAGCTCCTTGTGGTCGGTGCGGAACAGCTGGAGGTCGATGCCCTTGCTGTTGGCGCCGGGCTTCAGGCTGCCCGCGGCGGCCGTGAACCGGACCTCCAGATAGTGGTCGGCGGTGTCGGTGGCCTTGTCCATGGCGACGATCCGCCCGGCCACGTTCGAGCAGCCGAAGACGACGTTGACACAGTTGAAGGCGTACGAGGAGGCGCCCGCCGCGCCGTCGGCCGTGAACCAGTACCGGAGCGTCACATCGCTCAACGGCACTGACTTGTCCGTGTCGTTGAAGATTTCAAACGACGGCTTGGCCGCCGTGGCCGTCGCCGGGGTGTCGGTCCGGTAGCGGACCTTCAGCTCGGGCGGATCCGGGTTCGCCGCCTTCCACACGGGATACAGCGCCGTGCCGCCTGCGGCGACCACCGCCACGAGGAGCAGGAGCCTGATCTTGGGCCAGACCCGGCGTCGGGGTGTTCGGCGACGAGGGGACGCCACGCAGGACTCCTTCGAGGACACCCGGCGGTCCGGTGTGGAGACCGTCAGAGTCAGGTAAACAATGGTCGGATTGTGTGAGGATCCTATCTGTGGCGGCATACAGAAAGGGGGGCGGGTGCACGGATTGTTACCGTACGCCCCACCCCCCTCAGGGGTAACGCGTTACGCCGGGACGCTCGCGACGCCCTGCGCCAGGAACCTCTTGCCGTTCACGCGCTCGGAGACACCCTCGCGGTCCAGGTACGGCGTGATGCCGCCCAGGTGGAAGGGCCAGCCGGCGCCCGTGATGAGGCACAGGTCGATGTCCTGCGCCTCGGCGACGACGCCCTCGTCGAGCATGATGCCGATCTCCTGCGCCACCGCGTCGAGCACGCGGTCGCGGACCTGCTCCTCCGTCAGGACGGTGTCGCCCTGCTTCAGCAGCGCGGCGACCTCGGGGTCCAGCTCCGGCTTGCCGGAGTCGTAGACGTAGAAGCCGCGCTTGCCCGCCTTGACGACGGCCGCGAGGTTCGGGGAGACCGTGAAGCGGTCCGGGAAGGCCCGGTTGAGGGTCTCGGAGACGTGCAGACCGATCGCGGGGCCCACCAGCTCCAGCAGGACCAGCGGGGACATCGGCAGACCGAGCGGCTCCACGGCCTTCTCGGCGACCTCGACCGGCGTGCCCTCGTCGATGACGTTCTGGATCTCGCCCATGAAGCGGGTCAGGATGCGGTTCACGACGAACGCCGGGGCGTCCTTGGTGAGGACCGCGGTCTTCTTCAGCTTCTTGGCGACGGCGAAGGCCGTGGCCAGCGAGGCGTCGTCGGTCTTCTCGCCGCGGACGATCTCCAGGAGCGGGAGGACCGCCACCGGGTTGAAGAAGTGGAAGCCCACGACCCGCTCGGGGTTCTTGAGCTTCGACGCCATCTCGGAGACCGACAGCGAGGAGGTGTTCGTCGCGAAGATGGCGTGCGCCGGGGCGACCGCCTCGACCTCCGCGAACACCTGCTGCTTGACGCCGATCTCCTCGAAGACCGCCTCGATGATGAAGTCGGCGTCCGCGAAGCCCTCGGCCTTGTCCAGCACACCGGACACCAGCGCCTTGAGGCGGTTGGCCTTGTCCTGGTTGATGCGGCCCTTGCCGAGCAGCTTGTCGATCTCGGCGTGGACATAACCCACGCCCTTGTCGACGCGCTCCTGGTCGATGTCGGTCAGCACGACCGGCACCTCGAGGCGGCGCAGGAACAGCAGCGCGAGCTGGCTGGCCATCAGACCGGCGCCGACGACACCGACCTTGGTGACCGGGCGGGCCAGGTTCTTGTCCGGGGCGCCGGCCGGGCGCTTGCCGCGCTTCTGCACCAGGTTGAAGGCGTAGATGCCGGAGCGCAGTTCGCCGCCCATGATGAGGTCGGCGAGAGCCTTGTCCTCGGCGTCGTAGCCCTGCTGGAGGTCGCCGTTCTTGGCGGCGGCGATGATGTCCAGGGCGCGGTAGGCGGCCGGGGCGGCGCCGTGCACCTTGGAGTCCGCGATGAAGCGGCCCTTGGCGACGGCCTGGTCCCAGGCCTCGCCGCGGTCGATGACCGGGCGCACGATCTCCAGCTCGCCCTTGAGGACGGCCGCGGTCCAGATCAGCGACTGCTCCAGGAAGTCCGCGCCCTCGAAGATCGCGTCGGCGATCCCGAGCTCGAAGACCTGCTTGCCCTTGAGCTGCTTGTTCTGGTTGAGGCTGTTCTCGATGATCACCGAGACGGCCTTCTCGGGGCCGATCAGGTTCGGCAGCAGGGCGCAGCCGCCCCAGCCCGGGACCAGACCGAGGAAGACCTCGGGCAGCGAGAACGCCGGCAGGGCCGCGGAGACGGTGCGGTAGGTGCAGTGCAGACCGACCTCGACACCGCCGCCCATCGCGGCGCCGTTGTAGTACGCGAAGGTCGGCACGGCCAGCTTCGACAGCCGCTTGAAGACCTCGTGGCCGCCCTTGCCGATGGCGAGGGCGTGCTCGTACTCCTTGAGGATCTCCACGCCCTTGAGGTCGGCGCCGACCGCGAAGATGAACGGCTTGCCGGTGAGGCCGACGCCGACGATCTCGCCGTCCGCGGCCTCCTTCTCGACCTGGTCGATGGCGGCGTTGAGGTTCGCCAGCGAGGCCGGGCCGAAGGTGGTCGGCTTGGTGTGGTCGTGGCCGTTGTCCAGGGTGATCAGGGCGAAGCGCCCGGCACCGAGGGGGAGGTCGAAGTGGCGTACGTGCGCACTCGTGACGACCTCGTCCGGGAACAGCTCGGAAGCCTGCTTGAGAAGCTCGGCGGTGGTGCTCACTTGTCCCCCTCGAAGTGCGGGTTCTCCCAGATGACCGTCGCGCCCATGCCGAAGCCGACGCACATGGTGGTCAGGCCGTAGCGGACGTGCGGCTGCTCCTCGAACTGGCGGGCCAGCTGCGTCATCAGGCGGACGCCGGAGGAGGCCAGCGGGTGGCCGAACGCGATGGCGCCGCCGTACTGGTTGACGCGCTCGTCGTCGTCGGCGATGCCGTAGTGGTCCAGGAAGGCCAGGACCTGGACGGCGAAGGCCTCGTTGATCTCGAACAGGCCGATGTCGGAGATCGACAGACCCGCCTGGGCCAGCGCCTTCTCCGTCGCCGGGATCGGGCCGTAACCCATGACCTCAGGCTCCACGCCCGCGAAGGAGTAGGAGACCAGGCGCATCTTCACGGGGAGGTCGTGCTCCCGCGCGAAGTCCTCGGAGGCGATGAGCGAGGCGGTGGCGCCGTCGTTCAGACCGGCCGCGTTGCCGGCGGTGACCCGGCCGTGGACGCGGAACGGGGTCTTCAGGCCCTGGAGGTTCTCCAGGGTCGTGCCCGGGCGCATCGGCTCGTCGGCGGTGACCAGGCCCCAGCCCGTCTCACCGGCCTCGGCGTTGGTGCGGCGCACCGAGACCGGCACCAGGTCGGCCTGGATCTTGCCGTTGGCGTACGCCTTGGCGGCCTTCTCCTGGGAGCGCACGGCGTACTCGTCGGCACGCTGCTTGGTGATCTGCGGGTAGCGGTCGTGCAGGTTCTCCGCGGTCATGCCCATGAAGAGAGCCGACTCGTCGACCAGCTTCTCGGAGACGAACCGCGGGTTCGGGTCCACGCCCTCGCCCATGGGGTGACGGCCCATGTGCTCGACGCCGCCCGCGATGGCGATGTCGTAGGCGCCGAAGGCCACGGAACCGGCGACCGAGGTGACGGCGGTCAGGGCGCCGGCGCACATGCGGTCGATGGAGTAGCCCGGCACGGACTGGGGGAGACCGGCGAGGATCCCGGCGGTACGGCCGATGGTCAGGCCCTGGTCGCCGATCTGCGTGGTCGCGGCGATGGCGACCTCGTCGATCTTCTTCGGGTCGAGTCCGGGGTTGCGGCGCAGCAGCTCCCGGATCGCCTTCACGACGAGGTCGTCGGCGCGGGTCTCGTGGTAGATGCCCTTCGGGCCCGCCTTGCCGAACGGGGTGCGGACGCCGTCGACGAAGACGACGTCCCTGACGGTACGAGGCACGATGGCTCTCCTCCAGGGTCAGGATCTGCATTGCTGCTGCGATGCGCTGAGCGCGCGCTCAGGCCCATGCTACTTATGAGTAACGTAGCTGCACAGTCCTGGCGGGGGGAGCGGTGAAGGTCACACCTTCGGAGGTGCCGTGGACCCTCTCGGCGTCAGTACCGGCGTGGGCACGGGGTGTGATCCGGCCGCTTCCGCGCCCCCGGTGATCACCGAGAACAACGTCCGGGCCACCTCCGCTCCAAAACCGTGCACGTCATGACTCATCGCCGACAGCGTCGGGTGCGTCAGCCGGCACAGCTGCGAGTCGTCCCAGGCCAGCAGCGACACGTCCGCCGGCACCCGCAGCCTCATCTCCGCCGCCACCGACAGGCCCGCCACCGCCATGATGTCGTTGTCGTACACGATCGCGGTCGGCCGGTCGGCCGCCGCCGCGGTCAGCAGCGAGCGCGTCGCCCGCGCCCCCGCGTCCCCCGAGAAGTCCGTCGCGACCTGCCACGCCCCGGCCAGCGCCAGCGCTCCCGCCGCCTCGTCGAACGCCGCCGTCCGGATCGCCGTGTGCCCGAGGTCCGCCGCACCGCCCACCCGGGCGATCCGCCGGTGCCCCAGGGCGGCCAGATACCGCACCGCCTCCGTCACGGCCGTGGCGTCGTCCGTCCACACCGACGTGAGCCCCCCGGTCAGCGAGGGATGCCCGACGGCCACCACCGGCATCCCGAGGCGCTCCGTCAGGGCCACCCGGGGATCGTCGGCGCGGAAGTCGACGAGGATCGACCCGCCGATCTGCCGCGCTCGCCACCACGTCTCCTGGACGCCCACCTCCTCGTCCATGTTCCGCACCAGTCGCAGCAGCAGCGAGCTGGAGTGCTCGGCCAGCACGCTCTGCACACCGGACACGAACTCCATGTACCAGGGTTCGAGCCCCAGGACCCGGGCCGGCCGGCACACCGCCAGTCCCACCACGTCCACGCGCGATCCGGCCAGGGTCCGAGCGGTGAGGCTCGGTGCCCAGCCCAGGTCGCGCGCCGCCCGGAAGATCCGGTCCCGGGTGGCTTCCGAAAGCCCCGGCTTGTGGTTGAACGCGAGGGAGACGGCACCCTTGGACACGCCGGCCCGCGCGGCGACGTCCTTGATGGTGACGCGGGGGGTCGGCGTTGCCGTCATCGGGTGGGCTCCACGCAGTACAGGGCCGAACGGGCGGTCTTCGCGTCCGGAGTCTTCCAGCCGCGCACCCCGATGGTCACCTCTTCGCCCGGCAGCAGGGTCACCAGCCCCCGGTCGGCCCGCGCCCCCGGCTCCAGCCGGTCGGCCTGGAGCAGCAGGTCCCGGACCAGGGTGCGGGTGGTCACGGTGACGCCACCCGGCGCGAGCCTGACGTCGAACTCCGGAGCGGGGTAGGGGACGTCGCGGTCGGGCACCGGGAAGTGCAGCGCGGCAAGGTCTACGGCCGGAGCCCGCTCGGCGCGGTCCCCGGGTTCGTCTACAACAAGAAGGTCTGGAAGGAGGCCGGGGTCACCGACTGGCCCACCACACCGGCCGAGTTCCTCGCCGCCCTCAAGGCGGTCAAGTCGAAGACCGACGCGATCCCCTACTACACCAACTTCAAGGACGGGTGGCCGCTCAGCCAGTGGACGGGGGTCCGAGGTTCGGTCAGCTGCGACGAGCAGGCCACCACCCTGTGGGCCGAGGGCAACCCCTGGTCCGAGGGCGGCGAACTGCGGGTGGCGGACGAGCTGCTGTACGACATCGTGCACGAGGGACTCGTCGAGAAGGACCCGACGACCACCAACTGGGAGGCGTCCAAGCCCAGGCTGGCCAAGGGCGAGATCGCCACCATGTGGCTCGGCTCCTGGGCGGTCATCCAGATGCGGGGCGCGGCGAAGCAGGCCGGCACCGACCCGGACGACATCGGGTTCATGCCCTTCCCCGCCCAGAAGGACGGCACGTTCTGCGCGGTGACGTCGCCCGACTACAACCAGGCCGTCAACCTCCACTCCTCGCACAAGGAGGCCGCCCGCGCCTGGATCGACTGGTTCACCGACAAGTCCGGCTACGCCCAGGACAACCTGGCGCTGTCCCCGCTCAAGGACGCCCCGCTGCCCGGCGTCCTGAAGCCCTACGAGCAGGCGGGCGTCAAACTCCTCGACCTCGACGACAGCAAGGGCGCCGAGCTGAAGACCGTCGAGAGCCGGTCCGAGGCCGGCATCAGCACGCCCGACTACCGCAAGGAACTCGTCGACATGGCCCGCGGCGCCAGGAAGGGCGATCCGGACGACTTCCTCGACGGCCTCGGCGAGAGGTGGACCGAGGCTCAGAAGTCGCTGGGGTCCTGATGACGGGCACCACCGAGACGGCGGCCGCCGAGGCCGCCCCGGGGGCGGTCGCCGCCCCCGCTCCGGCCCCCGCCCCGCGCCGGGCGCGTCTGTGGCGCGGGGCCACCCCCTGGCTCTTCCTGGCCGCTCCGCTGGCCCTCCTGATCGTCTTCACCTACGCGCCGATCGCCAACATGGTCGCGTACAGCTTCACCGACTGGGACGGAGTGAGCCCCGAACTGCACTGGACGGGCACCGAGAACTACGCCGAACTCTTCACCCGGCCGCAGCTGTTCGAGGTCTTCTGGGTCAGCGGCTACTACCTGGTGGCCTCCGTCGTGCAGATCGTGGCCGCGCTCTACTTCGCCACGATCCTCAGCTTCGACGTCCGCTTCCGTAACTTCTTCAAAGGGATGTTGTTCTTCCCGTACCTGATCAACGGCGTGGCGATCGGCTTCGTCTTCCTCTACTTCTTCCAGGACGGCGGCACCCTCGACTCGGTGCTGAGCCTGTCCGGCGTGGAGAGCGACCGCGCCTGGCTCGGCACCCCGGAGTCGGCGAACACCTCCCTGGCCGCCGTCTCCGTCTGGCGCTACCTGGGCCTGAACTTCGTTTTGTTCCTCGGCGCGATCCAGTCGATCCCCGGGGAGCTGTACGAGGCGGCCGAACTGGACGGCGCCAACCGCTGGCACCAGTTCCGCCACATCATCGCGCCGGGCATCAGGCCGGTCCTGAGCCTGACGGTGATCCTCTCGATCTCCGGTTCGCTCTCGGTCTTCGAGATCCCGTACATCATGACCGGAGGGGCGACCGGCACCGAGACGTTCGTGATCCAGACCGTGAAGCTGGCGTTCCAGTTCAACAAGACGGGGCTGGCCTCGGCGGCCGCGGTCGTGCTGCTGCTGATCGTCCTGGCGGTGACCTGGGTGCAGCGGCGCCTCGCCCCCGACGACAAGGCGGACCTCGTATGACACGCCGCGCGGTGGCCCGCGTCCTCGTGTACCTGTCCCTGATCGCCGCGACCGCGGTGGTCCTGCTCCCGCTGGGCGCGGTCTTCCTGACGTCCCTGAAGACCGGGAAGGAGATGGCGGACGGCAGCGGAGCGCTCGCGCTGCCCGATGATCCGTTCAACGTCGACAACTACGTGACGGCGTTCCAGGACGGCCGGATGCTCCCGGCCTTCGGCAATACGGCCGTCATCCTGCTCGTCGCCATCGGCGGCACGGTCCTCATCGGCTCGATGACGGCCTACGCCATCGACCGCTTCCGGTTCCGTTTCCGCGCCTGGGTCCTGGCCCTGTTCCTGGTCGCCGCGCTGGTCCCCGGCGTGACCACCCAGGTGGCCACCTTTCAGATCGTCAACAGCTTCGGCCTGTTCGACAGCCTCTGGGCGCCGATCGCGCTCTACACGGGCACGGACATCGTCTCGATCTACATCTTCCTGCAGTTCGTCCGGTCCATCCCGGTCTCGCTGGACGAGTCGGCCCGCATCGACGGCGCCAACGCCTTCACGGTCTACCGCAAGGTCATCTTCCCGCTGCTGAAACCGGCGATCGCGACGGTCATGATCGTGAAGGGGATCACCGTCTACAACGACTTCTACATCCCCTTCATCTACATGCCCTCGGAAGATCTTGGCGTGATCTCGACGTCGCTGTTCCGCTTCAAGGGCCCGTTCGGAGCCCACTGGGAGACGATCTCGGCGGGAGCGATCCTGGTGATCGTCCCCACTCTGGTCGTCTTCCTGCTCCTCCAGCGGTTCATCTACAACGGTTTCACCCGAGGTGCCACGAAGTAGAGGCCCCTCGGGGGCGCGGGGAACCGCGCGACAAGCCGAAGACATCCCCCAGCCGCCGTACGACGCGAAGCCCTACGGCGGCTAGGCCTCCTTGGCGGACAGCGCCGTCACGAGAACCGGCGTCACCTGCTCCACCTGCCACGGCCGGGCGCCGTGCCCGGCCAGAGCGGCGGCAACCGACTCCGGGTCCACCACCGCCGGAGGCTCCCAGCACACCCGCCGCACCGTGTCCGGGGTGATCAGGTTCTCCTGCGGCATGTTCAGCTGCTCGGCCAGCGCCGTCACCCCGGCCCGTGCCGCGGACAACCGTGCCGCGGCCGTGGGGTCCTTGTCGGCCCAGGCGCGCGGCGGCGGAGGGCCGGCCACCGGCTGCCCCGGCTGAGGCAACTGCGCCTCGCTCAGCGCCTTCGCCCGGTCCACCGCCGCCTGCCACTGCTCCAGCTGCCGCTTGCCGACACGGTGGCCGAAACCGTTCAGCGCGGCCAGCGCGTGCACATTGGCCGGAAGCGCCAGCGCGGCCTCGACGATGGCCGCGTCCCCGAGCACCTTGCCCGGCGAGACGTCCCGCCGCTGCGCGATCCGGTCCCGGGTCTGCCACAGCTCCCGTACGACGGCCAGCTGCCGCCGCCGGCGCACCTTGTGCATGCCGGACGTACGCCGCCACGGGTCCTTGCGGGGCTCCGGCGGGGGAGCCGAGGCGATCGCGTCGAACTCCTGGCGGGCCCATTCGAGCTTGCCCTGCCGGTCCAGCTCCTTCTCCAGCGCGTCGCGCAGGTCGACGAGCAGCTCGACGTCCAGCGCCGCGTAGCGCAACCAGGGCTCGGGCAGGGGCCGGGTCGACCAGTCGACCGCGGAGTGGCCCTTCTCCAGGACGAAGCCCAGCACGCTCTCGACCATCGCGCCGAGGCCGACCCGGGGGAACCCGGCGAGCCGACCGGCCAGCTCCGTGTCGAACAGGCGGGTGGGCACCATGCCTATCTCGCGCAGGCAGGGCAGGTCCTGGGTGGCGGCGTGCAGCACCCACTCGACGCCCGACAGGGCGTCACCGAGGGCGGACAGGTCGGGGCAGGCCACGGGGTCGATCAGGGCCGTCCCGGCGCCCTCGCGGCGCAGCTGGACGAGGTAGGCGCGCTGCCCGTAGCGGTAGCCGGACGCACGCTCGGCATCCACGGCGACGGGCCCGGACCCCGCCTCGAAGGCGGCGATCACCCGGGCCAGGGCGGTCTGGTCCGCGATGACGGGCGGAATGCCCTCACGCGGCTCCAGCAGAGGGATCGGCGCCTCCGTAACAGAAGATCCGCCGTCGTCCGGAGGGGCGCCTCCGGTGGTTCGCAGTGAGCTGTCTGCTGCGGTGTCGTGGGCGTCGGTCACCTGTCAAGGGTATCCATGTATGGACAGCGCCCGCCGACGGAACGTTCCGTCGGCGGGCGCCCGAGGGTCGCAAACCAGTCATGTCGGGGAAGCGGCGGGTTCACGAACCGTGAGTGATGTGAACGGGGCCGGCGTCCGGTCCCGCGTCACGTGAGGGAAGGATCACGAAGGGTCGTGGGCGTGGGTCAGTGGATGATCCCGGTCCGCAGCGCCACCGCGACCATGCCGGCGCGGTCACCCGTGCCGAGCTTGCGGGCGATGCGGGCGAGGTGGCTCTTGACGGTCAGGGCGGACAGGCCCATCGAGACGCCGATCGCCTTGTTCGACTGGCCTTCCGCGACCAGTCGCAGCACCTCGACCTCGCGGCCGGACAGTTCGCGGTAGCCGCCCGGGTGGCTCGGGGCACCCGGGGGGCGGCGGTGCAGTCGTGCGGCGGCGGCGCCGATGGGGGCGGCGCCCGGCCGGGTGGGGAGCCCGACGTTGGTGCGGGTGCCGGTGACGACGTAACCCTTCACGCCGCCGGCGAGTGCGTTGCGCACGGCACCGATGTCGTCGGCGGCGGAGAGGGCGAGCCCGTTGGGCCAGCCCGCGGCGCGGGTCTCCGACAGCAGCGTGAGGCCGGAGCCATCCGGCAGGTGGACGTCTGCGACACAGATGTCGCGGGGGTTGCCGATGCGGGGACGAGCCTCCGCGATGGACGAGGCCTCGATGACGTCGCGCACACCGAGGGCCCACAGGTGGCGGGTGACGGTGGAGCGGACGCGCGGGTCGGCCACGACCACCATGGCGGTCGGCTTGTTCGGGCGGTAGGCGACCAGGCTTGCGGGCTGCTCGAGGAGAACGGACACCAGGCCTCCTGGGGTGCGGGACGGGGCCGGCTCGTGGGGGGTGAAGCCGGGACGAACCGTGCTTTCAAGGTCACAGTCGTCTTCGGCACCGAATCCGTCCGCCTTTAGAGAATGATCACGATTCAGTGATAACAATCCGTGCAATTCGGACACGCGGTCGATCATTCGAAGGTCGGACGGTTTCGGTCTGCGTCGGTACGCGGTCGAAAGTGGCCGTATCGACAAAGTGATTCGGCCAAGAGGGGTACTGAGGTGTGATCGTCGACCGGACATGGTTGACCGCCCCGCACAAGGTCGATCAGTGCGGGGCGGTCAGAGGTCGATCGGGCAGGTCAGGGGGCGGTCAGCGGGACTGCGGGCCCCGTCGCTGCGGCAGCGTCACCACCGACGCGTCTCCGGGAACGGCCGGGGGCAGCCCCGCGATCTGGGCGAGCAGATCGCACCAGGCCGCCAGGTGCGCCGCCGTGTCGGGAACGCCGCCCAGACCCTCCCGCGGCGTCCACGACGCACGGATCTCGATCTGCGAGGCGGCCGGGCGCGCCGACAGCCCGCCGAAGTAGTGGGAGCTCGCCCGCGTGACGGTGCCGCTCGGCTCGCCACCGGTCAGCCCCCGCGCCTGGAGCGCGCCCGTCAGCCAGGTCCAGCACACCTCCGGCAGCAGGGGATCCGCCGCCATCTCCGGCTCCAGCTCCGCGCGCACCAGCGTCACCAGCCGGAACGTGCCCCGCCAGGCGTCGTGCCCGGCCGGGTCGTGCAGCAGCACCAGCCGGCCGTCGGCCAGGTCCTGGTCGCCGTCGACGACCGCGGCCTCCAGCGCGTAGCTGTGAGGAGCGAGACGCCTCGGCGCGGGCGTCGGCTCGACCTCGATCTGGGGCCGCAGCCGCGCCGCCTTGAGCGCGTCGACGGCGGCCCGGAAGGGCAGCGGGGCGGAGTCCGCCTCCCGCCGGTCGTTCTCGGTGTCCTTCGCTTCGTCCATTCCGCCAGCGCCGTCCGACAGTCGTCCCTGAGCCGCAGCCATGCGGGAAGATTACGGGGACCCGGGCCCGGGTGCCGGGCTAGACACCCCGCGCCTCTCCAGGGGCTGAATCACGCCGTTCCGCGCCGTGCGAAACTTGGCCCCGTGAGTGCCAACGACGCCCCTCGGGCCCAGCAGCCGTCCGCCCCGTACGACTCCGCCTTCCTCAAGGCCTGCCGGCGCGAGCCCGTACCGCACACACCGGTGTGGTTCATGCGACAGGCCGGGCGCTCACTGCCGGAGTACCGCAAGGTGCGCGAGGGCATCCCGATGCTCGAGTCCTGCATGCGGCCCGAGCTGGTCACCGAGATCACGCTCCAGCCGGTGCGCCGGCACGGCGTGGACGCGGCGATCTACTTCAGCGACATCGTCGTCCCGCTCAAGGCCATCGGCATCGACCTCGACATCAAGCCCGGCGTCGGCCCGGTCGTCGAGCGCCCCATCCGCACCCGCGCGGACCTCGCGCAGCTGCGCGACCTGACCCCCGAGGACGTCTCCTACGTCACGGAGGCCATCGGCCTGCTCACCCGCGAGCTCGGCGCCACACCCCTCATCGGCTTCGCCGGCGCCCCCTTCACCCTCGCCAGCTACCTCGTCGAGGGCGGCCCGTCCCGCACGTACGAGAACGCCAAGGCCATGATGTACGGCGACCCGGAGCTCTGGGCCGACCTGCTGGACCGCCTCTCGGACATCACCGCCGCTTTCCTGAAGGTGCAGATCGAGGCGGGTGCCTCGGCGGTCCAGCTGTTCGACTCCTGGGCCGGTGCGCTGGCCCCCGTCGACTACCGCCGCTCGGTGCTGCCGGCCTCGGCGAAGGTCTTCGAGGCGGTCGCCGGGTACGGCGTCCCGCGCATCCACTTCGGCGTCGGCACCGGCGAGCTGCTGGGCCTCATGGGCGAGGCCGGCGCGGACGTCGTCGGCGTCGACTGGCGCGTCCCGATGGACGAGGCCGCACGCCGGGTCGGCCCCGGCAAGGCGCTCCAGGGCAACCTCGACCCGACGGTGCTGTTCGCCCCGACGGAGGCCGTCGAGGCCAAGACCCGTGAGGTCCTGGACTCGGCGAAGGACCTCGAAGGCCACGTCTTCAACCTGGGCCACGGCGTCATGCCGTCCACGGACCCGGACGCCCTCACGCGGCTGGTCGAGCACGTGCACACGCTGACCGCGCGCTGACGCGGGGCCCGATCGGCGGGTTCGGTGAACGCGGCCGCACGGGCGTGCGTATGTGTCGGCAACCGCCCGCGGCGCGGGGAA
This sequence comes from Streptomyces sp. NPDC047880, assembly GCF_040706515.1. Lineage (NCBI taxonomy): Bacteria > Bacillati > Actinomycetota > Actinomycetes > Kitasatosporales > Streptomycetaceae > Streptomyces > Streptomyces sp. NPDC047880. The sequence goes on along the minus strand of NZ_JBEZOK010000018.1, from coordinate 53,214 downwards.
GGCGGGTCGCGGGGCCGACGTGAGGAACAGGCGATGAACGACCGAGCTAATCCCGCCATGCAGGCACTGCCCGACGGTGAGGCAGAGCTGACGCTGGTGGTGCGGCTGCCCTGGGAGGACGTGGCCCGCCTCGGCCAGGAGGCGGGGCGGCTGGCGACCCAGTTGCGGCGGCCCGTGACGCTGGAGGAGGCGGTGAACCACCGGTTGCGGTCGACCCGGGTGGCCACGCACGCGAAGCCGGCGGGGGAGCAGCCGCCGGCGGTGACGGCGGCTTCGGCGTCGGTGTCGTCGTTGCCGTCGCGGCCGCCGGCGGAGCAGGCGCGGCAGGCGATCGACCGGATCAACGGTACGGCGGGGACGGCGTAAGGATTCGCCGTGGGGGTGCGGGGGCGTCGCCGGGTGCGGGCTGGTTGCGGCTTGCCGCGCCCACGCGGCGGAGCCCGCGCATGGACAGGGCCCCGCGCCCCTGGAGGCGCGGCCCCGCCCCACCTCACAAGGAACCGCGCACTTTCGCCGCCGCCTTGCGGGCCGCCACCAGGACCGGGTCCCAGACCGGTGAGAACGGTGGGGCGTAGCCGAGGTCCAGGGCCGTCATCTGTTCCGCCGTCATGCCCGCGGTGAGGGCGACCGCCGCGATGTCGACCCGCTTGCCCGCGCCCTCCCGGCCGACGATCTGGACGCCGAGGACGCGGCCCGTGCGGTGCTCGGCGAGCATCTTGACCGTCATCGGGGAGGCGTTCGGGTAGTAGCCTGCCCGGCTGGTCGACTCGATGGTGACCGACTCGAAGCGCAGGCCCACCCGGTGGGCGTCCTTCTCGCGCAGGCCCGTGCGGGCGATCTCCAGGTCGCAGACCTTGCTGACCGCCGTGCCGACCACGCCCGGGAAGGTGGCGTAACCGCCGCCGGCGTTGGTGCCGATGACCTGGCCGTGCTTGTTGGCGTGGGTGCCGAGCGGGATGTGCCGCTCCTGGCCCGAGACCAGGTCCAGGACCTCGACGCAGTCGCCGCCGGCCCAGATGTTCTCCCGGCCGCGCACTCGCATCGAGCGGTCGGTGAGGAGACCGCCGTACGGGCCGAGGGGGAGGCCGGCGTCCCGCGCGAGGGCCGTCTCGGGGCGCACGCCGATGCCGAGCACCACGACGTCCGCGGGGAACTCGCGGTCCTGGGTGACCACCGCCCGCACCCGCCCGTCGTCGCCCGTGAGGATCTTCGTGACCTCGGCGTCGTTCACCATCGTGATGCCCAGGCCCTCCATGGCTTCGTGCACCAGGCGGCCCATGTCGGGGTCGAGGGTCGACATGGGTTCGCTGCCGCGGTTGACGACCGTCACCTCGTAGCCGCGCTTGATGAGCGCCTCGGCCATCTCCACGCCGATGTAACCGGCCCCGACGACCACCGCGCGGCGGCCCCGTGTGTGTTCCAGCGTGTCGAGAAGTGCCTGGCCGTCGTCCAGGGTCTGCACCCCGTGCACCCCGGGCGCGTCGGCCCCCGGCATGTCCGGCCGGATCGGGCGGGCGCCGGTCGCGATCACGAGCTTGTCGTACGACGTCCAGGACTCCTCGCCGGAGCCGACGTCCCGGGCGCGTACCCGCTGCCCGCCGAGGTCGAGTTCCACCACCTCGGTGCGCAGCCGCAGGTCGATGTCGCGGGCGCGGTGCTCCTTCGGGGTGCGGGCGACGAGCTGGTCCCGGTCGGTGACGTCACCGCCGACCCAGTAGGGGATGCCGCACGCCGAGTACGACGTGAAGTGGCCCCGTTCGAACGCCACGATCTCCAGCTCGTCGGGGCCCTTCAGGCGGCGCGCCTGGGACGCCGCGGACATGCCCGCGGCGTCACCGCCGATGACGACCAGTCGCTCCCGTGTACGGCTCATGTTCATGTGAACACGCTACGGGAGCAGGGCATTTCAGTCCCGCTCACCCGGCGTTCCCGGCTGCGCGGACTCCGGCGCCGGCCGGGCCGTGGGCAGCGGGCCCGGCACGGCCGCCGCGGTCGCGGGGCGGCGCGGCAGCCGGGGGCGTACGACGCGCAGCCAGAGCCAGACGATCAGCGCGGCCACCGCCGCGAACGGCAGGACGGCGCCGAAGGCCACGGTGAGCCAGCGCAGCATCGTCACGAAGGCGTTCCAGCCGCCCGCGAGCGCGTCCACGAACCCCGGGTCGTCGTCCTTCGTCTCCTTCTTCACCGGGGTCTCGGACAGCGAAAGGGTGACGGTGGCCAGGCTGGTGCGGTCCTTCAGGGACTTCTGCCGGGCGAGCAGCGCCTCCAGGTCGGCCTGGCGGGTGCTCAGTTCGCCCTCCAGGGTGACCACGTCACTGAGCTTGGTGGCCTGGTCCATCAGCTCGCGGATCCGGGCCACGCTGGCGCGCTGCGTCTTGATCCGGCTCTCCACGTCCACGACCTGGTCGGTGACGTCCTCGGCCTTCGCGCTGCGGTCGAGGAGCTTGCCGGCACCCTCCAGTCCGTCGAGGACCTCGTCGTACTTCTCGACGGGCACGCGCAGCACGACCCGCGTGCGCTCATGGCCCTCGGCGTCCCGGGTGGTGGTCTCGTCGCCGACGTAGCCGCCCGCGTTCTCCACACCGGTGCGGGCCTGCTCCAGGGCCTTCGGAACGTCCTTGACCTGCACGGTCAGGGAGGCCGCGCGGATGATGTGGCCCGGGGTGAGCTTCGGCGGCGCCGTCGCTTTGGAGCCGTTCCCGGTGCCGCCGGGGGCGGCCTCGCCCGAGACGGCCCTGTCGTCCGCCCCGTGGTCCGCGGCCGAGCCGCTGCCGCCCGACGCGTCGTCCCCGGAGCCGCACCCCGTGAGGGCGAGGGCGCCGGCCAGCAGCAGCGCGGCCAGGGCCGGGGCGGTGTGTCGTACGGATCGTCGGGATCGTCGTGTGCGCATGCGGGCATCCCCCCGGAGGTCGATTCTGCTCACGCTTCTTCGACGCCCGGACGGTGCCGATCGTTTGGCCCGGGACGGTTCCGATGCGGTCACGGTCGGGACTCGTGAAGGACACCGGGGCGCGGCGGCGCTGTCGGTGGGGTCTGAGAGGCTGGGGGCATGCGCGAAGTTCAAGGGCGGGTCGTCGTCATCGGAGCGGGTATCGCGGGGCTGGCCGCCGCGCACCGGCTGCTGGACCGCGGGGCGCGGGTGACCGTGCTGGAGGCGTCCGGCCGGGCCGGCGGCAAGCTGCTGCCCGGGGAGGTCGCGGGCGCCCGTGTGGACCTCGGCGCCGAGTCGATGCTGGCCCGCCGCCCCGAGGCGGTGGCACTCGCCCGCGAGGTGGGCCTCGCCGACCGTCTCCAGCCCCCGGCCACGGCGACGGCCTCGCTGTGGACCCGCGGCGCCCTGCGCCCCTTCCCCAAGGGGCATGTGATGGGTGTGCCCGGCACCGCGTCCGCTCTGGCCGGCGTGGTGTCCGAGGAGGGCCTCGCCCGCATCGAGCGGGACGCCGAACTGCCCCGCACCGAGGTCGGCGACGACGTGGCGGTCGGGGAGTACGTGGCGCGGCGCCTCGGCCGCGAGGTCGTCGACCGTCTCCTGGAGCCCATGCTGGGCGGGGTGTACGCGGGCGACGCGTACCGCATCTCCATGCGCTCGGCCGTCCCGCAGCTCTTCCAGGTGGCCCGGATCCACACCTCCCTGACCGAAGGGGTCCGGGAGCTCCAGGCCAAGGCGGCGGCGGCCGGGCAGACCGGCCCGGTGTTCATGGGCATCCGGGGCGGCGTCGGCACCCTGCCCCTCGCGGTGGCGGACTCGGTCCTCGCCCGCGGGGGCGAGATCCTCCCCCAGACACCGGGGACGGGACTGCGCCGCACCCCGGAGGGCGGCTGGCAGGTCGCCTCCGGTGACCGCGAGTGGCTCGCGGACGCCGTGGTCGTCGCCGCCCCCGCGCCCGCCGCCGCCCGGCTGCTGCGCGCCGAGTGCCCCGGGGCCGCCGCCGAGCTCGACGGCGTCGAGTACGCGTCCATGGCCCTGGTCACCCTCGCCTACCGCCGCGGCGAGACGGACCTGCCCGACGGCAGCGGCTTCCTCGTGCCGCCGGTCGACGGACACACCATCAAGGCGTCCACGTTCGCCTCGCAGAAGTGGGGCTGGATCGCCGACGAGAACCCCGACCTGGTCGTCCTGCGTACCTCCGTCGGGCGGTACGGCGAGACGGAGATCCTCCGGCGCGACGACAGCGACCTGGTGGACGTCTCCCGGCACGACCTGAAGGCGGCGACCGGCCTCGACGCCGCCCCCGTCGCCACCCGCGTCACCCGCTGGGACGACGGTCTGCCCCAGTACCCGGTCGGCCACCACGCGCGCGTGGCCCGCATCCGGGAGCACGTCGCCCGCCTGCCCGGCCTCGCCGTGTGCGGCGCCGCGTACGACGGCGTCGGCATCCCCGCCTGCATCGCCAGCGCCTACGCCGCCGTCGACCAGATCCACGGTGACCTGCGGGGTGTGCAGGAGCTCACCGCCCACCCGGTGCAGAGCCTGCACGGCGGAGCGGGAGAATGAGAGGCATGAGTGACGACGCCTCCACCACGGCCTCCAGCGCCGCACCCGACCGCATCGCGAACAAGGGCAAGCTGGCCAAGGACCTCAACGAGGTCATCCGCTACACGCTCTGGTCCGTCTTCAAGCTGAAGGACGTCCTCCCCGAGGAACGCGCCGGGTACGCCGACGAGGTCCAGGAGCTGTTCGACCAGCTCGCCGCCAAGGACGTGACCATCCGCGGCACCTACGACGTCTCGGGCCTGCGCGCCGACGCCGACCTCATGATCTGGTGGCACGCGGAGACCAGCGACGCGCTGCAGGACGCGTACAACCTCTTCCGCCGGACGAAGCTGGGCCGCGCCCTGGAGCCCGTCTGGTCGAACATGGCGCTGCACCGCCCCGCCGAGTTCAACCGCTCGCACATCCCGGCGTTCCTCGCCGACGAGACACCCCGCGACTACGTGAGCGTCTACCCCTTCGTGCGTTCCTACGACTGGTACCTGCTGCCCGACGAGGACCGCCGCCGCATGCTCGCCGACCACGGCAAGATGGCCCGCGGCTACCCGGACGTGCGCGCCAACACCGTCGCCTCGTTCTCCCTCGGCGACTACGAGTGGATCCTCGCCTTCGAGGCCGACGAGCTGTACCGCATCGTCGACCTCATGCGTCACCTGCGCGCCTCGGAGGCCCGCATGCACGTCCGCGAAGAGGTGCCGTTCTACACCGGCCGCCGCAAGGACATCGCCGAGCTGGTCGCCTCGCTGGCCTGATTCAGCGGACGCTTCTGTGAGCCGCGGCCCCGGCCTCGTCCGGGGCGGTCGGTGCCGGCTCGGTGCGCGGGGCCGCGGGTCTCGGCTCGGCGTGGGGGGCGCACTCCGCGCGCCGTCCCGGCAGGCGCCCCTCCAGCAGATATGCCTCCACATGGGCGTTGACGCAGGCGTTCGGGCCGCCCGCAAGCCCGTGGGCGCCGGCGTCCCGCTCCGTCACCAGGGCCGAGCCCGCGAGGCGGATGTGGAGGGCGAGGGCGCCGTCGTACGGGGTGGCGGCGTCCCGCTCGGCGGCCAGGATCAGCGTCGGCGGCAGCTCACCCGGCCCGGCGCCGACGTCGAGCGGCCGCTGCCGGGGCGCCGGCCAGTAGGCGCACGGCAGGTTCGTCCACACGTTGTCCCAGGTCGCGAAGGGCGCCACCCGTGCGAGCCGGGTGTTGTCCCGGTCCCACACCCTCCAGTCCGTGGGCCAGGGGGCGTCGTTGCACTCGACGGCCAGGTACACCGCGCGTGAGTTCTCCGCCTCGGCCGCCGCCTGCGGATGCTGCTCCGCCTGCTCGATCAGGGGCTTCGGGTCGCCCGCGAGGTACGCCGACAGCGCGTGCGCGCGGTGCGGCCACAGGTCGTCGTAGTACGCGGCCTGCAGCAGCGCCCGCTGCAACTGGCCCGGCCCGACCTTTCCGCCCGCGGGTTCGACGGCCAGTCGCGCGCTCACGCGCTCGTAGCCGCGCAGCACCTCGCGCGCGGTGGCACCCAGCCCGTACACGTCGTCGTGGCGGGCGATCCAGGCCCGGAAGTCCGCCCAGCGCCGTTCGAACGCCGCCGACTGGTCGAGGTTGTTGCGGTACCAGATCCGCCCGGGGCCGGGGTGGACGACCGAGTCGAACACCATCCGCCGCACGTGCGCCGGGAACAGCGTCGCGTACAGGGCCCCGAAGTACGTTCCGTACGACGAGCCCATGAAGGTCAGCCGCTCCTCGCCGAGCGCGGCGCGCAGGACGTCGAGGTCGCGGGCGTTGTTGAGGGAGTGGTAGTGCCGTAGCGCGTCGCCGGCCCGCTCGGCGCAGCCGCGCGCGTACGCCTTCGCCCGCGCGATGCGTTCCCTCTTGTACGAGACGGAGGGCCGGGCGGGCGCCTGCGAGGGCCCCTTGAAGAACTGCTCCGGGTCCTCGCAGGAGAGCGGCGCCGAGCGGCCGACGCCGCGCGGCGCGTAGCCGACGAGGTCGTACGCCGCCGCGATGCGCTTCCACTCGGGCAGCAGGCCGATGAGCGGGAAGTACAGGCCGGTGGCACCGGGACCGCCCGGGTTGTGGACGAGGGCGCCCTGCCGGAGGACCTTGCGGCCGCCGCCCCGGGGGTCCTTCTGTGTGGCCCTGGCCCTGCTGACGGAGAGTCCGATCTGTTCGCCGTCCGGCCGGGCGTAGTCCAGCGGGACGCGCACCGTGCCGCACCGCATGCTGCCGGGCAGGTCCTGCGCGTCGGGGCAGGGGCCGAAGTCGACGCCGGCCGCCTTCGCCCGGGCGGCCGCCACGGCCGTGCCGCGCCGCTCCGCCGCTCCCGTCGGGTCTGCGGTGTCCGGTGCCCCGGCGAGGGTGCTCAGCAGCAAGGACCCGGCGGCCGAGTAGAGGAGAGCGGCTCTCATGCGTATCCCTTCGGTGCACGATGGCGACCAAAGGGATGTTTCGTACGGTGAGGGGGGAAGGCAAGCACCGTCCGCCGGTGTCGGCGCCGTGCCCCCGGTGCGCCCCCGGCGTCCGTCAGTCGTGCGACTCGCGGTGCGCGAACGCGGCGCGCAGGTCCGGTTCGCCGATCGCGCCGACCCCGCGCACGGCCACCGAGGTGAGGAACGTGCGGTCGTCGGCGGTGCCGTCCGCGGTGCGGGTCAGCGCACCGAGCAACCGCTGGCCGGCCGGGGAGGCCCAGCGCGAGTAGGGGTGGATCTCGATCCGCGCTACGGCCAGGCAGCTCAGGGCCAGGGTGAGCGGCAGCGCGAACCACAGGGCGACCAGATGCCGCGGCATGTCCGGCGGTACGGGCGTCAGCAGGGCGGCCACGCCCAGCCCGAGGACGGCGACCGTGGCGGCACGGACCTGGCGGACCGCCGTCGCGACCGTCGTACGGGCGCTGTCCGGCACCGCGAGCCCCGCGCGCACCAGCCCCTCGGCGATCCCGCGCACCGCGTCCGCCGTGGCGGCCGTGGACCGTACCGGCGCGATCCGGGACTGCCCCTCGGGGCCGATGGCTCCTAGCACCGACCGCTCCATGTCGTCCCGCCCGCGCGGGTCGACGACCGTCGCCCAGCCGGTGTGGGCGAGGAGCAGCCGATGCTGACGGGCCATGGCGACCAGCGTCACGTCGGCGACCCGGCGGGGGCCGCCGGAGAGGAACGCCGCCTCGTACAGGGTGAGTTCACGACCCCGGCCGGTCTCCGCCGCCACGGCCGCGGCGCGGACGGCTGCCAGGCACAGACGCGTGCACGCCGTGCCGGCCACGGCCCAGGCCGCCAGCAGGAAAAGAACCCAGAGCATATGTTGTTTGTATGTGACACGGTCCCGGGAACACCATGCCTCGTTCACGATCCGGACGGAGTGTTGTCGGTATGTGACGTTCCGTTTCAGTCCGGGGGCGGCCTGTAGGCGGGTGGCGGAAGCGTGTAGTCCGACGAGGACGGCGACGGAGACGGCGGCGACGAGGGCGGTGAAGACGGGGGAACGGCGAGTCCGGGCGCGGCCGCGGGGGGAGTGCTGCCGACGGTCAGGTCACGGGCCACGGCGTCGAAGTCGACCACACCCGTGGCCTCCAGGACCTTGATGTGGTCGAGGACGGTCGTGTTGGCGTCGTCGGCGAGTTCGCGCACCAGGGAGTTCCGGGTGCTCGCACGGACCTGGGCGACGACCGGGAACACCGTGCCGTGGGCCACCCGCAGGATGGTGGCGAACTCGCGGTCGTACGCCGCGCCCCGCGCCCGGTCGAGCCGGTCCAGCCACTGCCTCTGCTGTGTGCTGGGCTCGTCGGGCAGGCCGAGGTCCAGCCGGGCCGCCACGCCGCGGACCCGCTCGTCCAGGAACCGGTGCCCCTCGACGAGATGCCGGCCCGCCGTCCGGACGGCGGGTGTGGTCCCCTTCGACTGCGCCTGCCGCCCCGCGGGCAGCTCCCACAGCCCGGCCAGCCTGACCTTCGAGAGGAAGTCCTGGTCGAGCGCGGACAGCGGGCCGTAGCTCGTCTGCAGGGTCTGGGCGCTCAGCACGTTCGGGGCCGTCCCCGGCTGGTCCGGGTACGACCAGATCGGGAAGACCAGCGCGGCGAGCGTCGCCGTCAGGCACGTGACGATGAGCCCGGTGCCGCTGAAGATGCCTCGGCCCTTGATCGGGGGTCGCGGTCGCATGGTGGTGCCTCCTGGTACGGCACCGCACGGTAGTGCGCTTCGGGTGCGGAGGTGACATGTTACTTCTGGGTCTACGTCAAGTGCCGTACGGGGATGAATCGTTGTTTCGGTGCTGGTCGGGGACGAATGCGGGACATGTGCGGGGCGTCATACCGGTGCGAACAGGGGTGAATCCCCTCGGATGCTTCCTCGTCCAGGTGCGGGGTGTCGGTCCCGGCACACTTCGGCGCGTACGCCCGGGCCCGCGCGACTAGCCCAGCCGGGTCCTCTGGGGCGCCCGGACACCGGCGCGGCGGTGTGCCCCGTGGCCGCCGCACGCCCGATGGGCCATGTTGCTGGTCGTCGAGCCGATCGGGCTCCGGCCGGACGCGAAGGAGGCCCCGCGGTGGGTGATCTGTACATCGACGGCGAGTGGACGCAGGCGGCGGCCGGTGGCCGGCGCGAGGTGGTCAACCCCTACGACGCCTCGGTCGTCACCACCGTCGACGAGGCCGACGCCGCCGATGTCGACCGCGCCGTGCGCGCAGCCCGGCGCGCCTTCGCCGAGGAGGACTGGGCGGACGCCCCCTCCCGCCACCGTGCCGACCTGCTGATGCGCGTCCACGACCTGCTGCTGCGCGACCGCGAGGACATCGCCCGCACCGAGACGCTCGACACCGGCAAGACGCTCGCCGAGGCGCGGATCGACGTGGAGGACGTGGCGAACGCCTTCCGCTACTTCGCCGAACTCGTGGGCAAGGACGGCGGCCGGGTCGTCGACGTCGGCCCGGACGTCCTCAGCCGCGTCGTCTACCAGCCGGTCGGCGTGTGCGCGCTCATCGCCCCCTGGAACTACCCGCTGCTGCAGGCCTCCTGGAAGGTCGCCCCGGCCCTGGCCGCCGGCAACACCTTCGTCCTGAAGCCCAGCGAGACCACACCCCTCACCACGATCATCATGATCCGGCTCATCGAGGAGGCCGGCGCACCGCCCGGCGTCGCCAACCTGGTGCTGGGATCCGGGGCGACCGTCGGCGCCGCACTGACCGGCCACCCCGACGTCGACCTGGTCTCCTTCACCGGCGGCCTGAACACCGGCCGGGCCATCATGGCCGCCGCCGCCGAGGGGCCGCGGAACATCGCGCTGGAACTGGGCGGCAAGAACCCCAACATCGTCTTCGCCGACGCCGATTTCGACGCCGCCGTCGACTACGCCCTCGACGCCGCCTTCCTGCACTCCGGGCAGGTCTGCTCGGCCGGATCACGCCTGCTCGTCGAGGACTCCCTGCACGACCGTTTCGTCGAGGCCTACGCCGGGCGCGCCCGGGCGATCAGGCTCGGCAACGGCCTGGAGGAGGGCACCGAGAGCGGCCCGCTCAGCTCCGCCGAGCACCGCGAGAAGGTCGAGGGTTACATCGCCCTCGGCAAGGAGGAGGGCGCCCGGCTCGTCACCGGCGGCACCCGCCCCGACGACCCGGCCCTCAGCCGCGGATTCTTCCTGCTGCCGACGATCTTCGCCGACTGCGACCGGTCCATGCGCATCGTCCAGGAGGAGGTCTTCGGCCCGGTCGTCACCGTCGAGCGCTTCCGCACCGAGGACGAGGCGGTGGAACTGGCCAACGACACCCGCTACGGCCTGGCCGGCGGTGTGTGGACCTCGGACGCGAGCCGTGCCCAGCGCGTCGCCCGGCGGCTGCGGCACGGCACCGTGTGGATCAACGATTTCCACCCCTACGTACCGCAGGCCGAGTGGGGCGGCTTCGGCCGCTCCGGCGTCGGACGCGAGCTCGGCCCCACGGGGCTGCGCGAGTACCAGGAGGCCAAGCACATCTACCAGAACCTCGCGCCCGCTCCCTCCGGCTGGTTCAAGGGCTGACCCTCCGGAAGCGGCCCGCCCGTGGCGCACCGAACGACAAAGAAAGCAGAGCAGCGCATGGCAACCACTCCCGCACACGGCGCCGAGTCCGCCTACGACTACGTCATCGTCGGCGGCGGCACAGCCGGCTGCGTGCTCGCCGCCCGGCTGAGCGAGGACCCCGACTGCCGCGTCTGCGTCATCGAGGGCGGCCCCAGTGACGTCGGCGACGAGCGCATCCTGCGCCTGCGCAACTGGATCAACCTGCTCGGCTCGGAGTTCGACTACGGATACACCACCGTCGAACAGCCGCGCGGCAACTCGCACATCCTGCACTCCCGGGCCCGGGTGCTCGGCGGCTGCTCCTCGCACAACACGCTGATCAGCTTCCTGCCGCTGCCGCAGGACCTCGACGACTGGGTGAGCCGGGGCTGCTCCGGCTGGGACCCGGCGACGATCCTGCCCTACCGCGACCGGCTGCTCACCCGGATCGTGCCAGTGGCCGAGGCCGACCGCAATCCCATCGCCAAGGACTTCGTCACCGCCGCCTCCCGCGCCCTCGGCGTCCCCGTCGTCGACGACTTCAACGCCGAACCCTTCGCCGACGGCACCGGCTTCTTCTCGCTGGCCTACCAGCCGGAGGGCAACCTGCGCTCCTCCGCGTCCGTCGCCTACCTCCACCCGGTGCTGGACCGGCCCAACCTCACGCTCCTGCTGGAGACCTGGGCTCACCGGCTGATCCCCGAGCCGTCGGGCCGGCTCACCCGGGTCGCCGTCCGGGGCGCCGACGGCGAACCCGCCACCGTGCGTGCCGAGCGCGAACTGCTGCTCTGCGCGGGTGCCATCGACACTCCGCGGCTGCTGATGCTCTCCGGCATCGGACCGGCCGACGACCTGCGCGCCCTGGGCATCGCGGTCCGGGCCGACCTGCCGGGTGTCGGGGAGAACCTGCTGGACCACCCCGAGTCCGTGATCGTCTGGGAGACCGCAGGGCCGCTGCCGCCCAACTCCGCGATGGATTCCGACGCCGGCCTGTTCCTGCGCCGCGACAAGAGCCAGCCGCGTCCCGACCTGATGTTCCACTTCTACCAGGTGCCGTTCACCGTCAACACCGAACGGCTGGGCTACCCCGTGCCGCGGCACGGGGTGTGCATGACACCGAACGTGCCGCGGGCCCGCTCCACCGGCCGCATGTGGCTGCGCAGCAACAACCCCGCCGAGCACCCCGCCCTGGACTTCCGGTACTTCACCGACCCCGAGGGCCATGACGAGCGCACCATCGTGGACGGTCTGAAGGTGGCGCGCGAGGTGGCCGCGACCGACCCGCTGCGCGACTGGCTCGTCCGCGAGGTCGCCCCCGGTCCGGACGTCGTCTCCGACGCCGACCTGTCGGAGTACGGCCGCCGCGCGGCGCACACCGTGTACCACCCGGCCGGCACCTGCCGGATGGGCGCCGCGGACGACCCCCTGGCCGTCTGCGACCCCGAGTTGAGACTGCGCGGCTTCGAGGGCGTGCGGATCGTCGACGCGTCGGTGTTCCCGACGATGCCCACCATCAACCCGATGGTGACCGTGCTGCTCGCCGCCGAGCGGGCCGCCGATCTGATCACCGAGGGACGGAAGGCGCAGCGATGACCGGTACACAGCCTCCCGCGCCGGTATCCGGAGGCCCCGGCGGTGAGCCGGGATCCGAGTTCCGCAAGGACATGGGCCCCTGGGCCAACTTCGCCCTCGGCTTCACCTACCTCTCCCCGGTGGTGGGCACCTACACCCTCTTCGGCATCGCGATCGCCGACGGCGGACCGCCGATGATCTGGGCGTTCCTGGTCGCCGGCTGCGGCCAGTTCCTCGTCGCGCTGATCTTCGGAGAGGTCGTCGCCCAGTACCCGATCGCGGGCGGCGTCTACCCCTGGGCCCGGCGGCTGTGGGGCAAGCGCTGGGCGTGGATGACCGGCTGGGTGTACATGTGGGCGCTGCTGGTGACCATCACCTCCGTCGCCTACGGCGCCGGCCCCTACATCGCCATCCTCTTCGGCTTCAGAGCCACCGTGCACACCACCGTGCTGTGCACCGCCGTGCTCATCGTCGTCGCCATCCTCATCAACTACATGGGCACCAAGGCACTGTCGGCGGCGGCGCTCATCGGTTTCGCCGGCGAGCTCATCGGCGCCCTCGTCGTCGGCGTCTACCTGCTGGCCACCCACCGTCACCACGGCCTCGGCGTCATCTTCGACACCTACGGCGTCGAGGGAGACGGCTCCTACCTGCCGGCGTTCCTGGCGGCCGGCATCATCGGCCTCTACCAGTACTACGGCTTCGAGGCGTGCGGCGACACCGCCGAGGAAGTCGCCCACCCGGGCCGGGTCATCCCCCGCGCGATGCGCCGCACCATCTACATCGGCGGCTCGGCGGCCACGTTCACCTGCATGTCGCTGCTGCTGTCGGTCACGGACTTCAACGCGATCATCTCGGGCGAGCAGGCCGACCCGGTGGTGGACGTGCTGTTCGACGCGATGGGCGAGACCGGGGCGCGGATGGTGATGGCCGTGGTGCTGATCTCCTTCCTGTCCTGCACGGTCAGCCTCCAGGCCGCGGCCGGGCGGCTCATCTACTCCTACGCCCGGGACGAGATGATCGTCGGACACCGGCTGCTGCGGCGGTTCGTCCACGCCCGAGCGGTGCCGAGCTGGGCGCTGTTCGTGTCCGCGGCGGTGCCGCTGCTCATCGCCTTCGCCTCACTGCTCTCCGAGGACGCCCTCACCAACATCGTCTCGTTCGCGATCCTCGGCATCTACGGCTCGTTCCAGATGGTGGTCCTCGCCGCACTGCGTGCCCGCCTCAAGGGCTGGAAACCGGCGGGGGAGTTCACCCTGGGCCGCTGGGGCTTCACGGTGAACATCGCCGCGCTGGCCTACGGCATCCTCGCCATCATCAACATCTGCTGGGCCCGCACCCCGGAGAAGTCCTGGTGGGAGAACTGGATCGTCCTGTTGTGCGGGGGCGTGGTGGTCGGCACGGGCCTCATCTACATGTTCACGACGCACCACTACGGCCGGGGCGACGCGCCGGCCGGCGACGCCGTACCGCGGAAGGAGCCTGCCGCCTTCGGAGGGTCAGAGCCGAAGTGACCGGCCGGTGTGCCGACCGCGGCCGGGCCGGGAGCGGGCGAGCGACCCCTCAACGCCGCAGCAGGACCCTGCGCGTGGCGCGAGCCAGCCGGCCGGCCGGACGGCGGGAGCGCGGCTTCGGGCCCGACCGCTCCCGCCACCACTCCCGCAACTCCCGCCGCGCCTGCGCGTCCCCGGGCCGCCCGGCGGCCAGCAGATGCTCGGCGAAGTCGAGGGCGTCCCGCCGGTATCCGGCGGTCATCGGGTGGGTCTGGGCGTAGCCGAGGAACGCCGTGCGGTACCCGTCCCCGAGGATGACCGGCAGTTCGGGGGCGACCTTCGCCACGACGTCCGCCCGCTTCGCGGCGAGCGCCCGGGCCTGCACACTGAGCCGGACCCGGTCGAACCCCTCGGGCACGGGCGTCCCCGCGACCAGCGCCGACAGCAGCGCGGCCTGCGCCAGCCCGAGCCGCTGCCGGGCGGCGCCGGCCCCCTCTGGTGGGGGCGGGCCGGAGGCGCCCCGTGTCGCCCCGGCCGCCCCGGTCTCATGCCCCTCCCGCACCGCGCCGGCGGCCGAGCGGAGTTCGGTCTTCACACGTTCGACCGCCCCTGCCTCCAGCGCCCGGCGGATCGTGGTCAACTCGCCCTCCAGCTCCGCCGGTTCCGGGAAGTTCTCGTCCCGTTCCAGCAGGACACCCGGCGGGCTGACGCGGGAGGCGAGGTCCGTCAGAACATCCAGGACCGGCCGGGGGACGGGGTGGGCGTGGCTGTCGTGCCAGACGCCGTCGCGTTCGAAACCGCCTGCGACGTGGACGTAGGCGATGGCCTCCAGGGGCAGTTCGGCGAGGGCCTTGGACGGGTCCTCGCCGCGGTTGACGTGGTTGGTGTGCAGGTTGGCCACGTCGACGAGGAGGCGGACACCCGTACGGTCGGCGAGGTCGTAGAGGAACTGGCCCTCCGTCATCTCCTCGGCCGGCCAGCAGACCAGCGCGGCGATGTTCTCCACGGCCAGCGGCACCGGAAGGGAGTCCTGCGCGATGCGCACGTTCTCGCACAGGACGTCCAGGGCGTCCCTGGTGCGGGGGACGGGCAGCAGGTGGCCCGCCTCCAGGCGCGGGGAGGCGGTCAGCGACCCACCCGCCCGTACGAACGCGATGTGCTCGGTGACCAGCGGGGAGCCCAGCGCCTCGGCGCGCTCGGCCAGCGCGGTCAGCCGTCCGGCGTCGGGCCGGTCAGCTCCGCCGAGGCCGAGCGAGACGCCGTGCGGCACCACGGTGACGCCGCGCTCGCGCAGCCGCCGCAGGGAGTCGGGAAGGTGCCCGGGGCAGACGTTCTCGGCCACCGCTTCGACCCAGTCGATCCCCGGCATCCGCTCCACGGCGTCCGCGATCTCCGGTCGCCATCCGATGCCCGTCCCCAGTCGCTCCATCGTCCCCTCCTCCGCCCGGCCCGTTCCTCGAACGTGAGGGGGGTATGGCCCAGCCGCACGTCCCCCAACCGCGCCAGGACCGCCTTCAGAGCAACATTTGAGGTTCGGGGACCCGGCGTGCCGTCCCCACCGACGGGGGCACAAGGGTCGCGTACCGCCCCGATACGTCGTACACCGGACCTATGCCCGAAGGCAGCGAGCAGCCCCACAGCCCCGCGCGGGACCGGGAGGCGAAGTCGGCGGCGACCGCCGTCCACCGGTTGCGGATCGGGGCCGGGGCCCTGCTCCTGGCCTGTGGTACGGCCTACTTCCTGCTGCCCCTGGAGGGGCTGGGGGCCGACCGCCCCTGGCTGGGCTGGCCGCTGTTCGTGCTGTGCCTGGCACTCGTCGCCGCGCTGCTGCTGCGCCACGTGCGCGACATCGTGCTGGAGAAACCGCAGGCCCGGTCGGGCATCATGATCTCGCTGCTGATGTGCCTGGCCGTGCTGGTGTTCTCGTCCGGGTACTACGCCCTGGCGCAGCAACCGGGACAGTTCACCGGCCTGCGCACCCGCGTCGACGCGCTGTACTTCACCGTCGTCACGCTCGCGACCGTCGGCTACGGCGACATCACCCCGCGCGGGCAGGAGGCCCGCCTGGTGACCGTCGTCCAGATCGTCTACACGTTCGTCTTCCTCACGGCGGCGGCCACCGCGCTGACACGGCGGATGCACGCGGTGGTCACCGAGCGCGATCGGCGCCCGCCGCCGCCCTGACCGGCGCTCTACAGCGGGCGGGAGGAGCGGTAGTTGAACAGGGACCAGAGGACGAACAGACCGGTCACGATCATGATGATCGACCAGAAGGGCTGGTACGGCAGCCACAGGAAGTTCGCGATGAGGGTCAGTCCGACCACGACCGCGCTCACGACCCGGGCCCAAGTGGCCCCGGCGAACAGGCCGAGTCCGGCCGCCACCACGAGCACACCGACGATCAGGTGGATCCAGCCCCACGCGGTCAGGTCGAATTCGAAGGAGTACTGCCCGAAGCTCGTGTACACCTCGTCGCCGGCGATCGCCGCGATGCCCTGGAGCACCGCGAAGAGGCCGTAGACAACCATCAGGATGCCGCCGAGAGCGAGACCCCCGGCCGCCCACGGGTCGCCGGAGCCGTCCGGACCGGAGCCGCCGGGCGTCCGGTCGTCGGGGGCGGGCGGGGCGGGGGGAGGGGGCGCGGCGCTGGTCATGGCTGCCTCCAGGGGGCGTCGGCTGGTAACCCCACTGGAGCACTCGTCCGGGACGGGCGCGCCTGCGGCTACTCCGAACGAGTGGACGCCGCGCGGCTGGGCCCGTGCGGTCCCCGGCGCAGCGCCGGGTGGTCGGCGACCACCGTGCACGAGCCGGGCGCGATCTCCGTGAACCCCGCGTCGCGGACCAACGGCAGCCCGAGGCCGGTCAGTTCGGACCAGCGGTCCGTCCCGGCCGTCCGCACGGCGAGCGGGAAGCCCGCCTCGCGCCACGCGGTCCGATCCTCGTCGCACAGCTCCCACCAGGCCAGTTGGGCGGCGTGGCCCGCCTGCGCCATCGCCTTGCCGGCCGACATGCCGAGGTCCGGGTTGAGCCACAGCACCGGGGCCGACGGGTCGGCGTCCGCCGGCGACTCCGGGTCGTCGAGGTCGGTGCCGGAGACCTGGAGCCGGGCCAGGTCCTTGGGCCAGCCGTCCAGTGGGACGGGGGGGAAGACCCGGACCTCGGCCGACTTGCCGGTGACCGTGATGCCGGGCAGAGCCTCGGCCCGCCGCCACTCCGCGCCGCGCGCCCGCCGCACCACCTTGCGGATCCTGGCGTCCTGCCAGTCCCGCATCGCCTCGGCCCACTCGCCCTCACCGGCCGACCGCTTGTCGGCCAGGATCGTCAGCACGGCCCGCGCGGCCGTCTCCAGCGCGTCGGTGCGCGCCGGCGGGTCCGCCCGCTCGATCCGTACCACCAGCGGCAGCACGAACTGCGGTGCCTCGTCGCGCGCCGAGGGCTCGGACCGGAAAGGACTGCCGCTCTCGCTCTCGGGCGTCGGGTTCTCGCTCACGAGCCCCAGTGTGCCAGCCGGAAGATCGTGCAGGATGACCGCATGCGCCCGGCCCGTACCCGCGCGACGCGGCCGCGGGCTCAGCCGCCGCTGCTGCCCCCGGCCGCGGCGGACCCGGTCACGGCTGCGGTGCCGGCCGTGGCCGGTGCGCAGGCCTCCCGGAGGTCACCCCGAACAGGCCGTGCGCTGCGCTTCCTGCCACTCGCAGACGGGGCACAGGGTGATGCCCTTGTACGACTCGGGGTACTCCGTCGGCTCCCGGCAGAGCACGCACTCCGCGTACGGCGGCCCCTCCGCCAGGGGTGGCCTGGTCGCGTCGATCAGGCAGTAGTCGTCCTCACTCATACGTCCAGCGTAGGTCCGGGGCGGGCGGTCAGAGGTCCCGCTGTTCCAGCGGCTTGGTCGCCGGGCCCTGGATCACCTTGCCGTCCGTGTCGAACCGGGAGCCGTGGCAGGGGCACTCCCAGGCGCGCTCGGCGGCGTTGAAGTCGACCAGGCAGCCCAGGTGGGTGCAGCGGGCGGAGACGGCGTGCAGCCCGCCGTCGTCGTCGCGGTACACCGCGAGGCGGTGTCCGTCGGCGCGGACCACGGCGCCCTCGCCGGGCGGCAGGGACTCCACCGGCGGTGAGGGCCGCAGCCGGTCCCCCACGAAGTGCCCGGCGACCTTGGCCTGCGTCTTGAGGAACGCCGGCGCCTCACGCAGCGCGGGCTTGACCCGGCGCGGGTCGTACAGCGCGCTCCACTCGCACTCCTCGCCCAGGATCTGCGCGGTCAGCAGCCGGCCCGCCATGATGCCCCCGGTCATGCCCCAGCCGCCGAAGCCGGTGGCCACGTAGGCGTGCCGGGCGCCCGCGTGCAGCGGGCCGACCATCGGGACCGTGTCGGTGGGCTCGGTGTCCTGGGTGGCCCAGCGGTGCGTGACCTCCAGGTCCGGGAAGTGGCCGGTGGCCCAGGCGGTGAGGCGTTCGAAGCGGGCCCGCGGGTCGTCCGTGCCCGGGGTGAAGTGCTCACCGGTGACGATGAGCAGCCGCCGGCCGTCCTCGTGGGGCGCGGTGCGCACCGAGCGAGTGTCCTCCTCGGGCGTGATGAACATGCCGCCGGGGTCCTGGTCCGCGGGAATCGTCCCGGCGACGACCAGCTCGCGACGCGTGGAGAGGCGGGCGAACAGCAGGGCACGGTCGAAGATCGGGTAGTGCGTCGCGACGACGACGTCCCGGGCCCGGACCGTCGCCCCGGTCGCGGTGGACAGCCTGCAGGGCTCGCCCTCGTCCAGGCCGAGGACGGTGGTGTCCTCGAAGATCCGCCCGCCACGCCCGGCCAGGTCGGCGGCGAGTGCCAGCAGGTACTTGCGCGGGTGGAACTGGGCCTGCCCGGTGACCTCGACCGCACCCGCCACCGCGAAGGGCAGCCCGGTCTCCGTCACGAACGAGGCGGGCAGCCCGGCCTGGGCCGCGGCCTCCGCCTCGGCGCGCAGTTCGGCCACGCGGCCCGGGTCCCGCGCGTAGGTGCAGGCGCTCCTCGTCTCCCACTCGCAGTCGACGCCGAGTTCCTCCGCGATCCGGGCCGCGTGCCCGATCGCCTCCGACTGGGAACGCGCGTACAGCCGGGCGCCCTCGGGGCCGCGGGTGCGCCGCAGCTTGTCGTAGACGAGCGTGTGCAGGGCGGTGACCTTGGCGGTGGTGTGTCCGGTGACGCCGGCCGCGACCCGCCCGGCCTCCAGCACGGCCACGCTCCGCCCGGCCCGCGTCAGCTCCCACGCGGTGCTCAGCCCGGCGATCCCGGCGCCGATCACCGCCACGTCGACGTCCAGGTCCTCCGTCAGCGCCGGGTGGCGGCCGTCCGGTGCCGTCTCGAGCCAGTACGAGCTGCTGACCTGCTGCTTCTCGCTCATGAGTCGCCGAGTACCCCGGTCTGTCCGCTTCAGTGTCCGGCGCTTCGCTTTACCGCGGGGGCGGATCGCGCTAACGTACAACCAAATGGTTGTAGATGAGTGGAGTGACGAGACGGTCGACCGGCTGTTCCACGCCCTGGCCGACACCACGCGCCGGGACATAGTGCGCCGCTGCGTGCGCGGGGAGCTGTCGGTCTCCCGGCTGGCCGAGGCCTACCCGATGAGCTTCGCGGCGGTGCAGAAGCACGTGGCGGTGCTGGAGCGGGCGGGTCTGGTCACCAAGCAGCGCAGCGGACGGGAGCAGCTCGTGCGCACCGACCCCGACGCGGTGGGCCGCGCACGCCAGGCCCTGGACGAACTCGAATCGGCGTGGCGCGGGCGGGTTGACCGGATGGCCCGGCTGCTCGCCGAGGACCCCGGACCCGAAGAGAACGACCCGATGGAAGGACCCGAGCGATGAGTGTCACCAGCGTCGACAAGGACCTCGACACCCTCACCCTCACCCTGGTCGCCGACTTCGCCGCCCCGGTCGAGCGGGTGTGGCGGCTGTGGGCCGACCCCCGGCAGCTGGAGCGCTGGTGGGGCCCGCCGGCCTACCCGGCGACCGTGGAGGAGCACGACCTCACCCCCGGCGGAGAGGTCACCTATTTCATGACCGGCCCCGAGGGTGACCGGCACCGCGGCTGGTGGCGCGTCACCTCGGTCAGCGAGCCGACGGCCCTGGAGTTCACCGACGGCTTCGCCGACGACGACGGCAAGCCCAAGGACGACATGCCGACCATGTCCGTGACCGTGCGGCTCAGCGAGCACGGTGGCGGCACCCGGATGGAGATGCGCTCCCTGTTCGACTCCCGTGAGCAGCTGGAGCAGATGGCCGCCATGGGCATGGAGGAGGGCCTGAAGGAGGCCGTCGGCCAGATCGACGCCCTGCTCGCCGCTTGAACCGGCTCGGGTCAGGGCTGCTCCAGCAGCCGTCTCCGGCACTCGGCCACGTCGAAGTCCGCCTCCGGATACCGCGGGTCCAGCTCCTCGAAGTGCTCCAGGAGCAGGGTGCTGACCGCCCAGTTGCGGTACCACTTGTGGTCCGTCGGAATGAGGTACCAGGGCGCGTCGAGGTGCCGCAGCGCTCCAGGGCGATCTCGTACGCCTCCCGGAACGCGGGCCACAGGGCGCGGTCGTCGACGTCGGAAGCGGCGAACTTCCAGCGCTTCTCCGGCTTGTCGAGGCGTTTGAGCAGCCGGCGGCGCTGCTCGTCGTAGGAGAGGTGCAGGAAGCACTTGACCAGGGGCACGCCGTCGTCGGTGAGGGACCTCTCGAAGCGTTTGATCTGCTCGTGGCGCCGGGCGATCTCGGGCGCGGGCGCGCGCTCCCGGACGCGGGCGACCAGGACGTCTTCATAGTGCGTCGTTTCTGGAGGACGGCCAGCCGCTCGCCGATCCGGCCCGTGGCCGCCTTGCCCTCCGCCTTGCCGTGCGGCCCGCCCGAGGTGGCGGCGGCGTCGTACCCGCTCAGGTCGACCGGAAGGCCCGGGGGCAGACGCAGCCGCTCCCGCAAACGAGGAGCTGTTCTCATGTGTCACCGGGCCCCCTTCGCGGTCTGGTACCTCGATGGTCCGGCGGGGCGCCGGGCTTGGCACCCGGCGCCCGGTCGGCAGCGGGGCGCCGGTCAGCGGCGCCAGGGGCCCGTCACCGCGAACGTGGTGCCGGGCGTGTAGCAGTTGACGTACATCGTGTCGCCGTCCGGGGAGAAGGTCACCCCGGCGAACTCGCCCCACTCGGGCTCCTGCTCGGTGCCGATGTTCTGCCGGTTGCGGGCCATCGCGTAGACCTCGCCGCGCCGGGTGACACCGAAGACGTGCTGGGCGCCGTTGCCGTCCTCGCAGACCATGAGGCCGCCGCTGGGCGCCAGGCAGATGTTGTCCGGCGACTCGCCCGGCAGCTGCACATCGGTGTCCGGGCCGAAGACGATCACCAGGGTGAGCCGGCGGCGCTCCGGGTCGTAGCGCCAGACCTGCCCGAAGTGGTCGGCGGCCGAACCGTCGGACCGGCGCGCGAAGGAGGACACGAAGTACACCGAACGGCCGCCCCAGTAGCAGCCCTCCAGCTTCTGCGCGTGCGTGATGCCCCCGCGGCCGAAGTCCTGGAACCGGATCGGGGTCTGCGCGGCCTGCGGGTCCGGTACGTCCACCCACTCGATGTGGTCGAACTCGGCGCCGACGTCCTGAATGGAGGACAGGTCCGGCACGCCGGGCACGCGCATGGCCTGGAGCCGGCCGCCCGCGCGCAGCGAACCCCTGCCGCCCAGCGGCCGGTTCGGCAGGAAGCGGTAGAAGAGGCCGAAGGGCTTCTCGAACGCGTCCTCGGTCTCGTACACCACGCCCCGCCGGGGGTCGACGGCGATCGCCTCGTGCGCGAAGCGGCCCATCGCGGTCAGTGGCACGGCCCCGGTGCGGTGCGGATCGGCCGGGTCGACCTCGAAGATGAAGCCGTGGTCCTTGGTGTAGCCGTTGGTGCCGGCCTTGTCCTCGGTCTCCTCGCAGGTCAGCCAGGTGTCCCAAGGGGTGGGCCCGCCCGCGCAGTTCACGGCCGTGCCGGCGATCGCGACGCGCTCCGACTGCACTCTGTTGCGGGAGTCGAGCGTCAGGGCCGTACAGCCGCCCTTGCCGGCCGGGTCGTAGGTGAGGCCCTCGACGGCCGGGACCGGGACCTTGCCGTTCACGCGGTTCTCGTGGTTGCGGACCAGGTGGACCCGGCCGCCTCTGCCGCCGAAGGCGGACATGCCGTCGTGGTTGGAGGGGACCTTGCCCTCGCCGGAGCGGAGTTCGTCGCCCTCGCGGGAGAGGATCCGGTAGCGGAACCCCTCCGGCAGGTCGAGGACGCCCTTCGGGTCGGGGACGAGTGGGCCGTAGCCGGTGTGGCCGAGGCCCTGAGCGGCGGCGGTGCCGGCGAAGAGTTCGGAGAGGGCGCCGGAGAACGCGATCCCGACACCCAGGGCGCCGGTTCCGGCGAGCATCCGGCGTCGGGTGGTGAAGCGACCGGATTCGGTCATGGGGAAACCTTCCTGCTGGCGGACAGGAACTGTGATCCCGCTGTGTCTATCACCTGGTGCGGGCTGCGGGAACCACGCGCGTAGCGCGCGTCACTGCTCGACCGCGCGCCGCACCCGCTCCATGGCCTCCCCGGCCTGCTCCGTGAGGTCGAGGGCGCGTTGCTCCGTGAGGTCGACGGCGCGCTCCTCGATCTCCGCCCGGTCCGCCGGCTGCGCACGGTCCGCGGTCCCCGCGTCCGCCGCCTGCGCCGCGTCCGCCGCCTGCGCCGTGTTCCTCGGCTGTCCCGCGCTCTCCGCGGGCTGCGCGCCCCGCTCCAGGAACCGCAGCAGTTCCACGGGAATCGGCAGGACGAGCGTGGAGTTCTTCTCCGCCGCCACCGCCATGACGGTCTGCAGCAGCCGGAGCTGGAGTGCCGAGGGCGTGTCGGCCATCTGGCGGGCGGCCTGGGCCAGCTTCTTGGAGGCCTGGTACTCGGCGTCGGCGTTGATCAGCCGGGCCCGCCGCTCCCGGTCGGCCTCCGCCTGCCGTGCCATGGAGCGCTTCATGGTGTCCGGCAGGGAGACGTCCTTGATCTCCACGCGGTCGATCGTCACGCCCCACTCCACGGCCGGACTGTCGATCATCAGCTCCAGGCCCTGGTTCAGCTTCTCCCGGTTGGACAGCAGGTCGTCCAGCTCGCTCTTGCCGATGATCGAGCGCAGCGAGGTCTGTGCCATCTGCGAGACGGCGAAGCGGTAGTCCTCGACATTGACGACCGCAGCCGTCGGGTCCACCACCTTGAAGTACACGACGGCGTCGACCCGCACGGTCACGTTGTCACGGGTGATGCCCTCCTGGGCGGGGACGGGCATGGTCACGATCTGCAGGTTGACCTTGCGCATCCGGTCCACCGCGGGGATCACGAGGTTGAACCCGGGCCGCCGCACGTCCCCGTGCAGGCGCCCGAGCCGGAAGACGACCCCGCGCTCGTACTGCTTGACGACCCGGGCCGCGGCGGCCAGGTACACCAGCGCACCGGCCCCGACCGCGGCCACCACACCGACCAGCTCTTCGACCATGCCGACCTCCCGGTTCAGAGGTCCCGATCCGTCCGCTCCTGTAACGATATGCCCGAAACGGGGTGTGGGGCCATGCCCGGCGATCAGGCCGGAACGGGGGCGGACACACGTGGTCCGGGGCGCGCAGCCGGCGCGCCCCGGACCCGGCCGGGTGAGCTGTCCCGCAGGTCAGGCGACGGTGACCTTCTCCGCCGGGGCCTCCTCGGGCTCGGTGACCTTCACCGGCTCCGTGCCCGTCGCACTGTGGCGTGCGGCCCAGTTCTCCAGGGCCGTGCGGCAGGCGTGGTCGAGGTGGTGCAGGCCCGACAGGTCCAGCTCGACCGGGCGGTCCTGCGGCAGGCTCTCCAGGCTGTCGAGGATCTTCGGCAGCCGCAGGAAGGTCGCGTTGCCGGACAGGTACGCCTGGATCGGGCCGGCGCCCTTGTCGATGATGTCGAGCTTGATGTGCGAGGCCTCCCAGGCGGTCTTGACGACCGACAGGGCCAGACCGATGAGCACACCCTCGAACATGTTCACCGCGACGATCGACACGGCCGTGACGATCAGGATGAGCGCCTCACCCTTGTGCGTCCCCCACAGCGCCGTGATCTGGCGGAACGGGATCAGCTTCCAGCCGGCGTGCACGAGGATGCCGGCGAGGGCGGGGATCGGGATCAGGGCCAGGGCCCACGGCATCGCGGCGGCGAACAGCAGCAGCCACACGCCGTGCAGCACCCGGGAGGCCTTGGTCTTGGCGCCCGCGCTGACGTTGGCGGAGCTGCGCACGATGACGGCGGTCATGGGCAGCGCGCCGAGCAGACCGCACAGGGTGTTGCCCGCGCCCTGGGCGATCATCTCCTTGTTGTACTCGGTGCGCGGACCGTTGTGCAGCCGGTCCACGGCGGCCGCGCTGAACAGGCTCTCCGCGGAGGCGATCAGTGCGAAGGCGATGATGGTGCCCCAGATGGCCGGGTTCGCCAGTTCACCGAAGGCCTCGGCCCCGGGCGGCTGGATGACGCCGAGCAGGCCCTCCACCTGGACGGTGGCGACCGGCAGGCCGAAGGTGAGCGTGGCGGCCGTGGCCAGGACGACCGCTGCGAGGGCGCCGGGCATGGTCTGGACCGCCTTCGGCGTCTTCTTCCAGAGCACGATGACGGCGATGGTGCCCGCGCCGATCGCGAGGGAGGTCATGGCCTCGGTGCTGCCGAGCGTGTCGGCGAACATCCCGGGCAGGCCGGCGATCTTGCCGAGCCCGGACTCCGGCGCCTTCAGGCCTGCCGCCGCGTAGATCTGCCCGGCGATGATCACCAGGCCGATGCCGCAGAGCATGCCCTCGACGACGGAGACGGATATCGCCCGGAACCAGCGGCCTATGCCGAGGAACCCCATGGCGAGCTGGAGCAACCCGGCGAGCAGCACGATCACGCCGAGCGTGGCCACTCCGAACTGGCTGACGGCCTCGAAGACCAGCACGGTGAGTCCGGCGGCGGGCCCGGACACCTGCAGGCTGCTGCCGCGCATCAGCCCGGTGACGAGCCCGCCCACGATGCCGGTGATGAGGCCCAGCTCCGCGGGGACGCCGGAGGCGACCGCCACGCCGACGCACAGCGGGACCGCGACCAGGAAGACGACGATCGAGGCGAGGAAGTCCTGCTTCAGGTAAGGGAACTTGGTCATGGTCGCCCTCACAGCTTCTCGAAGGAGTCGGTGTCCGCGCGGTGTTCGCGCACGGTGCCGGTGTGCACTTCGTAGAACCAGGCGCGCAGCCGGAGCCGGCCGTCCGTCAGGCTGCTCTCCACGCAGGGGTAGGAGCGCAGCCGCAACACCTGGGTCAGGACGTGGTGCTGCACGGCCTCGGTGACCGTCGTGTCGGCAGGGTCCGCGCACTTGGGCTCGTCGCAGGCGTGCGCGAGCCAGTCGCGCACGGCGGGGACGCCGGAGAGGTCGTCGCCGCGCACCACCGCGCCCACGGCGCCGCAGTGCGAGTGGCCGCAGACCACGATCTCCTTGACGCCGAGGACCTCCACGGCGTACTCGATGGTGGCCGCCTCCGAGGTGGGGTGCTCGATGGAGTGCGGGGGAACGACGTTGCCGGCGGTGCGCAGCTCGAAGAGCTCGCCGGGACGGGCGCCCGTGATCAGGGCCGGTACGACCCTGGAGTCGGAGCAGGTGATGAACAGGACGTCGGGGGACTGGCCCTCGGCGAGGTGGGCGAACTCCTCAGGGCGCTGTCCGAAGATGCGGGCGTTGTCGATGAGGGGTTGCATGAGTGTGGTGACTCCTCCTGGCGCGCAGTGGGGGCGCGTCGGACGGGCATGGCAAGGGGTGGGGGGAACTGCTCCGCCGATCAGCAGCGGAAGACCTGAAGTGCCGCCGGAGTGTGCGACGTCGAGGATCTCGACGTGTGGTCGTGCGCGGCGCCGGGTCCGACCGGTTCGGGCGCCGTCGGCCGGATGTGCCGTTGCAGCGGCCGCTCCGGGCCCGGGGGTGCGAGGTCCGCGGTGTGGGACCGGTCGCGGGTCCGCAGGGGACCGGTCGGGTTCCCGTGGTGTCCGGCGCGGCAGGTGGCCGTCTCGTCGCGCAGAGGCTTCCCCGGGGATGTGGGCCCGGGGCGGGAGGACTTGCCGGAGGGCTTTGTTCCGGGCTGAGCCTTGGCCTCGGATTGACTGTGCGTATGCGCGGATGCGAAGGACGCCGTCGGTGCGAAGAACTGGAGGGCGAGCAGGGCGGCCGCGAGGATCGAAACCACGGCCCGTGCCGTCGTACCTCGGTACATGCGCCCCCCTTCCGGTGCTTCGCACGTCTAGTGCGGACCAACAGTTGGTCAACGGCCGGTCAAGAAACACGTTAACCCTGCAAAGTCGTTTGCAGGGTTAACTTAACGTTTCAAGCTGAAGAGAGCCTGAAAGTCACAGGTGGGGTGGCTTGAACAAGCCCTTTCTGTCGGACTGTTGACGGGGTATCGGGGACCGGTTACCGGGGGTCGGCCAGTGTCCCCGCGTCGCGGGCCAGGGCGGTGAGCCGGGAGATGGCCCGGAAGTACTTCTTGCGGTAGCCGCCGTTCAGCATCTCCTCGCTGAACAACCGGTCGAAGGGCAGGCCCGAGGCGAGCACCGGCACCTCACGGTCGTAGAGCCGGTCCGCGAGGACGACCAGCCTGAGGGCCGTCGACTGGTCGGGAACCGGGTGCACACCGGTGAGGCACACGGCCTTGATCCCGTCGGTCAGGGCGCCGTACCGGCTGGGGTGGACGCGGGCCAGGTGTTCCAGGAGGGGCGAGAACGCGTCGAGGGAGGCGCCCTCGGTGGCATGCGCCGCGCGGGTCACCTGTTCGTCGGAGTACGGCGGCGGAGCCTCGGGCAGACCGCGGTGGCGGTAGTCCTCGCCGTCGATGCGCAGGGCGCGGAAGTGGGCCGACAGGCCCTGGATCTCCCGCAGGAAGTCGGCCGCGGCGAACCGGCCCTCGCCGAGCTTGCCGGGTAGCGTGTTGGAGGTGGCGGCCAGCGCCACACCCGCGTCGACGAGCTTGCCGAGCAGGGTGGACACCAGCACGGTGTCGCCCGGGTCGTCCAGTTCGAACTCGTCGATGCACAGCAGGCGGTGGCCGGACAGGGTCTGGACCGTCTGCTGGAAGCCGAGGGCGCCGACCAGGTTGGTCAGCTCCACGAACGTGCCGAACGCCTTGTGCGCGGGCTCGGCCGGGGTGGCGTGCCACAGGGACGCCAGCAGGTGCGTCTTGCCGACGCCGTAGCCGCCGTCGAGGTAGACGCCTCGCGGGCCGGCCGGGGCCTTCTTCGGTGACTTGCCGAAGCCGAACAGCCGCCGCTTGCCCGAGCCCGGGGACCCTCCCGAGTCCAGGCCCGCCGCGAAACCCTCCAGGACCCGGACGGCCTCCGTCTGGCTGGGCTGGTTCGGGTCGGGGATGTACGTGCTGAAGCGGACGGAGTCGAACCGCGGCGGCGGCACCATCTCGGCGACCAGCCGGTCCGCGGGCACCCGCGGCTCACGGGCGCACAGCGACAGCGGGGCCGGGTCGGTTATGGGGCCGCTTCCGGAGGGGGCCAGGGGAGAAGACACGGTTCACCATGCTACGGCGCGTGGAACACTGCACGGCATGCGACGTCTGTTCCCTGTGACCGATGAAACAGCAGCTCCGGCGCCGGGCGGTACGTCCGGTGACGCCGCCGGGCGGGAGTGGAGCCTGGACGAGCTGGCCGCCGCGTACGCCTATCCCGAGCCGGGGCCCGGGGGGCCGGTTCCGTGGCTGCGCGCCAACATGGTGTCCACGCTGGACGGCGCCGCCCAGCACGGCGGCCGTTCGCAGCCCATCTCCAGCGCCACCGACATGCGGATCTTCGGCACGCTGCGGGCGCTCGCGGACGTCGTGGTCGTCGGCGCGGAGACGGTACGCAAGGAGGGGTACCGGCCGGCCCGCGCGCGGGAGGACTTCGCGGCGATGCGGGAGGCGGCCGGGCAGCAGCCCGCGCCCGCGATCGCGGTGGTCACCGCCAGTCTCGACCTGGACTTCTCGCTCCCGCTGTTCACCTCGCCCCTGGTGCCCACCCTGGTCCTCACGGGCGCCGCGGCCGCCCCGGACCGCGTCGCCGCCGCCGAGAAGGCGGGCGCCAGGGTGGTGACCGCCGGGGACGGCATCGGCGTCGACCCCGCCCGTGCCGTCCGGGCCCTCGCCGACCTCGGCCACACCCGGCTCCTCACCGAGGGCGGCCCGCGGCTGCTCGGGCAGATGGTCGCGGCCGGTGTGCTGGACGAGCTGTGCCTGACCGTCTCCCCGATGCTCACGGCGGGCGACGCGCAGCGCATCGCCGGGGGGCCGGCGGTCACGGTCCCGCACCGCTTCGGGCTGGTGTCGATGCTGGAGGAGGACGGCTTCCTGTTCACCCGGTACGGGCGGGCCTGAGCGCGTACTGAAACGCCGGGCTCCGGGTACAAGGTGTCGGCGGCGGGGAGCGCGGAAGGCCAGTACGTCCGGAAGCGCGGCGATCCGCCGTGAGTCCGTTAATCGGTGGAATATGCCGTTCTGTTTGGTTTTCGGAGGGCACACTGGATCCGGCAGTAACCGTGCGAAGACGGGGCAGGATGGTTTCCGCAGGGTCCGGCGCGGCCGGCCTGCGGCGAAACGGGGCCATGGGCCCCCGGAGCAGAAGGGGCGCCTGGTGTTCACAAGCGTATTGATGATCGAGAAGGCGCTCACGTCGGCCGACGTGGAGTTCGTCACCACCTTGCACGGCGAGGAGCAGGTCTCCTTCGAAGTGCTGTTGCAGCCGCGCGGAGAGCAGGCGGACCGCCTGCTGCGGGCCATCGACGACGTGGCGCTCGGCGAGCTCGACGAGGCCGTCCGCGAAGGGGAGACCCCCGAGGGGGAGGAAGCGCTGAGCGTCGGGCAGCGGGCGCTGGAGGTGTCCCTCGCGGCGTTGCGCGCCTCGGGCAGCGGGGCGCAGGGGCGGCTGATCGAGGACCATCCGCTGGATGCGCTGAAGTCGCTGGTGGAGGAGGTCGGGGCGGACGAGGTCATCGTGCTGACCGACCCCCACTACGTGGAGGAGTTCTTCCACCGGGACTGGGCCTCCCGGGCCCGGCACAAGGTGGGGGTGCCGGTGCTGAAGCTGTTCTCGCACAGCAAGGCGTAGGGGTGGATCGCGGGGTTTGCCGGGTGCGGGTCGTTCGTGGCCGTTCGCGTGGTTCCCCGCGCCCCTGATGGGCATGTCGGCCCTGCGCACGCATAGGCTTGGCTCCGCTAACCCCCGTCACCCGAACTTGGAGACACGCATGGCAGCCGGCCTTCCTCCCGCCATGGACCGACCGCACTTCATCGGGATCGGTGGCGCCGGGATGTCGGGGATCGCGAAGATCCTCGCGCAGCGCGGGGCCGTCGTGGCGGGCAGTGACGCCAAGGAGTCGGCGACGGCCGAGGCGCTGCGCGCGCTGGGCGCGACCGTGCACATCGGGCACGCCGCGGAGCACCTCGCCGACGACGCGAGCTGTGTGGTCGTGTCGTCGGCGATCCGGCAGGACAACCCCGAGCTGGCCCGCGCGGCCGAGCTGGGTGTCCCCGTCGTGCACCGGTCCGACGCGCTCGCCGCCCTGATGGACGGGCTGCGGCCGATCGCCGTCGCCGGGACGCACGGCAAGACGACCACGACGTCGATGCTGGCCGTGTCGCTGAGCGAGCTGGGCCTGAAGCCCTCCTACGCGATCGGCGGGGACCTGGACGCGCCCGGCTCCAACGCGCTGCACGGCGAGGGCGAGATCTTCGTCGCCGAGGCGGACGAGTCGGACCGCAGCTTCCACAAGTACGCCCCCGAGGTCGCGATCGTCCTCAACGTCGAGCTCGACCACCACGCCAACTACGCGTCGATGGACGAGATCTACGCGTCGTTCGAGACGTTCGTGGACCGGATCACCGAGGGCGGCACGCTGGTGATCGCGGCCGACCACGAGGGCGCGCGGGAACTGACGCGCCGGGTCGCCGGGCGCGGCGTGCGCGTGGTGACCTACGGCGAGTCCGAGGACGCCGACGTGCGCATCCTGTCGGTCGTGCCGCAGGGGCTGAGGAGCGAGGTCACCGTGGTGCTGGAGGGCGCGGAGCTGACCTTCGCGGTCTCCGTCCCCGGCCGGCACTACGCGCACAACGCGGTCGCCGCGCTGGCGGCCGGCGCGGCCCTCGGCGTCCCGGCGGCCGAGCTGGCCCCGGCGATCGCCGCCTACACGGGGGTCAAGCGGCGGCTCCAGCTGAAGGGCGAGGCCGCGGGCGTGCAGGTCATCGACTCCTACGCGCACCACCCCACCGAGATGACCGCCGACCTGGAGGCCATGCGCGCGGCGGCGGGCGACGCCCGGATCCTGGTCGTCTTCCAGCCGCACCTGTTCTCGCGGACCCAGGAGCTCGGCAAGGAGATGGGCCAGTCCCTCGCCCTCGCGGACGCCTCCGTGGTGCTGGACATCTACCCGGCCCGTGAGGACCCGATCCCCGGCGTGACCAGCGAGCTGATCATCGACGCGGCCCGGGCGGCGGGAGCGGACGTGACGCCGGTGCACGACAAGGCGGACGCCCCCTCGGTCGTCGCGGGAATGGCGAAGCCGGGGGATCTCGTTCTCACCATGGGAGCGGGCGACGTCACCGACCTCGGCCCGCTCATCCTGGACCGTCTGTCGAACTGAGGGGCTGGAGGCTCATGCCGTACGACGTCGAGAAGCCGGACGAGCAGTGGCGCGTGGAGCTGAGCCCGGGCGAGTACGCGGTGCTGCGCCAGGCGGCCACGGAGCCCGCCTTCACCGGTGAGTACACCGACACCAAGACCCGGGGCGTCTACTCCTGTCGTGCCTGCGGAGCGGACCTGTTCACCTCGGACACCAAGTTCGAGTCGCACTGCGGCTGGCCGTCCTTCTTCGACCCCAAGGACACCGACGCGGTCGAGCTGATCGAGGACCGGTCGCACGGCATGGTGCGGACCGAGGTGCGCTGCGCACGCTGCGGCTCGCACCTCGGGCACGTGTTCGAGGGTGAGGGGTATCCGACGCCCACGGACCAGCGCTACTGCATCAACTCGATCGCGCTGCGCCTCACCCCCGAGCAGGACTGAGGCGGCGCTCAGCGGATCCGGCACTCCTGCTGTGTGAGGGGTGCCGTGTTCCCCGCCGTGCGGCGGCACACCACATGGGGTTCGGAGGTGCCGTCGTCGGCGCGGCTGACCTCCTTGAGGACGATGCTGTGCCCCCTGCGGTCGCCGTACAGCGGGGCCCCCGTGAAGTCGATGGTGCCGGTCGCCATGCCCTCGATCTTGACGCTGCGCAGATTCACCCAGGTCGAGGCCCGGCTCTGCGGCCGGTCCCCGCGGGTGGCCGCCCAGAACAGGGCCCGGGTCGCGTCATGGGCCAGCGCGGTCTGGCCGCTGGCCAGGGCGGGGCTGTCGTACCGCAGGCTGTGGCCGCGCAGCCCGGGCAGGTGCTTGGCGGCGTCCAGGTAGAAACCCGTCCTGGTGGCGGCCTTCTCCAGTTCCGCGAGGGCCGCGTGGTACAGCGTGACCTTCGGGGCGACGGACTGGCCGCCGCCCGCGAAGTCGGCCTTGGACAGGTCGTCGCCGGTGAGGATGGCCAGGGGCTTTCCGGCGCAGCCCGGCTCGGTGCCCAGCTGGTTCATCAGCGGGTCGATGTCCTCCACCCGGCCCGCGAAGTAGATCACCGACGGGACCCGGCCGCCGCGGCAGATCTCCTGGGCGTGCGAGCGCAGTTCCGGCTTGCCGCCGCTCAGGGTGTAGCGCCGCTGGTCGAGCGGGGTGAAGCCCTGCCGGCGCAGCATCCGCTGGCCGTAGCGGGCCTGCTCGTCGGTGTAGAGGTCGTCGGTCCTCGCCGTGTCGCGGGCCAGGACGAGGGAGTACTGACGCCGGTCCGGCGTGCGCAACTGGGCTGCGATCAGGCCGAGCTGACGGGTCTGCCACTCGTCGGTGGCGGCCAGGCTGAACCAGTTGGCGAACTCGCGGGGCAGATACGTGGCGGAGTTCGTGCCGGAGACGACCGGCAGGCCGGCCTCCATCAGGGTGCGGGTCGTCGCCCGGCTCGACTTCAGGTCGCGGCCGGTACCGACGACCCCCACCACGGTCGGGTCGTGGGCGGCGTACGCGGCGATCGCCTCCGCCATCTCCACCTGCCGGCCCAGGTCCACGCCGCCGTTGGCGATCAGGACGCGCAGCTTCACGCTGGAGTTCTCGTTGATGACGGCCTGCGCCAGATACACGCCCGCCAGCTCCTCGGCGCCCTTCACCAGGGAAGAGCCGGCCGCGGTGTCGGCGCTGAGCGGTCCGGCGTAGACGACGGTGACGTACTTGCCGGCATGCCGTCTGAGGACGTTCGCGTTCTGCCGGGCTATGAGCTCCTCCAGGTCGGCCACCGTCCAGGGCGAGTCGTCGTCGGCCGTGAGCGCTTTGACGTCGTCGCCGGCCTGGGGTGCGGGCAGCCAGTCGGCGAAGCGGACGTCGGCCGTCGCGATGCCGATGCACTCCGTACGGCCGTCGGACCCCTGCTCGCGCCGGGTGTCCCGGTTGGCGGTCAGCACGGACGCCGAGCAGTACCGGTCGTGCAGGGCGTCGGCCCGCATGACGGCCGCCGCGGTGACCAGGGCGACGACCAGGACCAGGCTGTGCAGCGCCCACACCAGCCGGGCGGGGGTCGGCCGGGTGGAGGCCCGCAGGTGGTGGCGGCCCTCCTCGACGGGGCCCAGCTGGTCGTGCGGCAGCGGGACCTTCATCACCCACGGGAGCACGGACCGTTCCCGGCTGGGTGACTGCTCGGCGCGCAGGTTGCGGCCCCACTCCTGGTACCAGGTGCGCAGCCGGACCCCGAACGTGGGCGGCGCCGTGTCCGGGGCGGGAGCCGTCTGGACGACGCTGCGCTCCAGACGCTGTACGTCGTGCGCGCGCATCGCGGCCACCACGAGCAGCGGGTCGAGCTCGCTGCGCCGGCTGCGGACGTCGCTGATGGCCCGGATCAGCTCGATGCCGCCGTTGCGGTCGTCCGCGTGCGGCAGGAACAGCATCGGCGGGCGCGGGCGTTTGAAGCCGCGCAGGTCCCAGCTCCAGCGGCGGTGGTTGTCCCGCAGGTCCTCGCGCAGCGCCAGCACGCACAGCTGGAGGTGGAAGTCACCGCCCGCCGCCAGCGCCTCCGCCACGTCGTAGGCCCGGGCCGCGATCGCCCTCCAGGAGCGGACCGGCCGCAGCAGCGACGCCTCGGTGGGCTCCTCCTGGTCCGCCGCCCTCAGGAACGTCGTCGTCATGAACCAGCGGCTCTCCCGGCGCAGCCACAGGAAGATCGGGGCCCGGCCCGGCAGGACGTAGTTGAGGACGGTCAGCAGCAGCAGGAAGACCAGACCGGCGCCCACCGCGACGTACCACTCGCTGCGGGCCAGGAGCGCGGCGAGGACGGTCACGAGGCTCGCCGGGAGGATGTGCGCCATGTCGAACAGCGGCAGGCCGGAACGCCAGCGGGCCGTGTTCTTCGGCCGCCAGCGCTGCTGCGCCAGCTCGTTCAGCAGCCGCTGTCGCTGGTCCTGCCCCGCCTCGGGGCTGCCCGGGGCGGGGGACGGCCAGCTGTCGCCGAGCGCGGCGACGGCGTCGTCGATGGCGTGCACCAGCCGCAGTCGCGGGAACGCGTAGCGCCGGTAGACCGCCTTGGGGCCGCCCCACTTGCGCGGGTCGCTCAACGCCCGTACCAGGGCGGCGGCCCGGCGCACCTCCGTGGACCCCTCGTAGGAGTCCTGCGTCACCGCGCAGCGCGTGCCGTGCGCCTCCTGGCCGGTGTGCAGCTGGCGGACCAGCCCGGCCACCGCGTCGTCGTCCCCGCTCTCCTGCGCGTGCACGACGAACACCGGCATCGGTGGCTCGGTGCTCCTGCGGAAGTCCTGGATGAGGATCTCGAGCTGGTTCTGGAGGTGGCGCGCGGCGTCGCTCTCCGGCATGCCGTCGTGGCCCCCAGGGCAGTCCGGCGGCGTGCGAGCGTCCTTCACCATGGGCAACCCCCCGTCAACCTTCGGTGACTTACGACAGTAACCGGTGCCGATGAGGTACGAGTGGGTGACGTACGAAGTCGGTGGAGGTCCGCTCCCGCGCCGGGTGACAGCCGGGCCGGCTCGCCGGGGCCGCCGGGTGACGTACGACGGGTTCGGCAGTCCGCGCGACCCGCTGCCCGTCAGCGGCGCCTGCTCCCTCCGCCCGTCGCCCGGCGCGCACGCCCCGCAACGGGCGGACGGGCCGTCACCGCTCCGCACCGCGAACGCGGTGCCGCCAGGGCCGCGGGACGCCGAGGTGCCGGGGGAGGGGTGGGCGCGGCAACCGCTCGTGAGGGCCCGGGAGTTCCGGCCGCCCGTTCGCTGGGCATCGTGTCAGGGGCGTGGGCCGTACCGTCCCGGAGGGGGAGCGGACGTGCCGTGCCGTCCGGGCGAAGGGATGGGAACCCATGACGTCACCGCTGCCCTCGGGCGAGATGCTGCCGCAGCCGGTGCTGAACCCGCCGGCCTCGGTCGCGGTGTTTCTGGTCGCCACGATCGAACCCGGCGGGGAAGGCGCCGTGCGGGAGGCGCTGGGCGCGGTCGCGGGCCTGGTGCGGTCCGTCGGCTTCCCCAGCCCCGACGGCGGTCTCGGCTGTGTTGCCGGGGTCGGATCCCGGGCGTGGAGCCGGCTGTTCGGCGGTCCGCGGCCCGCGGAACTGCATCCGTTCCGCGAACTGGCCGGGCCCCGGCATCACGCGCCGTCCACCCCGGGGGACCTCTTCTTCCACATCAGGGCCGCCCGCACCGACCTGTGTTTCGCGCTGGCCGCCGAGCTGCTGCGACGGCTGCGCGGCGCCGTCACGGTACGGGACGAGACCCAGGCCTTCTCCTACTTCGACTCGCGCAACCTGCTCGGCTTCGTCGACGGCACCGAGAACCCGGTCGGGCAGGCCGCGGCCGACGCGGCCCTGGTCGGCGACGAGGATCCCGGCTTCCGGGGCGGCAGTTACGCGCTGGTGCAGAAGTACCTGCACGACGTGGACGCCTGGGACGCCCTCGCCGTCGAGGCGCAGGAGAAGGTCATAGGACGCACCAAGCTCACCAACCTGGAACTCGACGCACCCGGTTCGCACAAGGACGTCAACACCCTCCTCGGCCCGGACGGTGCGGAGTTGCGGATCCTGCGCTCGGCGATGCCGTTCGGCAGGCCCGGGCACGGGGAGTTCGGCACGTACTTCGTCGCCTACGCGCGCACGCCCGGGATACCCGAGACGATGCTGCGCAAGATGTTCCTCGGCGGGCCGGGCGCGGGCCCCGACCCGCTGCTGGACTACTCGCGCGCCGTCACCGGCAGCCTGTTCTTCATACCGCCGGCCGGCTTCCTCGAGGACCTGTCCGGTAGTTGACGTCCCGTCATGGCGTCCTGTGGCACCGGAAATCCCGCACTGCGCAGCACCCGTCGCTCCGTGTCCACCGCGAACACCTCGCAGTTCTCCCGGGCCGCGGCCCACTCGGCGCCCTCCCGGCCGAGCGCGAACGCCGCCGTCGCGACCGTGTCCGCCTCGGTCAGGGTCGGGGCGACGACGGTCACGCTGATCAGCCCGGTCGCCGGGCGGCCGGTGCGGCCGTCGAGGATGTGGTCGCCCCGTTCGTAGCGCGCCGAGGTCGCCACGGCCCGGTCCGTGACGTCCAGGACCGTGCAGAGCCGGTCGGCGCGTTCGGGGTGCCGC
The DNA here is from genome assembly GCF_040706515.1 of Streptomyces sp. NPDC047880. Taxonomy (NCBI): domain Bacteria; kingdom Bacillati; phylum Actinomycetota; class Actinomycetes; order Kitasatosporales; family Streptomycetaceae; genus Streptomyces; species Streptomyces sp. NPDC047880. The sequence goes on along the minus strand of NZ_JBEZOK010000018.1, from coordinate 17,955 downwards.
ACGCCGACGCGCCAGGGACCGCCGAAGGCCACCACGTCGCCGCCGGCGTTGACGCAGAAGCGGTGTGCGCCCGCTGCCCGCAGCAGTTCGGCCCCCCGCTGCACCGACCACCCCTTCACCACGGCGCAGGGGTCCAGGCCACGGCCGGGCAGCCGCACGTCGAAGGCGCCCCCGGTGGCGATCCGGTACTCCTCGGACAGGTCAAGGACCTCACGCAGCTCCGGGCCGGGCTCGCGCACCTCACCCCGGTCGAGCCGTGACACCTCGCTGTCCGGGCGGAACGGACTGAACCGCGCGTCCACCTCGCGGAGCCAGGCGAACAAGCCGTCCACCGCCGCCTCGGGGATGTCCTCGTCGTCGATCCGTACCGACACGGGGAACCCCATGACGTGCTCGACGCGGCGCATCCCCTCAGCCCCTCGCGTCGATGGCGGCCTGGAGCGACTCCTTGTAGCCGTCGCTGGTGACCGTCGCGCCGGACACCGTGTCGATGTCGGCGCTCTGCGCCCGGAGCGTCTCCTCGATCAGCTGGGGCACGGCGGCCGTGGTCTGCGGGTGGTCCGGCTGCCGGAGCATCCGCACCGAGGCGATCCGGTCGCCGTCGAAGGTGACCTCGACGCGCACCGGGCCCTTCTCGGTGTCGACGAGGGACCCCGACACGACGGTGGTCGTGGTGCCGCCCGAGGAGGCGGCGGAGGGAGTGGACGCCGGCGCCGCCACCTCGGCGGGGGTGGACGACGATCCGGTGTCGTGCGCGGGGGAGTAGCGCCAGAGCGGGATCAGGCCCGCGACACTGAGGACGAGGACGGGCAGGGCTCGTTTCACGATTCTCTCCTCGTCATCCGGCCAGGCTGAAGCGTTCGAAGTGGATCTGGGGCCCCGGCACGCCGAGCTCGCGCAGGCTGCCCAGCACCGCCTTCATCATCGGCGGCGGGCCGCACAGGAAGACGTCCCGCTCGGCTAGGTCCGGCACCAGCTCGGCGAGTTCCCGCGGCGCCAGCCGGTCGGGCACGGGCGGGCCGGTCACCAGGTGCAGCTCGGCGCCCTTGGCCGACGCGAGGTCACGCAGTTCGTCGTGGAGGACGGCGTCCCGGTCCGTCGCGACCCGGTGGATCACGACGGCGTGCCCGTCCAGTTCCTCCAGCAGCGCCCGGATCGGTGTGACACCGACGCCACCCGCGATGAGCACGGCGTCGGGCCGGGTGCGGTGCAGGGCGGTGAAGGCGCCGTAGGGGCCCTCGGCGAACACGCGCGTGCCGGGCCTCAGATGCCGCAGGGCCGCGCTGCCGTCCCCGGCCCGCTTGACGGTGAGACGGAGCGTACGGCCGTCCGGGGCGGCCGACAGGGAGAACGGGTTCGCCTGCCACCAGCGGTCCTTGGTCAGGAACCGCCACAGGAAGAACTGCCCCGCCCGGGCCGGCAGCCGGTCCAGGTCGCGGCCCGTGATGTACACCGACACGACCTGGTCGTTCTCCGGGACGACCGCCGTCACCCGGAGCCGGTGGCGGACGTTCCGCCACAGCGGCAGCAGCAGCCGGCCGGCAGCAACCGAGGCCAGGGCCGCGCCCCACAGGCCGTACCAGTAAGCCGTCGCCACCGGCGACGAGGCGAACGTCGTCCCCGCCGCGACCTGGTGCGTGAACGCCAGCACCACCGCCACGTAGGTGTACAGGTGGATGAAGTGCCAGGTCTCGTAGGCCAGCCGGCGCCGGGCGTACCGGGCCGACACCACGCCGACCACGAGGATGATCGCCAGCGCGGCGATCGCCCGCAGCACGCCCTCGACCGTCTCGGCGAGATCCACCAGCTGGTTCACCGGGTCCAGCGACGAGGCCTGGGCGTAGCCGAGGACGATGAACACGGCGTGCGAGAGCAGCAGCCACAGCACCGAGAAGCCCGTCCAGCGGTGCCAGGACGTCAGCCGGTCCATGCCGATCCGCCGGTCGAACCACGGCAGCCGGGCCACCAACAGCAGCTGGAACGCCATGAGCAGCGCCGCGTACAGGCCGGTCAGCCGGCCCAGCACGATCAGCGCGTTCGAGGCGAAACCGGCCTGCACGAAGAACACGGCCACCGCGACCGCGTTCGCCAGCAGCACCGCGTACAGGCCGGTGCGCCCCACCACTCGGGGTCGCGGACCCGGGCGGGTCGCCGCGGGAGGTTGATGGAGGGTCGTCACGATCGGCAGCTCCTTGATCGGCTCCTGGTACACCGAGCTTGGCGCGCGGGAACTGTCGGGAAGCTGTCACTCGACTTTCAAGTGTTTATCGATCCGGCAGCGGGAGGGCGGGCGGCTATGGCGGCCCGGGACCCGTGCAGCACTATGAGCGCGTGGAGAAAGTACGGCTTCTCGTCGTCGACGACGACCCGCCCATCGCCGACCTCGTCGCGACCGTCGCCCGCTACGAGGGCTGGGAGGCGGTCACGGCGTACACCGGCGAGGACGCCCTGCGGCGGGCCGCCGAGTTCCACCCGGACATCGTGGTGCTCGACCTGATGCTGCCCGGCGTGGACGGCTTCGGCGTCCTGGACCGGCTGCGCGCCTCCGGCACGATGGTGCCGGTGGTCTTCCTCACCGCCCGCGACGGCGTCGCCGACCGGGTCGCGGGCCTCACCCGTGGCGGCGACGACTACCTGGTCAAGCCGTTCGCCGTGGAGGAACTGATGGCCCGGCTGCGGACCGTGCTGCGGCGCAGCGCCGGGCCCGCCTTCCAGCGGTCCGTGCTCCGGGTCGGCGACCTGACGATGGACGAGGACACCCGCGAGGTCCGGCGCGGCGCGCGGCTGCTGTCGCTGACCCCGACCGAGTACGAGGTGCTGCGCTACCTGATGCGCAAGTCGCCCACCGTGCTGACCAAGGCGCAGATCCTCGACCATGTGTGGGAGTACGGCTTCGGCGGCCGCTCCAACGTCGTCGAGCTGGTCGTCAGCCGGCTGCGCCGCAAGCTCGACGAGACCGGTGAGGGCGACGGGAGCGGCTCGCCGCTCATCCACACCGTGCGCGGCTTCGGGTACGTGCTGCGGCAGGCCGCCGAGTGATCGCCCGGCTGCGACGGGCCTACCGCGCCATGCGGCTGGGCACCCGGCTGGCCCTGGGCCTCGGCGCCCTGTCCCTGGTCGTGTTCGCCGTCGTCGGCACGGCCCTGACCACCTACATGCGGGACTACCTGTCGGCCCAGCTCGACACCCAGCTGGCGCAGGCCCAGATCGCCCAGTCCAAGAGCATCGCGGACTACGGCACCCTCTCGGGCAAGAAGTACTACAGCTGGTTCTACGCGGTGTACGACGTCTCCGGGGGCAGACCCGAACTGCGCAGGCCCGAGGACCCGGTCGACGTGCCCAAGGACGTCGACGACTTCACCGCGCTGGCCTCGGCGCAGACCGCCGCGCACACGGAATTGCTGCGCACCGAGCACCTGAGAGGCGCCGGCACCTACCGGCTGCGCGCCTGCGAGGTCGAGCCCGGGGTGGTCCTGGTCAGCGCCGCGCCCATGGACGAGATCGAGGACACGGTCGAGCAGCTGATCACCATCCAGGTCGTCACCTTCGCGCTCGCGCTGCTCGCCCTGGTCGTCTTCGGCCGCCGGATGCTGCGCCGCGGTCTGAAGCCGCTCAGCGACATGGCGTCCACCGCGCACGGCATCGCCTCGCACGACCTGACCGAGTCGGCGGCCCGGCTCCCGCTGCGGGTCGACGGCCGGGACGGCGGGCCCGAGGTGGACGAACTGCGCACCGCCTTCAACACGATGCTGGAGCACATCGACGACTCCCTCGCCGTGCGTGCCGAGGCCGAGCAGCGGCTGCGCCGCTTCGTCGCCGACGCCTCGCACGAGCTGCGCACCCCGCTGATGTCGGTGCGCGGGTACGCCGACCTCTTCCAGTACGCCGCCGCCAACGCCCCCGGGGAACGCGACCGGCACCTGGCCCGGTTGCGCGCCGAGGCCGCCCGCATGGGCATCCTCCTGGACGACCTGCTGCTGCTCGCCCGGCTGGACGCGGCGGAGGTGGAGACGCCGCTGCGCCTGGAGGAAGCCGACCTCGTGGAGCTGGTGGCGCAGGCCGCCGACGCCTTCCGCGCCGGCCACCCCGGCCATCCGCTGACCGTCCTCACCGGGCCGGGCCCGTTGTCCCTGCCGATGGACGCGTTGCGTGTCCGGCAGGTCGTCGACAACCTTCTGACCAACGCCGCCGTGCACACCCCCGCGGGCACGGAGGTGTCGGTGGCGGTGGCCGTCACACCCGGCGAGGCCGAGGTGCGGGTAGCCGACACCGGGCCGGGCATCCCGCCCGACGACCGGGCGCGCGTCTTCGACCGCTTCTACCGCGTCGACAAGGCCCGCAGCCGCGACCGAGGGGGCAGCGGCCTGGGGCTGGCGGTCGCCCAGTCCCTGGTCCGCGCCCACGGCGGCCGCATCGACGTGAACAGCGCACCGGGAGCGACGGTGTTCACCGTGCGCCTGCCCAGGAGCGGCGTACGCCCTGCGGACCGGTGATAGCCGCCCTCTAGACTCGTCCGGAAACAGCCCGTACGACCATCGGCCAACGCTTCCGCCAACCCGAAGGGCCCCGGCGCCTTGATACGGATCGAATCAGTCACCAAGCGCTATCCGGACGGCACGGTGGCTGTCGACCGGCTCTCCCTGGAGATTCCCGACCGCTCGATCACCGTTCTCGTCGGGCCCTCCGGCTGCGGCAAGACGACCACCCTGCGAATGATCAACAGGATGGTCGAACCGAGTGAGGGAACGATCCTCCTCGACGGCGAGGACATCCAGCGCCGGCCCGTCACCACCCTGCGCCGGTCCATGGGGTACGTCATCCAGAACGCCGGTCTCTTCCAGCACCGCACGATCCTCGACAACATCGCCACCGTGCCCCGCGTGCTGGGCTGGGGCAAGCAGAAGGCCCGGGCGCGGGCGGCGGAGCTGATGGAGCGCGTGGGTCTCGACGCCGCGCTCGCCAAGCGGTACCCGTACCAGCTGTCCGGCGGCCAGCAGCAGCGTGTCGGTGTGGCGCGGGCACTCGCCGCCGACCCGCCCGTCCTGCTCATGGACGAACCGTTCTCGGCGGTCGACCCGGTCGTGCGCAAGGGACTCCAGGACGAACTGCTGCGCATCCAAGACGAGTTGGGCAAGACCATCGTCTTCGTCACCCATGACATCGACGAGGCGATCAAACTCGGCACGATGGTCGCCGTGCTGCGCGAGGGCGGTCACCTCGCCCAGTACGCCCCGCCCGCCGAGCTGCTGTCCAGCCCCGCCGACGCCTTCGTCGAGGACTTCCTCGGGGCCGACCGCGGCATCCGGCGGCTGTCGTTCTTCCCTTCGGCCGAACTCCCGCTGACGACCGGCCCGGTCATCCCGGCCGACGCCGGCGCCGAGCGGATCGCCGCCGCCGACGCCCCCTGGCTGCTGGTCACCGACGCCGAGGGCCGACCCCTCGGCTGGGCCGAGCCGCGCGACCTGTCGGCCGGTGACATCGACCCCGGCCGGCTCCTGCCGCACGGACGGCCGTTCGTCCCCGGCACCGACTCCCTGCGGGCCGCCCTCGACTGCGCGGTGCTCTCCCCGGCCGGCTGGGCCGTCGCCGTGGACGACGCCGGGCGGGTGACCGGCGTGGTCTCGCAGGCGGCCATCGGCGAGGCGATCCGCAGCGCCCACGCCGCAGGCCACGCCGAAGAGGCCGAGGTCGCCTCGTGAACGGCTTCTTCGACATCCCGAGCGACCTCCAGCACAGCTACGCCGGCCTGATCGGACTGCATCTGCGCGAGGCCCTGCTGCCCGTCCTGGCCGGGCTGGTCCTCGCGCTGCCGCTCGCCCAGCTCTGCGTCCGGTTCCGCTGGCTGTACCCGCCCGTGCTCGGCGCCACCACCATCCTCTACGCCGTCCCGTCGCTGGCCTTCTTCGTGGTCCTCATCGACTACACCGGCCAGACCGAGCTGACCGTCATGATCCCGCTGGCCGTCTACAGCCTCGTGGTGCTCGTCCCGGCCATCGTCGACGGGGTGCGCTCCGTGCCCCAGGAGACCCTGGCCGCGGCCACCGCCATGGGCTTCGGACCCGTACGGCGTTACGTGCAGGTGCAGTTGCCGATCGCCGTGCCCGCCATCATCGCCGGACTGCGGGTCGCCACCGTCTCCAGCATCTCCCTGGTCAGCGTCGGCACCCTCATCGGCAACCAGGGCGCCCTCGGCAACCTGCTCGCCGACGCGCAGAAGTACGACCGGCCCGAACTGGCCGTCAACTCCGTGATCACGACGGCGGTCCTGGCCATCCTCTGCGACGCGCTGCTGGTGCTGCTGCGCGTCGTACTGACCCCGTGGATGCCGAGCGGCACCCGCAGACGCCCCAAGACCGGAGCGCGGCAGCCGCTGCCCGCCCGCCCGCAGGACGTGACCCGGTGAACGTACTGAACTTCGTCAACGCCTTCTTCAGCGACAGCGCCCACTGGCACGGCTACGACGGAATCCCGCAACGCCTGCTGGAACACGTCCAGTACTCCCTGCTCGCCCTGGCTCTCGCCGCCGCGATCGGCCTGCCCGTCGGCCTGCTGACCGGGCACACCGGACGGGGCGGCAACGCCCTCGCCTTCATCGCCACCGCGGCCCGCGCACTGCCCAGCTTCGGCCTGCTCGTGCTGATCGTCATCGTGATGGGCTTCGGCCTGCTGCCCGTGATGATCCCCCTGGTCGTCCTCGCCGTGCCGCCGATCCTGGTGACCACCTACGAGGCGGTCCGCACCGTCGACCCCGCTCCGGTGGACGCCGCCCGCGGCATGGGCATGCACGAGTCGCGGATCCTGTTCCAGGTCGAACTGCCGGTCGCGCTGCCGCTGATCCTGAGCGGTCTGCGCTCGGCGGCCATCCAGATCGTGTCCACGGCCACCATCGCGGCGTACGTCAGCCTGGGCGGCCTCGGCCGGTACATCGTCGACGGGCTCTACCAGCGCGACTACGAGAAAGTGGTCGGGGGCGCCACCCTGGTGGCCGTCCTGGCCCTCGTCACGCTGGCGCTGTTCTGGGCGGCGGGCCGGGTGGCCGTGTCGCCGGGGGTGCGCCGACGGTGAGACCCGGCGCGGAGTCTGCGCGGAGTCTGTAACAAACCGTGACCAGGGCGCTCTTGACTGATCACAAAGCGGCTGGATTGGATCGGTGGATGACTTTCACCGCGAACAGCAGCAGGTCCAGGACGAGGCACACCAGCGTGGCGGCCGTCGCGCTCACCGCCGCTGCGGCGCTGCTCGCGGGCTGTTCGTCCGGCGACTCCGGCGACAACCCCCTGGCAGGCGAGAAGGCGAAGGCCGGGACCGTCGTCGTCGGCTCCAACAACTTCGCCGAGAGCACCCTGCTCGCCGACATCTACGGTGAGGCGCTCAAGGCCAAGGGCCTCAAGGTCACCTACAAGCACAACATCGGCAGCCGTGAGACGACGTACGGGCTGATGAAGAACGGCTCCGTCACCGTACTGCCGGAGTACAACGGCTCGCTGCTGGCCTACCTGGACCCCAAGGCCGGGCAGAAGTCCGCCGACGCGGTGAACGCGGCCGTCAAGGCCAAGCTGGACAAGAAGCTGACGCTGCTTCAGTCGTCGCCCGCCGAGAACAAGGACTCGGTCACCGTCAACGCCGAGACGGCGAAGAAGTACGACCTCACCGCATCCTCCACTCTCGCGGACCTCAAGGACGCCGCCCCGGACCTGGTGATCGGCGGTTCCCCCGAGTTCCAGACCCGGCAGCAGGGTCTGAAGGGCCTGAAGTCCGTGTACGGCCTGGAGTTCAAGTCCTTCAAGGCGCTCGACGCGGGCGGCCCGCTGACCCAGGCGGCCCTGGCCCGGAACACCATCCAGGCCGCGGACATCTTCACCACGGACCCGACCATCGTGAAGAAGAAGTTCGTCGTCCTCAAGGACCCGCAGAACCTCTTCGGGTTCGCCAACGTCACCCCGCTGGTCAACAAGAGCGGCCTCCCCCAGAAGGGCGTCGACGCCCTCGACGCCGTCTCCGCCGAGCTGGACACGAAGACCCTGCTGGAACTCGACGCGCAGGTGCAGCTCGAGAAGAAGGACCCGCTGGACGTGGCGACGACATGGCTGAAGTCGGCGGGCCTGAACTGACGGCCTGACGGCCTGACGGCTTGACGGCTTGACGGCTTGACGGCCTGACGGCCTGACGGCCTGACGCCCGGCGGACATGGCGGTCCGACGGCCTCGCGGCCACCGGTCCGGCCCGGGCGGTTCCCACGACCGCCCGGGCCGGACCCTTCCGGCAGCCGCCCCTACGCCTGTACCGCCGACGCGATCAACTGGTCGATCAGCGCGATCAGCACGTCCCGGCACGACTCCCGGTCCCGCGCGTCGCACAGCAGCACCCGGACGTGGTCCGGCACCGCCAGTGCCTCCTTGATCTCCTCGGCGGGATACGGGTGTTCGCCGTGGAAGCCGTTGACACCGACGACGAACGGAATGCCCCGGCGCTCGAAGAAGTCGATCGCGGCGAAGCTGGCCCGGGGCCTGCGCACGTCGACCAGGACCACGGCCCCGAGCGCGCCGAGCGCCAGGTCGTTCCACATGAACCAGAACCGCTGCTGCCCCGGCGTACCGAACAGGTACAGCACCAGTTCCGGGCTGATGGTGATCCGCCCGAAGTCCAGGGCCACGGTGGTGGCCCGCTTCTCCTCGATCCCGTCGAGGTCGTCGACGCCCAGACCGGCCATGGTCAGGGGTTCCTCGGTACGCAGCGGGACGATCTCGCTGACCGACCCGACCATGGTGGTCTTGCCGACGCCGAAGCCACCGGCGATCAGGATCTTGACCGTGTCGGGTGCCGAAGACGCGTCAGTGGCAAGCTCAGAGCCGGCCAAGGCCGTCCCTCACTTTCTGCAGCAGGTCCAGGTCCGGAGCGGTACGGGAGACCGGGCGGGGCGGGCGGACGGTGATCCGGCCCGCCTCCAGCAGGTCGCACAGCAGGATGACGACCACGCTCACCGGCAGGTCGAGCCGGGCGGCCAGCTCCGCCACGGCGACCGGCTCGGCGCACAGCCGCAGGATCCGGGTGTGCTCGGGCTGGCACCGGGCCGCCGTGGCGGGCGGCGGATCGACCGCCGTGACCGTCGAGATGAGGGTGAAGTCGGCGCGGCTCGGGCGGGTCCGGCCACGGGTCAGGGCGAACGGTCTGACGAGCCGGGCCGCCGCATCACCTACGTCCACCTCACACGCCGGGACCGACGACGGGGCCGGCCACGCCCCGGGGCGCCGCGCTGAGGTGCTCGCCGATCTTCTTCACCAGCATGTTCATCTGGTACGCCACCACCCCGACGTCCGCGCCCGGCCCGGTCAGCACGACCAGGTGCGCGCCGGGCCCGGCGGAGGTCAGGATCAGATAGCTGTTGGCCATCTCGATGAGCGCCTGGCGCACCGGACCGCCCCGGAAGTCCATGCTGACGCCCTTGCTGAGGCTCATCAGGCCGGACGCGGTCGCCGCGAGCCGCTCGGCGTCGTCGCGCAGGAAGCCGGTGGACTTGCTGACCACCAGGCCGTCCTCGGAGAGCACCACGGCCTGGTTCACGTCGGCGACCCGCTCCACGAGTCCGGTCAGCAGCTGGTCGAGCTGGGTGTGCGTGGCGGGGATGGGGCGTGTCATTGCGGTGTCCTTCGTCAGCGGTCGGCGGGCGGAGTCGAGGGGACGGGTCCGGCGGCGGCCTGCCCGGGTACGACAGGCGTCTCGTCGGAGTGGGGCGGCGTGGCCGCGTCGTCACGGGCCCGGAGTGTGCCGCGCTGGAAACCGGCCAGGGAGGACGCGGCGGCCTCCGCGGTGAAGTCGTCGAGGGAGCCGTCGTCGCCGGCGGGCGCGGCCTCCTCGCGCAACTCCTCCACCAGGCTGGTCTGCGGCACCCTGCGGGGGAGCGGGGCGAGACCGTCCCGGCGGGGGAGGGCCTCGCGGGCCGCCGACGGGGCGGCGGAGGCGGTACGGGCCGTGACGAGGGGTCTGGGCTCGCGGGCTGCCCCGGCGGTGCTGTCGCTTGCGCGCGACGCCCCGCCGCGCTGCGGCTCCGCACTCGGCTCGGTGTCCGCCGTACCCCGTCCGTCCACGGCCGCCGGCCCTTCGTCCGGGGCGTCGCCGTCCGTCGGCCCGCTGTCCGCGAGCTCCCGCACCACGATCTCGTGCGGTATCAGCACGATCGCCGTGGTCCCGCCGTACGGCGAGGAGCGCAGGGTGACGGCGATGCCGTGCCGGTGCGCCAGCTGGGCGATCACGAACATGCCGAGGCGCAGGTCGTCGGCGAGGGCCACCACGTCGAACTGCGGTGGCACCGCGAGCTGTTCGTTGAAGGACGTGTAGTCCTCCTCCGACATGCCGAGGCCCCGGTCCTCCACCTCGACGGCCAGGCCCTTGGCCACCATGTCGGCCCGCACCGTGACGGCGCTCGGGGCGGGGGAGTAGGCGGTCGCGTTGTCGATGAGTTCGGCCAGCAGATGGATGACGTCCGCGACGGCGGGCGGCGCGACGAACACCTCCTCCTCGGTGAGCACCTCCACCCGCTGGTACTCGGCGACCTCCCCGACCGCGCTGCGCAGGATGTCGATCAGCGCCACCGGCTCGGTCCAGCTGCGGCCGGGCCGTTCGCCGCTGACGATGACGAGGTTCTCCTCGTAACGGCGCAACTGGCTTGCGGTGGAGTCCAGTTCGTACAGGCCCTTGAGGATGTCGGGGTCGGTGTGCTCGCGTTCCAGCGTGTCGAGCTTGCTCAGCTGGAGGTTGACCAGGTTCTGGCTCTGCCGCGCGATGCCCAGGATGATCTTCTGGAAGCCGCGCCGGGTGTCGGCGAGTTCGACGGCGGTGTGCACGGCGGTGCGCTGGGCGGTGTTGAACGCCCTGGCCACCTGGCCGAGTTCGTCGTGCCCGTAGTCCAGGGGCGTCGTCGCCGACTCCGGGTCGACCGTCTCGCCGCGCTCCAGCCGCGCCACCACGTCGGGCAGCCGCTCCTGCGCGAGGCTGACCGCGGCCCGGCGCAGACCGCGCAGCCGCCGGGACAGCGAGCGGGTGATCCGCCACGACATGCCGACGCACACCAGCAGCGCCAGCAGCCCGCCGGCGCTCAGCAGGGCCGCCTTGAGCAGCAGGGCGTCCGCCTTGTCGGCGCTGCGCTGCAGCAGCCCCGACGTCTGCTGCTCGATGAGGCCCGCGTACTGGTCGGACAGCTTGTCCATGGCGGCGGACCACTGCCGGTGCGCGTCCGGCAGGGCGATCCGGTCGGCGGTGGCGCTCGCGTTGCGCGACGCCAGCACCCGGTCCTCGACGGACTGCAGCGTCCGCCACTCCGGGCTCGCCAGGATCCGCTCGGTCTGCGCCTTGGCGCTGCCGGTCAGCTGCGGCAGAACCTGGTCCTGGACCAGCCAGCGCCGGGTGTTCACCATTTCCGTGAACTGGGTCCACGTCCTGTCGTCCAGGTGCCCCGTCGGCCAGGCCAGGGTCAGCTGCGCGTCCTCCCGGGAGACCAGCTCCGCCGCGTGTTCGAGACCGACCAGCGGGCCGGCCTGCGAGGTGAGGTCGCCGTCGTCGACCTGGGACAGTTCCTGGAACGCGTGGATCTGGTCGTCGATGATCGACGAGTACTGGTCGAGCACCTGCTGCGCGGTGATGTCGGTCGGGTTGTCCACCTGGTCCCGGTAGTACTCCAGGCTGCCCACCGAGCCCAGGACCGAGTACAGCCGGTCGGATACGCGCGCGGGCGCCTTCTCGATGGCGTCCGCCTGCCCGACCAGCTTGGCCACCGCCTCGTCGGTCTTCTCGCGCTGGGCGTCGAGCGCCGCCCGTGAGCTCTTCGGTGAGGCCAGGAAGGCGGCCGACAGGCTGCGTTCCCGCTGCAGCGCGAGCGTCGCGTCGGTGCCCATGGCGCCGGTCGACCGGCTGAGTTCCGTCTGGTCGCGCAGCCTGAGGCCCTCCGAGAACATCTGGATCGTCGTCACGCCCCACATGGCGGCGAGGGTGACGCTGGGTACGAGGGCCAGGAGCACCAGGGAGAGGCGTATGGAACCGAGGCGGCGCCGGGCACCTGTCCGTCGAGACATCGTCGTCCTAGGGCGATCAGCGGGGAGAGAGGAGCGGGAAGGGGGAGCGGTAGGGGGGTGTGGGGGACGGGCGCGGGGGTGGTGCCGTCCCGGGTGCGGCACATGGGATGCGCAGGATGTTATCCGTACAAGTGGACATGGGGGCCGGGCCTGACCGAATCTTTGGCGAGTTGGTCACAGGACATGCCCGGTCACCGGGTCCCGGCGGCCGCGAACCGCGCGACGGCGGACACGTTCGACCTGGTCACGAAGGCGGGCCCGGTGAGCACCGGTGACGTCCCGCCGCCGCTGACGTTGCCGTTGGTCCGGTACAGCCACAGGGCGTCCACCGCCAGGTAGCCCTGCAAGTAGGGCTGCTGGTCCACGGCGAACTGCACCCTTCCGCTCTTCACCGCCTCGACCAGGTCCTTGTTGAGGTCGAAGGTGGCGATCTTCGCCCGGCTGCCGGACTGCCGCACGGCGTCGACGGCACTGAGCCCGTACTGGGCACCCAGGGTGACGACCTCGTCGATGCTCGTGTCCTGCCGCAGCCGGGACGCGATCGCGGCGGTCACCGCGTCCATGTCGCTGCCGTCGACGTACAGGTTGTCGGTGTCGCCGTGGAACGTCTTCTTCATCCCCGCGCAGCGGGCCTCCAGCGCGACGTTGCCCCGCTCGTGCACCACGCACAGGGCGTGCCGGGCCTTGACGTCGTCCAGTTTGTCGCCGACGGCCCGGCCCGCGACGGACTCGTCCTGGCCGAAGTACTCCAGCAGGCCCGCGGGCCGCCAGGCGTCGATGCCGGAGTTGAGCCCGACGACGGGGATGCCGGCCGCCTTGGCCCGGGCGATCGGCCCGCGCATCGCCGCCGGCTTGGCGAGGGTCACCGCGATGCCGTCGACCTTGTCGTCGACCGCATCGCGCACCAGCGCGGCCTGTGCGGCCGGGTCGGCGTCGCTGGTGTACGTCAGGTCGACGCCGTCCTTCGCGGCGGCCGTTTCGGCGCCCTTGCGCACCAGGTCCCAGAACGCGTCGCCCTTGCCGCCGTGCGTGACCAGGGCGATCTTCATCCCGCCGCCCCGTCCGCCCGCCGCGTCCCCGTCCGGGCCGTCCCCGGCCGCGCCGAGGACGGAGCAGCCCGACACCAGCAGACACAGGATTGACGCCAGGGCCGCGACACGCAGGCCTCTCGCGGAGGTGTGCGGCGGGCGGGGACTGTTCATGGGGGGGCGGACCTCGCTGTGCGGCCGAGCAAGAGCAGGGGGAGAGCGCAGGCGGGGCCGCAGGTGTGCACCGCCCGGATGACTCTCGCTGGCCCGGAGCCAACCGTGTGTGACCACTGGTCGTCAAGTGAGCGGCCACATGCCGTGAGTTGATGCTGCCGCATCGTGATGATCTGTCCGGCCGGTCGAACAACGCGGGGCCGCGGATGCTCTCACCTCGGCTTTCCGTACCGTCCATGCGGTTCGGCCGGCCCGTGCGGACCTGCCTGGCGCCGGACGGAAACGCTTGCCGCCGAGGGTCTTCGGCCCCGCCAGGTGTACGACGTCGACGCCCCCGGCGTCGTGGAGGTCGTACGGCTCCTGGTGGACCGGCCCACCGCCCGTGCCGCACCGGCGCGCCGCCGCCTCCTGGGCCTGTCCTGCACCCTGGACCGCCCGGTCGTCCAACGGGCCCCCGACCGGGCCGGGCGGGACGGCCCCGACGTCCTGCACCGGGTCGCCATCGGCGCGTGGTGGACCCTCCGGCTCGCGAAAACCGCCCTCTCCCGACGCCCTCGACGAGGCCCTGCTGGGAGGCGGCCGGACCGGCGGGCGAAGGTACGGCGGGGTGGACGCCGTGCTGTTCGACCCCGTGCGGCGGACCTCGACAGCGGAGCTGCGAAGCGGCCCCGGAGGCCACATGGTGGTCCTCACCGGCGCGGCGGAGGCCGTCCGGGAACGCTGCGCGAGCGCGCCCGGCGAGCACGAGCGGCTGCTCGCCCTCGCCGCCCGGGAGACGGACGCCGGGCTGCGGGTCCTGGCCGTCGCCATGGCCGACCGCCCCGCCGGCGCCCGCCGTGCTGCGTGTCAGCCCGTCAGCCCGTCAGCCCGTCAGAACCGGCAGCGACCGATGGCCGTGCGAGATGAACGAGTCCACCGGCGGCAGCCCGTCCGCCGGTGCCGCGAGAGTGAGGCCGGGGAACCGGTCGAACAGGGCTGGCAGGGCCACGCGCGCCTCCAGCCGGCCCAGCGGGGCGCCCAGACAGTGGTGGACGCCGTATCCGAAGGCCAGATGATCCTTGGACGCGCGCGTGACGTCGAAGACGGCGGCGTCCGGGCCGTGCTGCTCCGGATCGCGTCCGGCGGCGGCGTACGCGGCGAGGATCGCCTCCCCCTTGCGGATCACCGCGCCGTCCGGGCCGCCCAGTTCACCGAGGGAGAGGTCCTCGACGGCGTAGCGCAGCGGCAGACTGGCCACCGGTGCCTCGGCCCGCAGGGTCTCCTCGATGACGTCGTCCCAAGAGGCCCGCCCCTTGCGGACGTGCGCGAGCTGGGCGGGGTGGGTGAGCAGCGCGTGGACGGCGTTGTCGAGCAGGTTCACCGTCGTCTCGTGACCGGCGCTGATCATCAGCATCAGCGTGTCGAGCAGCTCCTGCTCGCTGAGCCGCGTGCCGCTCTCCTCCTCGTGGGCCGAGATCAGCGCGGAGGTCAGGTCGTCGCCGGGCACCGCCCGTTTCGCTGCGACCAGTTCACCGAGGACGGCGTAGAACCGGGCGTAGATGTCGGCGACTTCGGCCGCGTCGGCCGAGGTGTGGAAGACACCGTCCACCACGGCCCGCAGCTCGGCACCCAGCTCCTCCGGCAGGCCGAGCAGCTCGCCGATGACCTGGATGGGCAGCGGGTAGCAGAACTCCTCCCGCAGATCCACCGCGTGGCCGCCGGCCCCCGCCTCGGCGACGCGGTCGAGGAGCGCCTCGGTGATCTCCTCGATCCGGGGCCGCAGTGCGGCGGTGCGGCGGGCGGTGAACGCCTTGGAGACGAGGGTGCGCAGCCGTTTGTGCTCGGTGCCGTAGGCCGTGAACATGTTCCGGACCGCCACCCAGGTGTACAGCGGCCAGTCGGGGGAGACCTCGCCGTCGTTCCAGCGCTGCCAGTGCCGGCGTGGGTCCTTCGACACCCTCGGGTCGGTGAGCAGCCGCTTCAGCAGCGGCGCGCTGCTGACCGCCCAGGCCGGGACGCCGTGGGGGAGTTCGACGGGCGTGACGGGGCCGCGTGCGCGGATCCGGGCGGCCTCGCCGTGGATGTCGCGGCCGGTCGGGTCGATCACCGTCGGGTGGCTGAACTCCATCTGACTCTCCCTGGACTGACGACTGGTCACGGGGCGCGCACCCAGCCGGTGGGCGGGCGCGCGGCAGGTCCAGCCAAGTGGGCCGTGGCCGGGTGGCGCCAGGGGAGGGAGGATCGCTGACCTGATTCAGGCGGTCTGGCCGGTCTTGCGCTCCAGGGGCTGTGGTGCGGTTCGCGCGGCCTCGGCCTCCCTGCGGCGCCGCCTGCGGCTGACGCGGGGTTCCTGGTCCGGGAGCCAGCCGAAGGCGAGGCAGCTGCCGGCCACGCCCAGGAGCAGTCCGACGAACAAGCCGCCGAGGTTGGAGGTCAGCCAGGTGCCCAGGGAGACCAGCACCCCGATGACCGAGTAGAACAGCCGCTGGGCGGGGTTGAAGAGGATCAGCACCCCGCACAGCAGCATCACGACCGGGAGCAGGTAGCCGGCCAGGCCCTGCATGCCGACATGCAGGATGACGTCCAGCGACGCCTTCAGCGTGAGCAGCACCTCCGCCCCGCCCAGGGCGAGCAGCAGCCCGCCCCAGAACGGGCGGTCGGCCCGCCACTGCCGGAAGGCGGGCCGGACACCCTCGCGCGGACCGCGCGACATCAGCACCCCGATCCGCTGAAGCCCAGCTTCAGACCGGGCAGCTTGAACACACCGGCGGTCGTGGCGTAGTTGGTCTGCCGCAGGTTGGCGATGTGCACCGTGTCGGACTGCTGGCTGAAGACGCCCTTCGGCCCCCGGCCCTTGGGGCCGGCCTTGTCGAGCGTGCTGGCGTCGTTGCCGATCTCGATGTTGTTGAACGCGGCGTCGCCGGACAGCTCGGTCGAGTCGGTCGTGAGGTCGCTGGCGGTGACCTTCTGCGCGCCCTCACCGGCCCGGATGACCAGGTTCGTGCCGCCCAGGTCGACGCTCTGGCACAGCTTGGTGAGGGTCGCGTTCTTGATCACGGACGTGACGACCAGCACCTGGCCGCCGGTGTCGCCGGCGTTGGGGCTGCCTTCGGCCATCTCGTCCAGGCCGCCGAACTGCGCGAAGCCGGTGCCGTTCAGCTCGGTCGCGGTGACGGTGAACGGCATGCCGGAGATGGCGAACTGCACGCCCAGCGCCCCCTGGGCGGTGAGCACCGCGAGGCCGGCGGCGGCCAGGGTGGCCGGCACCGCCATCACCGCGGCCCGGCGGGCCCGGACTCGTCCGCGTCGCGCGGGAGTGTCACCGGCATCCGGGGCGGCGCCGCCGTCCGGTCTTTCGGGGGTCTGCTCGGCGGAGGTCATGTCTGCTCCAGGTGCATGTGGGTGCGGATCGGACTCGGTGGCACGTTGCCCTGGCGCGGACATCGACCGCGTACGCACGTGGCCCGCAACTCCCGGCGGTTGCAAGGGCTTTCTCGTTACGCCGCAGTAGCCGATGAGGAAGTTACCGGGGGTTACATGAAGGGTCAAGGGAAGTGTGGACAAAGAGTGGTGATTGTGCGGCACGGGTGAGTCTCCGCTGTTCCGAAAGACTCAGACTCCTGACAACTCCCTTGCGGGGCCTTGACGTTGGCGGATACGCAGGTCTACAACTCTCCTCGTCCCACCGGGTCCGTGGCGCCGGATCCGTCGCCCGGCACGTCCGCGTGTCCCGGACCCGCCCGTCCCCGAACGGGCATCCCGTCGCCAGGTGCGTCCGCACGGGCTTTCCTCGCCCGAGTCCCCTTGTCACGGCACGGTCGCTTCCCTCGTGCCGCGCCACCAGCCACCCCCCGCCCGGCCCGGCCGGAGGCCCCCTCCCGTGTGAGCCTCCGGCCGGTGACCGGCCTGCCGTCGCCCGGCGCACCCCCTCTCCCTCACCCCCCGCTATCGAAAGAGGTACACCCGCATGCGTACGCGCACCCTGCTCGCCTTCACCGCCGCCGCCGCCGCCGTCGCCGCCCTGGGCCTCGCCGCCCCCGCCTCCGCGGCCGACACCCCCGTGCTGACCACCACCGACGGCGCGGCCGTCGCGGTCGGCGACGTGCTCGACGCGTCCCTGGCGAGCGGCACCGCCGCCACCTTCTACTCCAGCGCGACCGGCACCAGCGGCATCTCCTGCACCAAGTCGGCGTTCTCCGCCACCGTCACCGACAACCCGGCCGCCCCCGGCACCGCCACCGAAACCCTGACCTCGCACACCTTCGACACCAGCGGCTGCACCACCAACGTCGTCGGCGTGCTCGGGGTCAGCGGCATCACGGTCGACAACCTGCCCTACACGACCAGCGTGTCCTCCGGCGGCACCGTCTCCGTGACCCCGGCCGCGGGCTCCACCGTGCAGTCCACGGTCAAGCTGCGCACCCTGCTCGGCAGCGTCACCTGCGTCTACCAGGCCCCCGGCCTGACCGGTTCCGCGAGCAACGCCGACCACAGCATCGCCTTCACCAACCAGCAGTTCACCAAGGTGTCCGGCTCGTCGCTGTGCTTCGCCAACGCCTTCTTCACCGCCAAGTACGCCCCGGTGACCAAGGGCGGCGTCGCCGTCGACGTCAACTAGTAGTGCTTGGTCAGGTCGGTGTTGGGCTGGTTATGTCGCGGTTGCAGGTGGGGCAGGCGCCGGTCCAGGTCGCGAGGAGTGTCTGCAGCTC